>DASTYD010000158.1:0-5217 GCA_035765175.1 Gaiellaceae bacterium
GATCCGCGAGGTCGACGACCGCAAGATCGGGCCGCCGGGGCCCGTCACGACGGAGCTGCAGACGGCGTACCTGGACACGTGTCGCGGCAAGAGCGAGCGCTGGGCGCAGTGGCTCGAGTACGCGAAGATCGGGAACGCGGCGCCAGCGGAGGCGTGAAGACCGAGACCAGGGTCCCGCTCTCTCGGCCCTACATAGACGAGCGCGACGTCGAGCTCGTCGCCGAGGTGCTCCGTTCCGGGCGGCTCTCGCTCGGGCCGGCGATCGAGCGCTTCGAGGAGCTCTTCGCCGAGCGGGTCGGCGCGCCGTACGCGGCGGCTGTCTCCAGCGGAACGGCGGGCTTGCACATGCTCTGTCACATCGCCGGCGTCGAGGAGGGCGACGAGGTGATCACGTCCCCGATCGCGTTCGTCGCAACCGCGAACTGCTTCATCTTCGAGGGCGGGCGGCCGGTGTTCGCGGACGTCGACCCGCAGACGCTAAATCTCGATCCCGCGGCCGTCGAGGCTGCGATCACCGAGCGGACGAAGGGCATCGTCGTCGTCGACATGTTCGGGTACCCGTGCGAGCTCGAGGAGCTGCGTGCGATCGCGGAACGGCACGGGCTCTGGCTGATCGACGACTCGTGCGAGGCGCTCGGTGCCGAGTACAAGGGAGCACCAGTCGGGTCGCACGGCGTCTCGGGCGCCTTCGGCTTCTATCCGAACAAGCAGATGACGACGGGCGAGGGCGGCATGGTCACGACGCACTCCGAGGAGGAGCGCGAGCTGGTCGTGAGCCTTCGCAACCAGGGCCGCTCCTACGACTCGCGCTGGTTCCACCACGTCCGGCTCGGCTTCAACTACCGAATCACCGACCTGCAGGCCGCGCTCGGTATCGGGCAGCTCGAGAAGCTCGACCGGATGCTCGCGATGCGCAACGATGCTGCGGCGCGGTACACGGAGCTCCTCGCCGGAGTCGACTGGGTGGAGCCGCCGCTCGCAGACGACGCGGACCATGTCCGCTCGTGGTTCGTCTACGTCGTCAAGGTCGCACCGGGGGTCAAGCGCGACGCGGTCATCGAGCGGCTAGCCGAGCAGGGGATCGAGGCGGGCCTCTACGTGCCCGCGGTGCATCTCCAGCCGTACCTGCGCGAGCGGTACGGGTTCGCCGAGGGCATGTGCCCGGTCGCCGAGGACGCGTGCTCGCGCACGCTGGCGCTCCCGTTCTTCCCGCACCTCGAGGCCGCCGACCAGGAGCTCGTAGTCGAGGCCCTGCGCGACTCCCTGTAGGGGTCAGACCCCTTTACAAGTACGTGTTTCGCGGCGTACGAGATCGCTCTGCTATCCGACCGTCGGCAGTTCCGTTACGAAGTTGGCACAGACTTTTGGCGGGGTCTGACCCCGAACGGAGATACTTCTCGCATGGCTGACGGCGGCCGGATGATCTTCCTCGGCTTCGGGAAGTACGCGCGGGCGGACAAGATCTACGCCGTCGAGCCGATCACAGGCAAGGACCGGGGTGGAGGCCACCGGACGCGCGTCTGGATCGAGGGCGTCCCGGACCCGATCATCGCCGGCCGCACCGAGCGGACGATCCTCCACGACATGGGACAGGACGCTGCGATCGGCGCGCCGATCATCGACGAGGCCCTGAAGCTCGCCGAGCGGATCGTCGAGGACGCGGACAAGGGCCGCGTCGACCTGAACGACCTCGGCCGCCGCGCCCGTCGGCTGCTCGAGAAGACGTCCCGCCCAGCGGACGACGACCAACTGTTCTAGTTGACGGACATCGGCCGTCCCGAACCGCCGGAGCGCGGCCTGTTCGCTCGGATCGCGGTCGACATCCGGCCGCTTCGCTCCTCACGCGACTTCCGCCGGCTCTGGTTCGGCACCGGGATCTCGGCCATCGGGAGCCAGATCACGACGGTCGCGATCCCGTTCCAGCTCTACGAGGAGACGGGCTCGACGCTCGCCGTCGGCCTGCTCGGGATCGCCGCGCTCGTCCCGCTCCTCGTCGTTCCCATCTACGGCGGTGCGGTCGCCGACTTCGTCGATCGGCGACGCCTGCTGCTCCTCTCGGACGTCGCCCTGCTCGCGGTCACGTTCGGGCTGCTCGCGAACTCCCTGCTGCCAGACCCGCAGATCTGGGCGCTCTACGCGGGTGAGACGCTGGGCACGGCGGCCTACGGCTTCCAGCGGCCGGCCAGGAACGCGCTGACCCCGCGGCTCGTCGGCGAGGATCAACTGCTGGCGGCGATCGCGGTCGAGGACGTCGTCTTCACGCTCGCCCGCGTCGTCGGGCCTGCGCTCGCGGGTCTCCTGATCGCTGTGTTCGGCCTGCCGGGGGCGTACGGGATCGACGCCGCGACGTTCGGGGCGTCCCTGCTCGCGATCTGGCTCCTGCCCAAGATCCCGGCGTCACCGGATGCGGATCGTCCGAGCCTGCAGTCGATCCTCGACGGCTTCCGGTACGTCCTGCACAAGAAGGTGCTGCTCGGCATCTTCGTCGTCGACACGATCGCGATGATCTTCGGCATGCCCCGCGCGCTCTTCCCGGCCTTCGCCGACGAGCTCGGCGGCGGCCCGACCGTGCTCGGCCTCATGTACTCGTCGCTGTTTGCCGGCGCCCTCGTGGCGTCGCTGACCTCCGGCTGGATGGGCGCGATCCGCCGGCAGGGTGTGGCCGTGTGCATCGCGGCAGGTGCCTGGGGCGCCGCAATCGCCCTCGTCGGGCTCGCGCAGTCGGTGGTGATGGCGCTCTTCTTCCTCGCGCTGGCCGGCGCCGCCGACTTCATCAGCGCCGTCCTCCGCGGGAACATCCTCCTCACGGTGACCCCGGACACGCTGCGCGGACGGCTTTCGGGAATCGAGCTCGCCCAGGTCGCAGGCGCACCCGAGATCGGGAACGTCGAGGCCGGCATCGTCGCCTCGCTCGCCGGTGTTCGCGCCTCGATCGTCTCCGGAGGCGTGCTCACCGTGATCGGCACCGCAGTCTGCGCGTTGGCCCTGCCGGCGCTCGTTCGTTACGACAGCAGGAGCCCGAAGCGCGAATGAAGCTCCGGCGGGACTTCTTCGCGCGAAGCGTGCACGACGTCGCTCCCGAGCTCGTGGGCGTGACGCTCCTCGTCGACGGCGCCGGCGGCCGCATCGTCGAGGTGGAGGCATACGACCACGAGGACCCGGCCGCGCACGGCTACGCGGGGCGAACTGCACGCAACGCGTCGATGTTCGGCCCGGCCGGTCACGCGTACGTGTACCGCTCGTACGGGATCCACTGGTGCCTGAACTTCGTCTGCGAGGACGAAGGCGTCGCGAGCGCGGTCCTCATCCGCGCCCTCGAGCCAACCACGGGCCTGGACGCGATGGCCGCCCGACGTGCCACCGGCGAGCCGAGGCTCCTCACAGCGGGCCCCGGCCGACTGTGTCAGGCGCTCGGGATCACGCGGGAGCACGACGGCGCGCCGCTCGACGAACCGCCGTTCGAGCTCCACGCGGGAGACGATGTCGCCGTCGAGCGTGGGCTCCGGGTCGGCATCACGAAGGCGGCCGACCGCCCCTGGCGCTACGCGGAATCCGGCTCGGGATTTCTGAGCAGGCCGATCAGGCCGCGACGGCGATCCTGACGGTCATTCCCGGCGCCGCCGCGACACCGGCCCTTGGCAGCTGGAACATGACCCGTCCCGGCGGGCCCTGCGACGTCTCCTCGACCTCGACCTTGAGGCCGCGCCGCTCGCACTTGGCCTGAGCTCGTTCCAGCGGCATCCCGACGAGCCGTGGGACGACGCCGTGGGTCGGCTTCGCGAGGATGAGCGTGACGTGGTCGTACGCCGAGAGACGGCCCGTCCGGGGCTGCTGGCCGAGCACGACGTTCACCTTCTGGCCCGGCTTCGCGACCTTGTAGACGATCGACGGAGTCAGCGGCTGGCCCGTGATCCGGCTTCGCGCAACCTCCACCGGCTGACCGACCATGTCGGGGACCTCGACCTCGTTCGGCCTGCAGTTCGCCGTCTTTCGCGGCTCCTGCCCGGAGAAGAAGAGCACCGCCTTCGGCGAGTGGCAGTTGCCGTTGTCGACCTGCAGCTTGCCGTCGCGGAACACGACCTCGCGCGGCGACGCGTACGGCACGTACGTGGACGGGAACGACTGCGGCTCGGGGTGTTCGATGTCCCTCTTCAGCGCCTCCTGCACGAACGTGTGCCAGATCTCGGCCGGAAACGTGCCGCCCGCGACGGGCTCGCCGTGGTACTCGGTCTCCATCGGCCGGAGCTCGCGCGGATAGCCGACCCAGACGGCGACCGTCAGCTGCGGGATCGACCCGACGAACCACGCGTCGCCGTAGTTCTCGGTCGTCCCGGTCTTGCCGGCGACGGGTCGGTCTGAGAGCGCGGCTCGGCGACCGGTCCCCTGCGTCACGACCTTCTGGAGGATCGAGTTCAGGATCGCGGTGTTCTGAGGACTGAGAATGCGGCGCCCGACCGGCTCGTTGACCTTCTTGTTCTTTCCGGTGCCGATCTGCTTGATCGCCCGCGGCTGGTTGCCGAGGATCGACCCGTCGACGCGCTGCCCGCCGTTCGCGAACGTCGAGAACGCGCGCGCCATCTCGAGCGGGTTCGCCGCCTCGGCTCCGAGCCCGATCGCGAAGTAGCTGTTCAGCTTGCTCCGGATCCCCGCGTTGCGGGCCATCCGGGCGACGTTCTGCGGCCCCACGAGCGAGGTCAGCTGCGCGTAGACCGAGTTGTCCGAGTGGATCGTCGCGGTCTCGAGGTTGATCGAGCCGAGGTACGAGCCCTCGTAGTTGTTCACCTGCCACAGCTTGTTGCCGAGCGGGATCGCGGTCGGTTGGGACACGAACTGGGTGGCGGGGGAGAGGCCCTCGTTCAGAGCGGCCGCGAGGACGAAGGGCTTGAAGGCCGACCCCGGCTGCCGCTCGCCCTGGACGGCGAGGTTGAACTGGCTCTCGCGGTAGTTCGAGCCGCCCACCATCGCCAGCACGGACCCGTCCTTCGGATTGATGGCGACGAGCGCTGCCTGGGGCCCGTCGGGGTCCTTGAGCACCTTGGCGATCGACGCGCGCGCAAGCTTCTGGAGCCGGGTGTCGAGCGTCGTGTAGACGCGGAGGCCGCCGCCGAAGACGTCGCCGGGCCCGTAATCGTCGCTGTCGATCAGCTGCTGCTTGACGTAGTTGACGAAGTACTGGCCCTGGCGCTCCTGGGTGCCGGGCACCTTGACCTTGTCCGG
>DASTYD010000159.1:0-2459 GCA_035765175.1 Gaiellaceae bacterium
ACGACGACGAACGGGGTCCCGCCTGGAAGCGCTGTGTACGACTTGAGCCCGGCGAGGCCGAGCTCCTCGTCGGCGGCGGACATCACGGCGAACGCGCCGTCGTCGAGCCGCATCCGTGTGCGCGGCCTGTTCTGGACCGCGCCGCGCGCCATCCGCTCGAAGCAGGCCTCGACCGACTCGAGCGCGTCCGCAGGCGTGAGCAGCTTGCCGATCTCGGCTTCGGTCAGATAGAGAGACAGGTGGAAAGCCTACGACGGCTTCGTCCCGTCGCGGACGACAATCCCGCGGCGATCAGCTCTGATCACGGCAGACCAGGGGACGACGTCTCGAGTGCGGATCCTCGCTCCTGACCGGGGCGCGCCGAGGCCGAGCCGCTCGAGTAGGCCGAGCCCTCCGACCACCAGTCCTTTCACCTTCAGCGTGCGCGGCGTCAGCTCCGCCCTGAGGTCGTGGACACGTCCGAGCCGCTCACCCGACTCGGTGCGAACCTCGACGTTGAGCAGGTCCGAGACGCGCATCAGGAACCCGGAATCCTCTCGATCCACGGCCGGGCTCGATCGTCTCCTCGTCCCAGCCGAAGCTCGCGGCAGGTCTTCCTCAGATGCACGGCCGCCTCGATTCTCTCGACCTCTTCCCATGGCACCCGGACGGTGCTGCCCGACGCGATCCAGGACGCCAGGCGCCCGAGCCGTCCGCGACCGCGCCAGACCGGAGGGCCGCTGAGGATGGCCGTCACGCGCGGCTCTCCTTCTCCGATGCCTTCGAGCTCGAGGTCGTCGACATTTCCGCACCGGCGGCCCTCCGAGTCCAACAGCTGGTGATCGAGGAGGCCCAGCCCGAGATCGAGATCCGTCATCCCTGCCCCTGGTGCGAGAGGATCATCAGCGGGATTGCGGACACGGCGACGACGAGGATGACGACGAGGTAGATCAGGCCGAAGGTGTTCGCCAACCGCCCGTTGACGTAGCGGCCCATATAGGCGCGATCGTTCGCGACGAGGAGGATCGGAATGTAGGTGAGCGGCAGCGCGACGACCGAGAAGATCACGGCGTACTCGGTGAGCATCACCGGATCGATGCCCGACATGATCACGAGCAGGGCGAGCGCAAGGAGGACGATCCAGGCGATCGTGAAGCGGGGCGCGCCGCTCGGCCTGCGGTACTTCCCCCACTCCCAGCCGAAGTACTGCGCAACGTTGTACGCGCCGGAGAAGCACGTGTCGATCGCGGCACCTCCCACCGCGAAGAGGATTCCGACGAGCGCAAGGAGGAGGCCGATCTGGCCCAGAGGCACCTGCGCGCCCAGCGCAACCGTGCCGATGAGCTCGGGCTCGACGCCCAGCGGCAGGAAGAGCGCGCCGGCCGTGATCATGAGCGCGAACGAGAGGAATCCGCCGAGGCCGTACCCGATCATCGAGTTGGCGCGGTTCAGCCCCAGGTCCTTTGGCGTCCAGCCTTCCTCGACGACACCCGACGAGTAGAAGTAGACCTCGTACGGCGTCATCGCCGCGCCGAGCAGCCCGACTGCGAAATAGGCGTAGACGAGCTTGTCCGGAGTGTCCACGTGAGGCACGAACCCGTACGCGACGTCACCCCAGTTCGGGTGGAGCTTGATCGCCGCCACCGCGAATACGAGGAGCGCCAGGCCGCCGTACCCGAAGATTCGCTCGATCCAGTCGAACGGCGAGACCCAGATCACGACCGCGAGCGCGGCGATTCCGAGCACGATCAAGGCTCGGTACGGCAACCCCGACAGCAGCTGGAGGACGAGCGCAACACCGCCTACCTCGGCGGCCAGCGTCATCAGGTTGACCACCTGCGACGAGAACAGAGCACCGAGCCCGACACCGAAGCCGAGACGCTCACGGATCGCATCGAAGACAGGGCGTTTCGAAACCGCGGCAACGCGTCCGCACATCTCCGAGTAGACGATGATCCCGACCACCCCGACGACGACGACCCAGAGGAGCTGGTAGCCGAGCTTCGCGCCTGCTTGGACGTTGAAGACCAGGTCGCCGATGTCGACGAACCCGCCGATCGCAGCCAGGATCCCGAGCGCGACCTGGAAGATCTTCTTCACTTCGCCCGCTCTTCCGCGTCGGCGGCGGAGGCCTGGAGCTGCTCGCTGAGTCGACGGGCGAGCGCGGGATCGTCCGGCTCTTCGTGGAGGCGGTCGAGGTCATCGGCGACCTGCCGGGCCAGGCTCACCGCCTGCCGGGGCCCGTTCGCGGACCTGAGATCGGTCTCGACCTTGCGGGCGGCCTCGCTCAGGTACAGCGAGTGCACGGCCACGAACGTCTCCGTCGTCCGATCGTCGGCCACGCCGTCTGCCACGAGCGCGCCCTCAGCCGCGAGTGACTGGATCGCCTCGTACTGCTTCTGAAGCTCCTCCTTCGAGAGCGTTCCGCCGCCCCCGCAGCCGGACAGTGCGAGCAAAGCGAGCGCGACGCCGACGGTTGC
>DASTYD010000160.1:0-16886 GCA_035765175.1 Gaiellaceae bacterium
GTACGCGGCCTGGAGCGGAATCGAGCGGTACGCGAGGGCCGAGCCGACCTGGACGATCGTCCCGCGGTCGCGCGGGAGCATCCGCCGGAGCGCGGTCATCGTCCCCCAGACGCAGCCGAGGTAGGTGACCTCGGTCGCGCGCCTGAACTCCTCCGGGGTGACGTCTTTCAGGGGAGCGAAGACGGTCGCCATCGCGTTGTTCACCCAGACCTCGATCGGGCCGAAGCGCTCTTCGATCTCACCGGCGGCGTTCTCGACCGCCTGGGCATCGGCGACGTCGAGCGAAAGGGCAAGCGCCTCGCCTCCGAGCTGCTCGACCTCGGCCGCCGTCGCCTCGAGCCGCTCTGTGCCACGTGCCATGAGACCGAGGCGGGCGCCGCTCTCGGCGAACCGGCGGGCCGTGGCGCGTCCGACACCCGCCGAAGCGCCGGTCAGGGCGACGACTTTCATCGCTTCTCGAACTACCCAGGTGTGGCGGCCGAAAACGCCGGCCGTCGAGCTGGCGTACGACGGTCAGCTCCCCGAGCATCTACCGCCGGCTGTTGCCCCTTCGCGGACGGGCTAGTCGTATCGCAGCGCGATACTGTTCCCAAAGATGGGCGGCCGGCCGACTGGGGAACCGTCCCTCGAGGACGTGCAGCGCGCGGCGGATTTTCGAGTGGCGCTGCGAGCGTTTCAGCGAGGCACCGAGCGCGTCGCCAGGAGCGCGGGGCTCACGCCCCAGTGGTACCTGCTCCTTCTGCTCGTCAAGGGCTCGCAGGGCGGCGCCGAGCAGGCGACTGTGGGAGAGCTCTCGAAGAGAATGCATCTCGCGCAGAGCACCGTGACCGAGCTCGTGAACCGCGTGGAGCGCGCAGGCCTCGTGCGGCGCACCACGTCCGCGGTCGACGGCCGTGTCGCCAACATCGCGCTCACGGACGAAGGCGAGAAGCGCTTTGCGGTGTCGTTCCGGGCCCTCGCCGAGGAGCGCCGGGCCCTCAGGCAGGCCGTCGCCAGGCTGCGCCGGTAGCGCTCTTTCAAGTCCTGCAGCCCGCTACCGCCGGCTGACGATCCACTTCGCGCCGCCGTCGATCGTCCTCCACTCGATCGAGCCTTCCTCACGGCGCGTGAACCCCACGCCGTCGTAGGCCCGCACCGTCATCGCGGGCCAGGCGACGTCGACCGAGCGCGCGACGACCTCCCCCCGAACCCAGGGCAGGCGCAAGATCCTCACCTTGCGGCGCCGCTGCACGAGCATGAGCCGCGGCCGCCGGTCGAAGCCGAGGCCCGCGACCCGGTTGCTGACGAGAGCGACGACGCCGCCGGGAACGGCTCGGGCATCGACGATCACTCCGGGCAGCCGTGCGACCCGGACACCTTTGAGGCCCGCCGCGCCCGGCGGCCAGTGCTTAGCCCGGAAAAGCCGTCCTCCACGCCACCACCAGAGCGTTCCCGCGGACCCGACGAACCCCGTTCCGACCGCCTCCGAGGTCGGGCGCCAGCTCACGCCCCCGTCCGGGGTCCAGAGGCGACGCTGGCGGCAGGCGCAGCGCAGCGCCCGATCGCCGAGGGAAACCATCCCCGTCAGCGGCGAGACCCGCGCGACCCGGATCGCGCTTCGCGGGTAGAGCAGCCGCCACGTGGCGCCGCCGTTCTCGGTTGCGTACACGCCGTCCTCGCGGCTGACCCAGCCGTTGAGCGGGCTGGAGAAGCTCCTGTGCTCGGGCAGCGGGCTTTCCCCGGTGCCGACGGGCCGCTTGAGCCCGGAGGCGAGCGCGAAGGCCTGGACGCCTCCGATGTACGTGCCCACGTAGAGCCGGTCGCCGACGACCGTCGGGGCGCTGTAGGTCGGGCCGGCGAGTCGCGCCCGGTAGCGCCTCGCTCCGCTCCGCGCGTCGAAGCCGAGGAGCGACGTGCCCCGGTTGGCGTTCTCCGCCAGCCAGACGATGTCACCGGCAATCGTCGGCGACCCGTTGAAGAGGCCGTTGCCGACCTTCCTTCCCCACGTCACGCGCCCCCGGCAGCGGCTCGTGACGTCGACGCGAACGAGCCGGCCGGGCGTGGCGACGTACACGGCGCCGGTTCGCGGGGAGTAGGCCGGCTGCGAGAGCAGCGGAGCGGAGGTCGTCGGGTTGGAGAGCCGCAACCTGAAAAGCGTCCCGGCGGCCACGTCCGTGGCCCGCCAGACGTAGATGAAGCCGTCCTTGTTGACCGCGGCGACGAGGTCCCCGCAGAAGCGATTGCTCAAGAAGACCGGCGAGCCGGCGAAGCCGATGTCGAGCCCGCGCATCTCGGGCGGATGGTGCGCCCCCCGCACGGTGAGGTCGAGCGAGAGCTCCACGATGTGCTCGCCGTAGCCCGCCGACTCCTTGAAGCGCTTGCCGACGTTCGTGCCGCCGCGAAACGCGTTTCCGGTCACCACGAAGAGCGAGCCGCTCGACGGGTTGTAGGCGACGCCTCCCCAGCCCCACACACTGCCTCCGCCACCGAGCCGCAAGGGCACCGAGACCCAGCGCGAGACCTGCTTCGTGGCCAGGTCGACGCGGAGCACCTTGCCTACCATCGGCCGGTCGCAGTACGAGCCTGTGCCGACGTAGATCGAGCCGTTCACAAGGGCCATCGCCCCCCAGACGAGCTCCCTGCGATGGTCCGTGTAGAGCTGCACCGGCCAGCCCGGACGCTCCGCACCGGTGACGAGGTCGAGCGCGTGCAGGCGCCCGAACGCATCGGCGAGGTAGAGCGCGTGCGTGACGGGGTCGATGACGCCCGTGCCTGTGACCCCGTAGCCGTCGATCTGCTGGCAGATGCGGTCGAGCTGTCCGAGCTCGACCCGCCAGCGGATGTAACCGTTCTCCCCGAGGGCGTAGACGACGCCCCTCGACGTCGCCACGTAGACAGTCCGCTGGCCCGGGGCCGGGACGTCCTCGGCGACGAGCGCCTGCGAGCTGATGCGGCCCGCGACCGGCGTGAACCACGCGGGCCGAACCGCAGACGGCAGGAGCGACGTGTCGGTCATCGAGCTCCGCGCCGGGCCGTTCCCGTAGGTGTGCCACCCACTGGGAGACTGAGCCTCGGCCCCTCCGCTGACGAGCAGGAGGACGAGCGCCGCCGCCGCGAGACATGTCCTCCGCACGGGAGGATGGTACTTGCCGGACCGGCGGCGGTCGGAGGACGTGTAAGCCTCGAGCGCTTCGGGCCAGCGACCTTCACGACCCCAGACGGGGCGGGGAAATAGGTCTGTCGTTCCTCGGCAGGCGTGCTTTTCGTCGCGCAAAGGCAAAGCACTTTGCGCGAGCCCCGGGCCCGTGGCCCGGGACCTCTCCTAGCGGAGCCCGCGGCTGACGACCACGTTCACGCGGACGCCGAGGCAGAGACGCACGCCCTTACGCGGCGTCTGGCGGACGACGCGACCCCGCGGGCGCTTCGAGCGCGCGTACCTGACGGTGCCGGCGACGCAGCCGGCCTTCTTCAGCACCGCGCGCGCCGGCCTGAGGGCCTTCCCGGCGAGGTTCGGCACCTTGCAGAACCGCTCGGGGCCCGGGGTCGGCGCCGGCGTCCCCAGGACGGGCTGCCAGTCGGGATCCGTCTCGTTCGCCGGGCTCTTCGTGAGGTTGACGAGATTGCTCCCGTCAGCGTTCATGACGAAGATCTCGGTGTCCCCCGTCGGGCCGCGGTTCGTGCTGAAGGCGATCTTCGTGCCGTCGGGCGACCAGGCTGGCTCCGAGTCGCTCGAGGGATCGTTCGTCAAGTTCATGAGCCCGCTGCCGTCGGCGTTCATGACGAAGATCTCGCCGGCCGCGCCGATGTAGCGGGTGAACGCGATCTTCGTCCCGTCGGGCGACCAGGCGGCGCCGTCGTCGTCGTAGCTCGTTGCGTTCGTCAGGTTTCGGATCCCGGTTCCGTCGGCGTTCGCCACGAAGATCTCCGAGTTCGACGGCTCGACGTTCTGCGTGTAGGCGATCTGGAGGCCGGTCGGCGACCAGGACGGGGCAAAACCTCCCGGGATCAACCGCTGCATCGCGGTTCCGTCGGCGCCCGAGGCGAAGATCTGCGCCCCACCGACGTCGTAGGCGACTCTCGAGCCGTCTGGCGCCCAGTCCGGGTTCGCATCGTCGGGAGAGCTGCGAGTGAGGTTGCGCTGGCCCGTTCCGTTCGCGTTCATCACGAAGACGTCCTCGCCGCCACCCTTCCCGGGCCGAGTGAACGCGAGGCTCATCCCGTCGGGCGACCAAGCCGGCGACGAGTCGGGATTGGCGTTCCGGCTGAGATTTGCCCTGCCGGTGCCGTCCGCCGCCATCGAGAAGACGTCCTCGTTCTTCACCGCAGGGTCGAACCGGCAGGCGCCGTCGCTGACGAACGCGATTCTCCCGTTCGCCGCCTGCGAGCCTGCGATCGCCGAGCCGCCGCCCAGGCCGGCCAGCGCGCACACGAGAACGACCACGGCCGCCAGCCGAGCGCGGGAAGAGCGATTCCGCCGGATGATCTCGCCACCGGTCACGTGACGATAATCGGCACGAGGACACGGCTTCTTTAGCCCCGCGGCCGGGCGTCAGGCGACGCCGATGCCGGCTGCGAGCTCTCTCGAGATCGCGTGCTCGCTCTTGCCGACGCGAACCGTGAGCGGGCCGCCGAAGGGCTCCGCCGCCCGGAGCTTCACCTTCTTCCCCGGGACGAGCGCGAGCTTCTTCAGGTAGCGGAGCAGCTCGTCGTCGCCGTCCGGGACCCGGCGGATCGTCGCTTCGTCGCCGGGCTCCAGGCTCGCGAGCGTGCGCAGGCGCGCCCGGTCGATGCGGAGGCGGGCGTCCGGGATCGGGTCGCCGTGCGGGTCGTGCGTCGGGAACCCGAGCGAGCGGTCGATCCGGGCCTCGAGCTCCTCCGACAGCGCGTGCTCGAGCCGATCGGCCTCCGTGTGCACCTCGTCGAGGCTCAAGCCGAGCGACTCCGCAAGGTACTGCTCGAGCAGCCGGTGGTGCCGGATCACTTCGAGCGCGACCCGCTCGCCGGCCGGTGTCAGCTCGACGCCGCGATAGGGGACGTGCGTCGCCAGGCCGAGCGCGGAGAGGCGCTTGAGCATCGCGGTCACCGACGGCGGGCGCACGCCCATGCGCTCGGCGATCGCCGAGGTCGTCGCGCGACGGCCTTCCATCCGGAGCTTGTGAATCTCCTTCAAGTAGTCCTGCATCGCGTCTGTCAGATCGCGGATCATCACCTATACTCTAACTTAGAAGTTCGACATGGCTAAAAATTTCACTCGCAAACAGGTTCTGGCCGGATCGCTTCCGATCGTCGCCGCCGCCCCACTGGCGAAGCTCGCCTGGCCGAGCACGGCCCGGGGGGAGCGCTCCGCGACGCATCTCGGCCACGATAAGCCGCTCGAAGGCCATGCCGCGATGATCGGCGCGGAGGCGCCGGCGCCCGGTGGGCCGCACGACCAGGACGACCTCCTCGTCCCGCCGCCCGCGCTCCCGTACAAGGCGGGGCGTGTCCGCGCGTACGACGTCGTCGCGGTCGACCGCCGGATCGAGGTCGCCCAGGGCGTCTTCTTCGACGCCTGGACGTACAACGGCACGGTCCCGGGGCCGGTCATCCGCGCAACCGAGGACGACATCCTCCGCGTCAACTTCACGAACGGCGGCTCGCACCCGCACACGATCCACTTCCACGGCATCCACCCGGGCGACATGGACGGTGTCTTCGAGATCGTCCAGCCGGGCGACTCGCTCGTGTACGAGTTCCCGGCGCGTCCGTACGGGATGCAGCTCTACCACTGCCACGCAACCCCGCTCAAGAAGCACATCCACAAGGGCCTCTACGGCGCCTTCATCATCGACCCGAAGGAGCCCCGGCCGCCGGCGCGCGAGCTCGTGATGGTCATGAACGGGTACGACACGGACGGCGACGGCGAGAACAACTTCTACACGGTCAACGGTCGCGCCTTCTACTACGCGAAGTACCCGATCAAGGTGAAGAAGGGCGAGCTCGTCCGCATCTACCTCGCGAACCTGACCGAGTTCGACCTCATCAACTCGCTGCACCTGCACGGGGAGTTCTTCCGCTACTACCCCACCGGCTCGACCGACCACTTCGAGTACACGGACACCGTGATGCTCTGCCAGGGGGAGCGCGGGATCATGGAGATCGAGTTCCACAACACCGGGGTCTTCATGTTCCATGCGCACCAGAGCGAGTTCGCCGAGCTCGGCTGGATGGGCTTCTTCGAAGTGAGTGACTGACGTGGAATCGGGGTCGTTGGCAGCGAAGCTCAGCGGCGCGCACTGGCGCCTCTGGGCGCTGCTTCCGATCGTGGCGCTCGTCGGCGCGATCGCGCTCTTCGTCTCGACCGGCAGCTCGCTGCTCGACCTCGTCGGGCAGAACCCGCCGCCGCGTGACGAGCTCGACGTGCGGCGAGTGGAGTTCCGCCCGGGCGAGATCAAGGTCAAGGTCACGAACCCGCAGCGCGAGGACATCACGATCGCCACGGTCACGGTCGACGACGCCGTCGTCCCGTACACGCTCGACGGCGACCGGACGATCGGGCGACTGCGCTCGACCACGATCGTGGTCCCCTTCGACTGGGTCGACGGGGAGCCGCTGAGCGTCGGCGTCACGAGCTCGACGGGGATCCAGACCACGAAGGAGATCGCGGCCGCGGTCGAGACGCCGCAGGCCTCGGCGAAGGGATTCCTCGGCTACGGCGTAATCGGGCTCCTCGTCGGCGTCGTACCGGTCGCGCTCGGGCTGGCCTGGCTTCCGTCGCTGCGCCGAGCGAGCCCGCAGTGGCTCGCCGCGTTCATGGCGCTCACCGCCGGCTTGCTCACCTTCCTCGCCTTCGAGGCCCTCGCGGAGGCGTTCGACCTGCAGGCGGCGCTGCCGAGCGGCATCGGCGGCGTGGGCCTCGTGCTCCTCGGCGTCACGTCGACCTACCTGTTCCTGACGCTGCTGTCCCGACGGCTCGGGTCGCGCGAGGGAACCGTCGGGGGCCTCGCACTCGCCACTCTCGTCGCCATCGGCATCGGGCTACACAACCTCGGGGAGGGGCTCGCGATCGGAACGTCGTTCGCGCTCGGTGAGCTCGCGCTCGGGACGTTCTTCGTCGTCGGCTTCATGGTCCACAACGTCACCGAGGGGCTCGGGATCGCGACGCCGATCGCCGAGGGCGGGAGGGTCTCGCTCAGACGCCTCGCGATTCTTGCGCTGATCGCCGGCGCGCCCGCGATCCCCGGCGCCTGGCTCGGCGGCTTCGTGACGAGCGACGTGCTCGGCGTCCTCTTCTTCGCGGGCGCCGCCGGAGCGGCGCTCGAGGTCGTGGTCGAGGTCGGTCGCTACGTCGCGCGCAGGGCGCCGGGTGGGCTGAGCTCCGGATACGTGGTCGGCGGCTACCTCGCCGGCATCGCGGTCATGTACGTGACCGGCCTGCTCGTCTAGCGGACCAGCACACGAACGCGTCCGGATGGGGAGACCCGCAACACGCGGCGGGCGCCGGCGATCTCCGAGACGTACACGTTGCCCTTGTCGCCGACGGCCAGGTTGATCGGCCCGTCCGCGCGGACGATGCGCCGCCTGGAGTGTCCGTCGGCCGAGAGGCGGAACACCGCGTTCTGCCCACCGTCTGCGACGTACAGCGTGTTGCCCGCGCCGCCCTTGACCGCGATCGGGGACAGAAACCCGGTCGCAAAGGTCGTGATCGTGCCCGAGGGATCGATTCGCCGCAGCACCCCGTTGTGCGAGTCGGCGACGATCACCTCGCGATCGACGCGGAGCGCCACGTCGTGCGGGTGACGGAGCACGGCCTGGTGCGCCGGGCCTCCGTCACCCGCATAGCCCTCCTCGCCGTTGCCGGCGATCGTGCTCACGGAACCGTTGGAGTCGATGAAGCGGATCCAATTGTCGTACTCGGACACGACGACGCTCTCGTCGTGGTCGACCTCGAAGCCGCCGATGCCGCCGAAGGACGCCGCCGTCGCCGGGCCGCCGTCGCCCGTGTGTCCCCTCTGGCCGTTGCCGGCCACGACGGTCTTGCGACCTCCTGAGACGCGGTAGATCCGATCGCCCGCAGCGACGTACAGCCGAGCCATGTCGTCGTACGCCAGCCCGACGATGCCACGCAGCCCGGTGACCGCGACACGGCGCTTCGCCGTCGAGAGGTCGATCCGGACGACCCGGTTCAGCTTCCGGTCGGCGACGAGCAGGTCGTTCCGCTGGTAGTCGAATGCGAGCGCCCCGGGCTCGACGATCCTGACCGGGCGAGGCTTGCGCTTCGCCTCGGCCGCGGCTACGCCCGACACCACGATCAGGACGAGACCGACAGCGAGCGCCTTCGGCATGTTCAGAAAATAGCACGGATTCGGACTACATCACTACGGATCCGTACTATCTGGAAAGTGCCTCGCAACCCCATGGTCTTTCTCGACGCCTGGACCGCCGCCCAGCGGGTCGACCAGCTCATCACGCGTGAGCTGAAGGCGGCAGGCGTGTGGACGCCGCACTACGCCCTCCTCTCGATGGTCTGCATCCGCGAGCCGATCACGCCGACCGCGCTCGCCGAGGCGATGGGGGTCGCGCCGACGACGCTCTCGGACCGTCTCGCCGATCTGTTGCAGCTCCGTCACGTGCGGCGCACGAAGAACCCGCGCGACGGACGCTCCTACCTGATCTCGAGCACGGCGGCCGGAAGGCGCGCTGTCGACATGGCGGCGCCGGTCACACGGCGCGCCCAGCAGAACGTCGTGCGCCACCTTCGCCGAGGGTTGCCCGCGATCGAGGCGGCTCTCGCCGACCTCTCCCGGGCGCTCGACGCGGCGCTCGCGGAGTCACCCGAGGAGGACACCGCGGCGTAGCAAGCGCTCCTACGGGTACAACAGGCCCATGCCGAGCCCACTCGACACCGCGCTCAAGGCGATCAGCGAACGTCTCCGCGTCGGCGCCGGCCGCGACGGGACCGACTGGATCGCCGAGCAGCTCGAGACTCTGCGCAAGCCCGAGCCCGCCCGCAGCATGGAGGAGCTCCAGGCCGAGCTCGACTCCCTCGTCGGGCTGGAGACGGTCAAGGAGCAGGTCCATGCGCTCGTCGCGTTCCTCGAGGTGCAGGCGCGCCGCAAGGAGCACGGGCTGCCGGAGGTGGCGACGACGCAGCACCTCGTCTTCATGGGCAACCCGGGAACCGGCAAGACGACGGTCGCGCGCCTGCTCGCGCAGATGTACCGCTCGATGGGCCTCCTGCGCCGCGGCCACCTCGTCGAGGTCGACCGCGCCGGGCTCGTCGGGCAGTACGTGGGCCTGACGGCGATCAAGACCGACCGCGCCATCCGCCGCGCGCTCGACGGCGTCCTCTTCATCGACGAGGCCTATTCGCTGGCGGTCGCGGAGGACCGGCTCGACTTCGGCAGCGAGGCGATCGAGACGCTGCTCAAGCGGATGGAGGACTACCGCCACCGGCTCGTCGTGATCGTCGCCGGCTACCCGCGTCTCATGAACCGGTTCCTCGACTCGAACCCCGGCCTGCGCTCGCGCTTCTCCCGCGAGATCGACTTCCCGGATTACGCGACCGACGAGCTGCTGGCGATCACCGCGAAGTTCCTGGCGGAGAACGAGTACCGCTTCGGCGAAGGCGCGACCGAGACGCTCAGGCGCATCCTCCCCGCGCCGACTCGCAGCGAGGGGTTCGGCAACGCCCGCTTCGCCCGGACGCTCTTCGAGCAGGCGCTGAACGCGCAGGCGCTGCGACTGGCGCGCGTCTCTGGAGCCGAGCTCGCCGAGCTCGAGCGCGACGAGCTGATGACCCTGCGCTCCGAGGACTTCCTCGCCGCAGCGAGCGCGATCGGCGAGGAGCCCGAGGCTCGCAAGCCGTCGTTCTGGCGGCGCCTGGGGGGCTAACCCCGCCGCCCGAACGAGAAGAACGCAAGCGGGAGCAAGAGGACGAGCGGCAGGAGGATCACGTGCCCTTCGCTGACCGCGAACACGATGACCGCGACAGCGACGCACAGCGCCAGTGAGACGAGAAGCGCACGCACTCCTCCCTAACGCTGCTGCCCACACCGCGGGTTCGGACGCCGAGTTAAAGGAGTGTCGCCGATCGGCCGAAGACCAGGAGGACCGTTTTCGCTGCGGTCTGCGAGCCCCGGCGCTTAGGCCGTAAGCGCCGGGGCTTCTCTCTTCCTTCGCGACCCTCTACAGGGCGCGGCTACCAGGTGACCGGCTTCTCCGGCTGGTAGAGCCACACGTCGAAGAAGTTGTCGAGGTCGCGCCCGCTCAGCTGCTCCGAGAGGGCGATGAACTGCGCGGTCGTGACGTTCCCATAGCGGTTGTCGGCTGCCCAACGGCGCATGATCTGGAAGAACACCATGTCACCGACCTTCTCCCGCAGAGCCTGGAGCGTCATCGCCCCGCGGAGGTAGATCGTGCCGTTGAAGAGGAAGACCGGTGTCCCGGGATCCCCCGGCGGCGGCGTCCAGAACCGGATGTCGTGCGCGGGCGTGTTGTAGTAGTGCTCGAAGAGCTGGTGCGCCGAGCTGTTGCCACTGTGCTCGCTCCAGATCCACTCCGACCATGTGGCGAAGCCCTCGTGCAGCCAGATGTCCGGCCACTCGGTGAGGGTCACGGAGTCGCCGTACCACATGTGTGACAGCTCGTGCGCGAGCGTTGCCTCGTCGGGCATCCGGTCGTACACCGGCTTCGTCTGCGTCTCGAGCGAGTAGCCGACGATGCGCGCCGAGTCGACGATCGAGCCGACCGCATTGAGTGGATAGGCGCCGTAGATCGAGACGTAGAAGTCGACGATCTCCGGGAGCTTGCGCAGCACGTTCCCGCTGGAGAGCTGCGGGTCGACGGCGACGTACGACGGCACGCCGCCCGCCGTGGAGATCGTGAGGTCGAAGCGTCCGAGCGTCGCCGTTGAGAGGTACGGCGACATCGGGTCCGTCTCCTGCCAGACCCAGGTCGTCCGGCCGCCGCTCGTGTCGTGCGAGAGGAGCACGCCGTTCGCCATCACGGTCAGCCCCTCGGGGACGCTGACGCTGAAGTCGTACGTGGCCTTGTCCCGCGGGTTGTCGTTGGCGGGATACCAGGCCGGCGAGCCCTGAGGCTCACCGACGACGAACGCTCCGTCGTCCGTGGGAACCCAGCCTTCGATCGAGCCGTCCGGATCGGTCACGACGGAGGGTGTTCCGCTGTAGCCGACGACGACGGTGAACGACGTGCCGTCTCGGATGCCGACCCGCGGCGTGACGATCAGCTCCTGGCCGTCGCGGGTGAACGTGGCCGACCGGCCGGCGACGTCCAGTCGCGAGATGCTGAAGCCACGCAGGTCGAGATCGAACCTCGACAGGTTCTGAGTCGCAGTCGCCGTGATCGTGGCCGTGCCGGAAAGCTGGTTGGTCGCCGGCTGATACGAGAGGTCGAGCGAATAGTGCGAGACGTCGTAGCCACCGTTGCCGGCGTCCGGGAAGAACGGGTCTCCGAGGCCGCGTGAGCCCGGAGTGAAAGAGTCGGCCCGCGCAGGGGCCGTGAAAGCCGCAGACGTGAGAGCGAGTGCAAGCACGCCGAGCAGGAGCGCGCCGACTCGCGAAGGAATGCGCATCACTTCTCCCCCTTTGGTGGTTGCCCTCGGTCCGCGGGCAATCTACCGCGTCAGCCGAGAGTTGCCGGCGAGCCCGGCCGCGCTAGGAGCACGCGACGCCGATGATGCGCGTCGGGCAATCCGCGATCGAGGCGACGAACACCGCGGCGGCGCGATTCTTGGTGATGGTCTGCGGGATGAAGTCGTCGGGCGGATAGAAGCCGTATCCGTACGAGTCCATCTCGATCGTGATCGGGTAGCGGCCCAGGGCGCCGTACATCCAGTCGTTCCAGTCGCCGTCCGTGATGTAGAGGTCGGACGACTGCTGGGGTTGGTACCCGGTCGTTCGCGCCATCTCGGCGCCCATCGCCACGAACGTCTGGCGGTCGACTGGGTCCATGTCCGGCGGCAGGTCCTCGTACGTGTAGCCGTACGGGTAGAGGATCAGGTTGCCGTAGGTGTGGTAGCTGATGCCGGTCAGGACGTTCGGGTGGGCGATCATGAAGTCGCGCACCAGCGAGTCCTCGGGTGTCGAGAACGCGCTCGGCCCGCGGTAGGTCTCGCTGCTCCCGTTCCCGCTCGAGCCGCCGCAGCAGCCCCAGCGGTAGCTGTAGTTCCGGTTGTTGTCGGTGCCGACCGCCTGCGCGTTCGGCTGGCGATTCTTGCGCCACATCTGGAAGTTGCCCGTCGCAATGTCGAATTCCGAGCCGTCCGGGTTCAGGCTCGGGAAGATGTAGATCTGGCGCGTGTAGACGAGCGAGCGGACGCTGACCTGCGACGACTCGACGAAGTGATGGGCAAGCGCGAGGGTGACCTCGACGGTCATGTGCTCGCGCGCGTGATGCTGGCCGACGAAGAAGGCGCCTGGCTCGGACAGGTTGTCGTTCGCGTCGTCCGAGATGCGCACGCCGATGATGTTCCGACCCTCGAACGAATTCCCGAGGGTGATGATGTGCACGAACTGCGGATAGGCGGCCGCGAGCGCCTGGAGGTTGGCGGTCATCTCCGCGTAGTTGTGGTAGTCCTCGAACCCCGGCGGG
This sequence comes from Gaiellaceae bacterium, assembly GCA_035765175.1. Lineage (GTDB taxonomy): Bacteria > Actinomycetota > Thermoleophilia > Gaiellales > Gaiellaceae > VAXT01. The sequence goes on from DASTYD010000160.1 coordinate 12,574, forward strand.
AAGTCGTCGGGAATTGAGAAGCCGCCGTGCGGGGGCAGGGGCTTCGAAGTGACGCGGAAGCCGCGGAGCACGAGCCGACGCGCCTGCTGGGCGGTCCCGTAGAGCTCGACGTGATTGGCCCAGTACGCCTCGCCGATGTCGTAGCCCTCGGCCACGAGCATCGAGCGCTGCTCGCGCGTGTAGACGCCGTGGATGACGAAGCGCTTGATCGAGACGCTTGGTTTGCCGCCGGGCGGAGCCGCCAGGGCGGTGGGCGCAAGCGTGAGCGCAAGCGCAGCGATCCCCCCGATCAGCACCCCTCTCAACACGCAGGTAGGAGACTAAGTGCTTTCGGGCCTGATGACAAGCGATTCAGGCGTCGCGCATCCGCTCGAGTCCGTCGAGGATCAGGTCGAGCCCGAACGCGAACGCGCCCTCGTCGCCGTCTCCGGGATCGACGTGCTGCCGGATGTGCTCGGCGAGGTACGGGTACTCGTCGGCCGGGAAGTCCTGGAGAAACTCCGCCGCCAGTTTCTGGAGCTCCTCCTTGGTCTCGATCGGGAAGCTCTGGGCCTGGAGGGTGAAGCCCAGGATGTGGCCGACCAGGACGTGGTAGCCGTGGTAGGTCAGGCCCTCGGAGAAGCCGGCTTCGCGGAGCGTGCGGAGCATGAACTCGGCCCCGCGCATGCGGCCGGGGCCCTCAGCGCGACGCCACCAGAGGCCTGCGGCCCACGAGTGGCGCATGAGCGCTTCGTGGCTCGAGATTGCATGCCGCCGGAGCGCTGCCTTCCAGTCCGTTTCGTCCGAGGGCTGCTCGACCTCGCGGACAACCGCTTCGACGATCCCGTCGAGCACCTCGTCCTTGTTCTTGACGTGGTTGTAGAGCGACATCGCCTCGACGCCGAGCTCCTGGCCGAGCTTTCGCATGCTCAGTGCCTCGATTCCGCTCTCGTCCGCGAGTCGGATTGCGGCCTCGAGCACGCGCTCCCTCGTCAGTGGTCTGCGGGTCTTCGGCTTGCCGGCCATGGGCTCTTGACAAACTTACGCTGTACGTTTAGCTTACGCCGTACGCTTACAGTGTACGTGAAAGGAGCTCGGAAATGAAAGCATTAGCGCTCGTGCCGGACTCACCTCCAGTAACCCCGCCCTCGACGACGATGAAGGCGATCGTCCAGGACGAGTACGGCGGGCCCGACAAGCTCGAGCTGAAGGACGTCCCGACCCCGGAGCTCGACGACGACGGCGTCCTCGTCCGCGTGCGCGCTGCTTCCCTCAACGCCCTCGACTGGCGCGTGATGCGCGGGCACCCATACCTCGTGCGGATGAGCGAGGGCTGGCGCTCCCCGAGTGCGATCCGCGGCGTGGACCTCGCCGGCGTCGTCGAGGCGGTCGGGAAGAACGTCACGCAGTTCGAGCCCGGCGACGAGGTCTACGGCGAGCGCGGCGGCACGCTCGCGGAGTACCTCGCCGGCAAGGAGGACCGGTTCGCGCACAAGCCCTCGAACCTCACCTTCGAGGAGGCCGCGGCCGTGCCCTGCGCCGCCCTGACCGCGCTCCAGGGCCTGCGCGACAAGGCACAGCTGAAGCCGGGTCAGAAGGTGCTGATCAACGGGGCCGGCGGCGGGGTGGGCACGTTCGCCGTGCAGATCGCGAAGTGGCTCGGCGCAGAGGTGACCGCCGTCTGCGGCCCGGACAAGGTCGACCTCGTCCGCTCGCTCGGCGCGGACCGTGTCGTCGACTACGCGCGCGAGGACTTCACGCGTGGCGCGGAGCGCTACGACGTGCTCTTCGACATCGGCGGGAACCGCCCGCTCCGCCGGTGCAGGCGCGTCTTGACGCCGACCGGGACGCTTGTCTTCGTCGGCACGCCGAGCTTCCGCTTCGTCGCGCCGCTGCTCCGCGTCGTCAGAGGAACCCTGAGGTCGCGATTCTCCGACCGGACGGCGGTGGCGTACCTCACCCAGCACAGCCAGGCCGACCTGGTCGTCCTCAAGGAGCTGATCGAGGCGGGCGAGATCAGACCGGTCGTCGACCGAACGTACTCGCTGAGCGACGCCGCCGAGGCAATGCGCTACCTCGAGTCGGGGCGAGCCCGGGGCAAGATCGTCATCACGATCTGAGGACGCTCCGCTTCGTTGCGAATGCCCCGACTGCTTGCTTTACTCGGGTGCCTTTGCTGCCGACCCATCAACGGTGAGCGACCCGATCGAGACACTGAGGCAGGCGGTATCCGTTTCGCCGGAGAACGCCCCCCTCCGGCGGCATCTGGGCGATCTGCTCGCAGCCTCCGGTCGCCACGAGGAGGCGCTCGAGGAGTATCGAGAGGCGCTGGCCCTCGACCCGTCCGACGAGCTCCGGCTCGCGCTCGCCGGTGCGTTCCTCTCGCTCGGGCGCACGGGCGAAGCGGCGGTGCTCGTGGACGTCGTCCTCGAAGGCGAGGGCTCGTCGGGAGCGGCGCTCGTGCTCAGGAGCCGGCTGCTGCTGAACGAAGGCGATCTCGACGGGGCACGGGACGCCTACCGGCAGGCGCTCGCCCTCGATGCAGAGCTCGCCGATCACGAGCTGGCCGATCTGCTCGTCGCACCGGAAGAAACACCGGTCGAGCAGGTTGAGGAGGAGCCGGCGGCCACCCCGCACGCGGACCGGGTCGAGCAGGACCGCCCGGTAGTGACCTTCGCGGACGTCGGCGGGATGGAGGACGTCAAGGAGGAGATCCGCCTCAAGATCATCCACCCCTTCCAGCACCCCGAGCTCTACGCGGCATACGGCAAGCGCGCCGGGGGAGGCGTGCTCCTCTACGGGCCTCCCGGATGCGGAAAGACGCACGTCGCGCGCGCGACCGCGGGCGAGCTTGGCTCGTCGTTCCTCTGGGTCGGGCTCGAGGACGTCCTCACGATGTGGTTCGGCGAGAGCGAGCAGAACCTGCACGAGCTGTTCGAGCAGGCCCGCCGGGCCGTTCCCTGCGTCCTCTTCTTCGACGAGGTCGACGCACTCGGTGCCCGCCGCTCGGACATGCGCTCGAGCCCGGGCCGCCAGCTGATCAACCAGCTCCTCGTCGAGCTGGACGGCGTTTCCACGGACAACGAAGGGATCCTGATCCTCGCGGCGACGAACGCGCCGTGGCACGTCGACGACGCATTTCGCCGGCCGGGTCGCTTCGACCGCGTCGTCTTCGTGCCGCCGCCGGACCGTGGCGCGCGAGCGGAGATCGTGCGGATCCACCTCGAGGGGCGGCTGCAGGACGAGATCGACCTGGATCGGGTCGCTGCCCGGACCGAGGGGTACTCCGGCGCCGACCTTCGCGCTCTTGTCGACGTCGCCGTCGAGGCGAAGCTCGCCGCCTCGATGCGAGACGGCGTGCCGCGCCCGATCACGACCGATGACCTCCTGGCTGCCGCGGGCAAGAGGAAGGCCACGACCGCCGAGTGGTTCCAGACGGTGCGCAACTACGCGCTGCACGCGAACCAGGCCGGAAGCTACGACGCGATCCTGGAGTACCTGAGACGGACATGAGCCGCGACGTCGCACAAGACTGGCTGAGTCGGGCGCTCGCGCTCTGCGACCTCGGCCGGCTCCAGGACGCCGACGAGGCGCTCCGGGAAGCTCTGCGCGAAGACCCGGACGACCCGGTGACACACGGAGTCCGCGCACTCGTCCTCATGGACCTCGATCGACCAAAGGAAGCTCTGGAGGCGGCCTCGACGGCGATCGTGCTCGCGCCGGAACTTTCGCTCGGGCATACGGCTCGCGCACGGGCGCTCTTGTCGCTCGAGCGCTTCGAGGAGGCGGAGGTTTCGGCGAACGAGGCGGTCCGGCTCGACGCGGAGGACGCGGACGCGCACGTCCTGCTCGGTTTCGTCCTCCTGGGCCGCGAACGATGGGCCGAGGCGCTCGCGGCTGCGGACAAGGCGCTGGCGTTGGAGCCGGAGTCGGAGAGCGCGCGCGGCCTGCGGGCGATCGCACTGGGCATGTCGCAGCGCGGGGCAAGCTGGCAAGAGGCAGCGGATGAGACGCTCGCCGTCGCGCCGGACAGCCCCCTCGCCCACGCGCTCGCCGCAGAGGCCTACCTGAGGCGGGGCGGTGAGCGCGAGGCTGTGGAGCGCTTCCGCGAGGCGCTCCGGCTCGATCCCGAGAGCGAGTTCGCACAGGGAGGCCTCGCCGAAGCGATGAAGGCCTCGCATCCGCTCTTCAAACCGCTCTTCCGCTTCTTCATGTGGCAGGAGCGTCTGTCCACGGGTTGGAGGGTCGCTCTCATCGTCGGCCCGCTGCTCGCACTGAGAGCGCTCCGCCCGGCCGCCGACAACCCGCTCGTCCTCACCCTCATCATCCTCTGG
>DASTYD010000161.1:0-3624 GCA_035765175.1 Gaiellaceae bacterium
GTCAGCGTCGCCGCCGCGGCGTAGCCGTAGCGCAGGTACTCGAAGCCCTCTCGATAGATGAAGAGCGGCAGGTACGTCGTGGCGTACGGGGCCGGGCCGCCCTCGGTGACGATCAGCGCCGGCACGAAGTTCGCCTGGAACGAGAAGATCGTGTCGCGGAACATGAGCAGCAGGAGCGTCGGAGCCATCAGCGGCAGCGTGAGGCGCCAGAACATGTAGGTGGGCCGCGCGCCCTCGATGTCGCCTAGCTCGTAGAGCTCGTTCGGCACACCTTGCCGCGTCGCCATGGCGACGATGAACCCCTCCCCGATCGTGAAGAGGCTCATGATGATCACCGCCCACTGCGCGGCCCTCGGGTCCGTGAGCCAGGACGGTGTCGGCCCGCCGAGCGACTCGAGAGCGAGGTTCAGTGGGCCGTACAACGGATTGAAGATCCAAAGCCAGAGGAGCGCGTAGGCGACGTCCGGGACGACTGTGGGCAGATACCCGGACGTCCGGTAGGCCGCAACCCCGCGGAAACGCTTCCACAGCAACAGCGACAGAATGAGCGCCCCGAGCAGGCGCAGCGGCACCGCGAAGAGGATGAACATCAACGAGTTCCGCATCGCCGTCCAGAAGATCTCGTCGTCCCAGAGCTCGCGGAAGTTGTCGAAGCCGATGAACTCCGGAGACCGGATCAGGTCGTACTCGGTGAGAGCGAGGCCGAACGTGATCGCGGCCGGAAAGACGATCAGCGCCGCGAGCCCGAGCACGTACGGCGCGAGCATGACCGCGTACTCGCGCCGCTCGGTCCGCCGCAGCATCCTTAGCCCAGCCCCTCGCCGGTCGCAGCGTCGAAGAAGTACGCGTGCGCGAGGTCCGCGCTAACACGAACCGTCTCGCCGGCCTCCGGACGCCGATGTGACGACACACGCGCGATGAGCGACTCCTCACCCGCCACGAGATGCAGGAAGGTCTCGCTCCCGGCGACCTCGAGGACCTGCACCTGCGCACGCTCCCCGCGACTCCGCGTAACACGGACGTGCTCTGGCCGCACGCCGACCTCGATCTCCCGCCGGCCAAGCCGGCGCTCCTCGGGAGCAGGCGAGAAGACGAACGGGCCCGCCCGAAGCACGCCGTCCTCGATTCTTCCGCGGAAGATGTTCATCGCAGGACTCCCGATGAATCGCGCGACGAAGCGGTTCGCCGGCTGCCGGTAGATCTCGTCCGGACTCCCGAGCTGCTGGAGCTCACCATCGCTCAGGACTGCGACGCGATCGCCGAGCGTCAGCGCCTCGACCTGGTCGTGCGTGACGTAGACCATGGTCCCCCCGACGCGCTGATGAAGCTCCTTCAGCTCCGCGCGCATGTACACCCGCAGCTGAGCGTCGAGGTTGGACAGCGGCTCGTCGAGGAGAAAGACGTCCGGCTCGCGCACGAGCGCCCGGGCGAGCGCCACACGCTGTCGTTCGCCGCCCGACAGCTCGTGCGGCCTGCGCTCGAGGAGCTCGCCGCAGCCGACCGTCTTTGCCGCCGACTCGACCTTCCCCCGAGCCTCCCCGCGCGGCACACGCCGTGCGCGCAGGCCGAAGCCGATGTTCTCGGCGACCGTCAGGTGAGGGAAGAGGGCGTAGCTCTGGAAGACCATCGAGATGTTCCGGTCGGCAGGGGGAACGTCGGTCACGTCGCGGCCGCCGATGTGAATCGACCCCTCCGTCACGTCCTCCAGGCCGGCGGCGACCCGAAGCGCACTGCTCTTCCCGGAGCCCGAAGGCCCCACGAGCACCATCAGCTCCTCAGGCTGCACGTCGAGGTCGAGGCCGCGGAGCGCCCGGACGGACCCGTAGTCCTTCCGGACGCCCGCGAACCTCAGTCCGGCCATTGCTGCCTCGTTCGGCCGCTAACCCTCGGCGCGAGCGAACAGGTCATCCGTCGCCGCTCGGAGCTCCTCGGCCACCTCGTCGGGAAACTCGCCGTTGTAGTACGCCTCCTCGAGGATCGGCTCGGCAGCGTCCTCGATCTCCGGCCAGGTCGAGATGCTCGGCACCTGCTGGATGACAGGGATCGTGTCGAGGAACACCTGCGAATTGGCAGGCTTCGCCGTGGGGTCGAGGAACGCATCGGACTCGGCGACTTCCTTGAGCGAGGGGACCGTCCGACCCGACTTGGCCACGATCGGCGCACCCTCGGGCCCGAGCGCGTACTCCATGAAGCTCCACGCCGCGTCCTTGTTGTCGGACGCCTTCGTCAGGCAGTACGCGTCCGAGTGGAGGATGCCCGCCTGCTCCGCGTGCTGCGGAAGCGGCGCGGCGTCCCAGTCGAAGTTCTGAATCGTCCGGAAGGTCGGAGTGGAGCGGCGCGACGAGAGCACCATCGCCATGCGCCCGTTCTGGAACCGCGTCTCGTCGTCCTCGGCCTCGACCTCTTCCTCGCTCGGCGTGACCTTGTCGACGGCGTGCAGCTGGAGGAAGCGCTCGAGCGCGAGCTGCGCCTCGTCGGTCTCGAGCGTGAAGTGCGTGGGATTCTCCGTTTCGTCGACGAGGTCGCCGCCGGCCGACCATACGAACGGCGCGAGGCGGATGAGCGAGGCTTCGACGCCGAGCCCGTAGACCTCGGCCTTGCCGTCACCGTTTTCGTCCTTCGTCAGCTTCTTCGCCGCCGCGACCATGTCGTCCCACGTCCAGCCCTCCTTCGGCTCGGGGACGCCGGCCTTCTCGAACAGGTCCTTGTTGTAGTAGACGACGAGGCTCGAGATGTTCTGCGGGAGGCATGTGAGCTCGTCGTTGAACCGGAAGGCGTCCATTGCCTCCTCGTAGAAGTCTTCTTGCTCGAAGAGGTCGGAATTGTCGACGCGGTCCTCGATCGGCTCCAGCACGTCGCGGGCCGCGAATTGCCCGTAGAAGCGGTAGTTGAGAAGGAACAGATCAGGCGGAGTTCCGCCCGCGAACGAGGTCGAGAGCCTCGCGATCAGATCGTCGCGATCGCTCGCCTCGATCATCTTCACGTCGACGTCGGGCTGCTCGTTCTCGTACGCCGCGATCACGTCGCGGTAGGCCTGGATCTCCTCGGGGTCGCCGAAGACCATGAAGCTGACCTCGCCGGACTCCTTCCCTTCGCTCTTCGACGCGCCGCCGTCGCCGCCGCATCCAGCCATGGCCAGCGCGCAGAGCACGATGATCCCCCGTCCCATCTTCCCCTCCCGGCTCGAGTACCCGACAACGGAGCGGACACCGTGACACGGCCCGGCGACCGGGGTCAACAGAGAACCGTCAGCGTCCGAGATAGCCGGTGCCGCGAAACTCCTGGAGGAAATGCCGCTGGACGTAGAGGAACGAGAGCACTACGGGGAGCGTCGCGGCGACTGAGCCGGCGAGCAAGAGCGGGAAGTTCGTCCTGTCGAGCGTCGACAGTGCTCGCAGGCCGAGCGGCACCGTGAACTTCTCCTGGTCGAAGACGAAGATCAGCGGGTCGAGGAAGTTGCTCCACGTGAAGACGAAGGCGAGGACCGCGACCGCGACCGTCACGGGACGAACGAGCGGCATCGCGACCCGTCGCCAGGTAGCGAGCGGGCCAAGCCCCTCGAGCCGCGCCGCCTCGAACAGCTCCGGCGGCAGCCGTTTGAAGCTCCAGTAGAACAGCAGGACG
>DASTYD010000162.1:0-2886 GCA_035765175.1 Gaiellaceae bacterium
GACGGCGCCAAGTAACACTGTGTTACTAAGTCAGTTGGGGTGGATCGTTTCGGGCGCGCCGTACTGCCTCAGCACCTCCGGCACCTCGCCCTGGAAGTTCTCGAGGATCGCGAGCGCCCAGCGGTCGGTGACCGCCGTCCCGTTCAGCGTGTGCACCTGCTCGAGTGAGCCGTTGCGCCGGTAGCGGACGCCGAGACGCCTCGCCTGGTAGTCGGTCGTGTTCGACGCCGAGGTGAGCTCGCGATACCGCTCCTGGCTCGGGAACCAGGCCTCGATGTCGTAGCGTTTCGCGGCGGCGGCGCTGAGATCGGCGGCGGCGATGTTCACGAGCCGATAGGGGAGCCCGAGCTCCTGAACGTTCGCTTCCTCCAGTTCTACGATGCGCGCGAACTCGTCCCACGAGGCATCGGGCAGCGTGTACGCGAACAGCTCGACCTTGTTGAACTGGTGGACGCGGAACATCCCGCGCGTGTCCCGGCCGGCGGCGCCCGCCTCGCGCCGGAAGTTCGTCGAGAAGGCCGTATACCGAAGCGGCAGCTGCTCCGCCTCGAGGATCTCGCCCATGTGGAGCCCCGCGAGCGCGACCTCGGACGTCCCCGTCAGGTAGAGGCCGTCCTCGCCGATCTCGTAGTACTCGTTCTTCTCGGCCGGGAAGAAGCCCGTGCCGTACATCGCCTCCTCGCGGACGAGGACGGGCGGCAGGACCGGAGTGAACCCCGCGGCGACGGCCCGGTCGAGCGCCCAGCGATACAGCGCGAGCGAGAGGAGCGCGGTGTCGCCGATCAGGTAGCCGAAGCGTGCGCCCGAGACACGGGCCGCCCGCTCCATGTCGAAGCGGCCGAGCTCGAGATGCTCCGTCGCAGCTGCGAGCTCCGGCCGGTCGCCGACGACGCGTTCGATCGCGCCCTCGGAGTCCTCCTGCTCCTCGTCGGGGACCGACTCGTGCGGCGGGTTCGGCACCTTCGCGAGCGCCTCGTCCCGGGCCGCCTCTGCTGCCGCGAGCTCCTCTTCGAGCTCCCGGAGCTGCTCCTTCACCTGCTTCAGCTCCTCGACCTGCCCGGGCGACGGCTTGCCCTGGATCTTCTGCCGCCCGCGGAGCTCGTCGACCTTCGGGATCAGCTCACGCCATCGAGCGTCGGCTTCGAGCAACCGGTCGAACGGGTCGCCGGCGCCCTTTCGCGCCACTGCGGCTCGGAACGCCTCCGGGTCGGCCCGCGCAGCCTTGAGGTCGATCAACTTGCTGTCTGGAGGAACGCGACGAGATCGGCGATCTCTTTGGAGCTCAGCTGAGAGCCGTAGTCCTGCGGCATGATGTTCGGCGCGAAGCCCGCGGCGACCTCGGCGTTCGGGTCCTTGATCGACTCCTCGATGAAATCGGCGTCCTTCCCCTTGAGCGTCTTGTCCAGGTCCGGGCCGACCGTGGCGCTCGTGCCGGCCGCCTTGAACGCGTGGCAGCCCCCGCAGCCCGCGTCCACGAAGACCGCCTTGCCCGCGGCCGCGTCGCCCTTCTCAGCCTTCGGCAGGGTGCCCACTACCGGCCCGGTCGGCGCCACGGTTTCCTCGCCGCCGCAGCCGGCCAGGAAGAGCCCGAGACACGCGATTATCAGGACCCGGCGCACGAATCGCGAGTGTACTGGACGCGTCGAACCAGAATCGCAGGGCTGCGCACGAGAGCGCCCCATAGGCGGCCACATCTCGCGGCGAGTCGTTGACGAGCAGCGACACCGCGAGCGCGACGAGCACGGCGTCCACCACCGGCGAGCGCGGCGTTCGAAGCGCCAGCGAGGCGAGGACGGCGAGCGAGGCCGTGATGATGACCGTTGCGTGCCAGGCGGAGACGACGCCCTCGAGTGAGACGCGCCAGCGATGCGCGAGCTCGCCTGCCAAAGCTCCGGGGCCGTCACCGAGCGTCCTGCTGACGTGGCTGGAGCCGCCGAGCGCGGCGTCGAGGCCGACGAGGACGAGGCCGGCCGCGACGGCGGCTCCGCCTGCGAGCGCGAGGTTCCGTGCCGTCAGCCCAACGCCGCGCAGGCGCAGCCACAGGAAGAGGAAGCCCGCCCCGAAGACGAGGACGCCGCCGCCATCCGCGCCGAGGCGGCTCGCGCCGACGACGACGAGCACGAAGGCACCGACGATCGGGACCGCGGCCGTCCCGAGCAAGGCCGCGCCGAGGAGGCCCGGCACGAGGAGCAGCGTCTCGACCTGGTTCGAGATCCCGAAGAAACGGACGCCCCCGTCCGGATGCGGCCCGAAGGCGGCCAGCGAGCTCGTCTCCTGCGAGACGGCGAGCACGACGAGGTAGACGGGGAAGATTGCGAGCAAGGCGACCGCGAAGGCGAGCCGCGCGCGCGTGACGAGGCCGATCGCGACCGCGCCTCCGCCGACGATAGCGAGCAGCGCAAACCCGATCGTGCGGGGGCTTGCGACCTCGAGCGCGCTGAGCCCGAGCCCGCCGGCCAGCGCGACGGGCCCGACGAGGATCGCCGCTCGGCCCCAGAAGGGCGAGCGCAGGAGCAGCGCGAGCAGCGCGAAGAGCGCGCCCAGGCCGAAGACGACGTACGACGCCGGCCCGCGCGAGTCGTGCGCGTCGGTGAGCCTGGCGTCGAGCTCGCGGAGCTTGCCCTGGGGATCAGGGTCGTCGCTCGAGGTGACCGGCGGGGTCTCGCCGTCGTCGAGCGCCTCCACAGTGGGCTCGACGTCGTAGATCGACACGAGCCCTGGGATTCGCGTGCGGTCCGAGTGCAACAGCCCGCTGTAGCCGCCGCCTGCGATCGCGATCCGGTAGCGATGCACGTTGTGCTCCCGCTCGCGGGGCAGGGTGACGTAGATCGTGATCGGGCACGGACAGCTTGCGGCGGGGACCTTCGCGAGCACGCTCTCGGCGTC
>DASTYD010000163.1:0-6579 GCA_035765175.1 Gaiellaceae bacterium
GAGCGCGTTCTTGCGCGGCTGGTACCAGAAGTCGTAGTTGAAGCTGGGAGTCTCGCCGCCGTTCTCCCAGCGGCCCTGGAGCTCGAAGGTCTTCGCGTCGAGCACGGCGAACCCGCCGGCGCCGTTCCCGTCGGCGTCCCCGAGCATCGAGATGACGACGTTGTCGCCCGGCATGCAGTGCACGGTGTGCGGCCGCGTGTAGCCCGTCTTCGCGACCACCTCGTCCGGTTCGATCACCTTCTCGATCGTCGGCCGGCGCGGGTCGTCGGCCACGTTCACCACGTGGATCCGCGACGACCGCATCCCGGGGACGATCAGGTGCGAGCGGTCGGGGCCGTGACACGCCGACGAGCAGCGGTTCCAGCCGAAGTGGTGCAGCTCGTCGCCGGCGTTCGGCATCGGCAGCTCGTGGACGATCCGGGCATCCTCGGTGTCGACGACGGCCAGGAAGTCCGGCGCGTCGACGCCGGTGCCCTCGTGCAGGCAAGCAAGATAGAGGAACTCCTCCGGCGGCGCCTGCATCGCCTCCTGCGGGGACCGATGGAGCGAGGGAGAGCCGTTGTGGGACATCGTCAACCTCCTTGCCGCAGATGTTAACCAGATGTCTTAGGCATTTGACTAAATCGAGAGAAGCTTGTCAAGAGGCCCCTGTGTGCAGCGCGGGTAGGCTCCGGTTCATCCGGGTGAAAGCCTCGGCTCAGGTGATGACGCTTCACCCGACGGGCCGAGACGATCGACCGGAAGCAGCCACGGGGAGGCAGGGCTGCTCTGGCACAGACGGAGCGAAAGGAGAACCCGGATGAACACCGTCACCAACGCGGCCCTGGGGACGCACTCGGAGGTCGGAAAGCTCCACACGGTGATGGTGCATCGACCGGACCTCGCCCACGAGCGGCTCTCGCCGACGAACGCGCACGAGCTCCTCTTCGACGACGTGATCTGGGTGCGGCGCGCCCGCCAGGAGCACGATGCCTTCGTCGACCTGATGCGCTCCCGAGGCGTTGAAGTCCTGCTCCTGCACGAGCTGCTGGCCCAGACGCTCGAGGACAAGGAGGCCCGCGCCTGGCTGCTCTCGCGCCGGCTCCGCCCGGAGGAGGTCACGGTCATGTTCACCGAGCCGCTCACGGAGTGGCTCACCGAGCTGCCGGCCGAGGAGCTCGCGACCAAGCTCACCGGAGGCGTCACGGTGCAGGAGCTCCCCGACGAGATCCGGTCGGCGATCGGGCCTGCGCTCGGCCAGACCGACTTCGTGCTGCCGCCGCTTCCGAACCAACTCTTCACGCGCGACACGAGCGCGTGGCTCTTCGGCGGCGTGACGCTGAACCCGATGTTCTGGCCTGCGCGCCAGCTCGAGACGCTGAACGTCGAGGCGATCTACCGCTTCCACCCGCGCTTCCGCGACGCGGACTTCCAGATCTGGTTCGGGGGCGCGGACCACGACTGGGGACACGCGCGCCTCGAGGGCGGGGACATCATGCCCGCCGCCGACGGCGTCGTCCTCGTCGGGATGGGCGAGCGCAGCACGGCCCGCGCGGTGAGCATCCTCGCCCAGAACATGTTCGCCGCCGACGCTGCGAGGCTCGTGATCGGCGCGCAGATGCCCAAAGAGCGGGCCGCGATGCACCTCGATACGGTCTTCAGCTTCTGCGACCGCGACGTCGTCACGCTCTACGAGCCCGTGGTCTCGCAGATCCGCCCGATCCTGTTCCGGCCGGGCGGCGGCCCGGCGGGAGTGCAGGCCGAGGTCTCGGAGCGCAGCTTCCTCGACGAGGTGAAGGACGCGCTCGGGATCAGTGACCTGAAGGTGGTCACGACCGGCGGCGACGAGTTCGAGGCCGAGCGCAACCAGTGGGACGACGGCAACAACGTCGTCGCGCTCGAACCGGGCGTCGTCGTGGCGTACGAGCGAAACGAGGCGACGAACGCGAAGCTCGCGAAGGCCGGGATCGAGGTGCTCGAGATCGCCGGCCAGGAGCTCGGCCGCGGGCGGGGCGGCGGCCACTGCATGACGTGTCCAATCGTCCGGGAGGCATGAGGAAAGGAGCGCGACCATGGCCACGATGATCGACCTGCGCGGCAAGCACTTCCTGAGGCTGGCCGACTTCAGTCCGGAGGAGATCACGTACCTGATCGACCTCTCGGCCGAGCTGAAGGCGGCCAAGAAGGAGGGGCGCGAAGAGCAGAAGCTCGTCGGCAAGGAGATCGCGCTGATCTTCGAGAAGGACTCGACGAGGACGCGCTGCGCGTTCGAGGTCGCAGCGTACGACCAGGGCGCCCACGTCACCTTCATCGGCCCGGGTGGCTCGCACATGGGCCACAAAGAGACGGCGAAGGACACCGCCCGGGTGCTCGGGCGCATGTACGACGCGATCGAGTACCGCGGCTTCGCGCAGGACACGGCCGAGGAGCTCGCGGAGTGGTCGGGCGTCCCGGTCTACAACGGGCTCACCGACGAGTGGCACCCGACGCAGATCCTCGCCGACTTCCTCACCTTCCAGGAGCACTCGAACAAGCCGCTGAACGAGGTCGTCTTCTGCTACCTCGGCGACGCCCGCTTCAACATGGCCGACTCGTACCTCGTCGGGGGCGCGAAGCTCGGGATGGACGTGCGCATCGCCAGCCCCAAGTCGTTGTGGCCGCGGGACGAGATCGTCGAGCTCGCGCGCGGCGTGGCGGACGAGACCGGCGCCAAGATCACGATCACCGAGGACCTCGACGAGGCCGTCCAGGGCGCGGACTTCCTGTGCACGGACGTCTGGGTCTCGATGGGCGAGGCCGACGAGGTCTGGGCGGAGCGGATCGAGCTGCTCAAGCCGTACCAGGTCAACTCGGAGACGATGACCAAGACCGGCAACCCCGACACGAAGTTCATGCACTGCCTGCCCGCGTTCCACAACACGGACACGGAGGTCGGCAAGGAGATCTTCGAGAAGTTCGGCCTGGAGTCGCTCGAGGTGACCGAAGAGGTCTTCGAGTCGCCTGCGTCGGTCGTCTTCGACGAGGCCGAGAACCGGCTGCACACGATCAAGGCCGTGATGGTCGCGACGCTCGCCGACTGAGGTGCGGGTCGTCGTCGCACTCGGGGGCAACGCGCTGCTCAGGCGCGGCGAGCCGCTGACGGCTGAGAACCAGCGCGCGAATGCGCGGGTTGCCTGCAAGGCTCTGGCGCCCGTCGCGCTCGAGCACGAGCTCGTCATCTCGCACGGCAACGGCCCCCAGGTCGGGTTGCTCGCGCTGCAAGGCTCGGCTTACACGGAGGTCGACCCGTATCCGCTCGACCTCCTGGGCGCACAGACCGAAGGGATGATCGGCTACCTGATCCAGCAGGAGCTCGGGAACGAGTTGCCGCAGGAGAAGCGCCTCGCCTCCTTGCTGACCCTGATCGAGGTCGACCCGAAGGACCCGGCCTTCGAGGACCCCACGAAGCCGATCGGGCCGATCTACGACCATGACGAGTCGGAGCGGCTTGCCGAGGAGAAGGGCTGGGTGTTCAAGGCCGACGGCGCCAGCTTCCGTCGTGTGGTGCCCTCGCCGCTGCCGCGGAGGATCTTCGGGATCGAGCCGGTCGAGTGGATCCTGGAGCGCGGCTCCGTCGTCATCTGCGCAGGCGGCGGCGGGATTCCCGTCATGTACACGGACGAGCCCGCTCCCGCTGGGCGCCAACTCGTCGGCGTCGAGGCCGTGATCGACAAGGACCTGGCGAGCGCGCTGCTCGCGAAGGACCTCCGCGCCGACGCGCTCGCGATCGTCACCGACGTCGACGCCGTGTACTCGGACTGGGGGACGCCCGAGCAGCGGGCGATTCGCCGGGCGACGCCGGAGGCTCTCAGGGACACCGAGTTCGCGGCGGGCTCCATGGGGCCGAAGGTGCGCGCCGCCTGCTCGTTCGTCGAGGAAACCGGCGGCCTGGCCGCGATCGGCTCGATCGAAGACACGCCCGCGCTGCTCCGCGGCGAGGTGGGGACGATCGTCACGAACGACGCGGACGGATTGGAGCTCGCGGAATGAGCGAGCAGGCCGCCGTGGCGGCCGAGCCGCCGAAGAGCCGCTTCACGCTGCCGTCCGCGTACACGATCCTGTTTGCGCTGATCGTGCTGGCGGCGATCGCGACGTGGGTCATCCCTGCCGGCACGTACGACCTCAACGCCCAGGGTGAGCCGATCCCCGGGACCTACCACGAGATCGCGCAGAAGCCATCGCGAATCCTCGTCGACTCGCTCACAGCGCCGATCAACGGTCTGTACGGCATCGAGGACGCGAAGGGGAACATCAACTACTACAACTCGGGGACGCTGTTCGGGGCGATCGACATCGCGCTCTTCATCATCGTCATCGGCGGTTTTCTCGGCGTGACGATGAAGACAGGGGCGATCCAGGCCGGCATCGGCAGGCTCGTGGCGCGGATGGGGGGCCGGGAGCGGTTGATGATCCCAGCCCTCATGGCCGTCTTCGCTCTCGGGGGTACGAGCTTCGGAATGGCGGAGGAGAGCCTCGCGTTCTACGCCCTCGTCATCACCGTGCTCATCGCCGCCGGCTACGACGCGCTCACCGGAGCCGCCGTCGTCCTGCTCGGCTGCGGGATCGGAGTCCTCGGGTCGACGATCAATCCGTTCGCGACGGGGATCGCGTCGGGAATCGCGGGCATTCCGATCAGCGACGGCCTCCCCGGGCGGCTCGTGATCCTGGTCCTCGGCCTGGCGATCGGGATCGCCTTCGTCATGCGGTATGCCGAGCGTGTCAGGAAGGATCCTTCGAAATCGGTCGTCTACGACCTGAAGGCGGAGAACGAGGCGCGCTTCCGGGCCGAAAGCGAGGGCGGGGAGATCGTGATGACGGGGACGCACAAGGTGATCCTCGCCGTCTTCGCGCTTGCCTTCGTCGTGATGATCTACGGAGTCATCCCGTGGGAGGACATGGGGATTCCGTTCCCCACCTGGTGGTGGTGGTTCCCCGAGATGACCGCGTCCTTCCTGCTGTTCGCGATCGTGATCGGGCTCATCGCCAGGATGGGCGAAGGCGTCCTCACCACGACCTTCGTCGACGGCTCTCGCGAGCTCCTCGGGGTCGCGCTCATCATCGGCATCGCCCGCGGGATCACGGTGATCATGAACAACGGTGAGATCACCGACACGGTGTTGCACTGGGTAGAGAGCGCACTTGGCGACACGGGCGAGGCCGCGTTCGCGCTCGTGATGTTCGCGCTCTTCCTGCCGCTCTCGTTCCTCATCCCGTCCTCGTCTGGGCTCGCGACCGTGGCCATGCCGATCACCGCTCCGCTGGCGGGCTTCGTCGACGTGCCGGAGTCGATCGTCGTGACCGCGTACCAGAGCGCGTCGGGGATCATGAACCTGTTCATCCCGACGTCGGCTGTCGTCATGGGCGGCCTCGCGATCGCCCGCGTTCCGTACGGGACGTACCTGCGGTGGGTTTGGCCACTACTCGCCTTGCTCACCCTGCTCGTAGCGATCATCCTCGCCGTGTCGGCGGTGTTGTGATGAATCCCCGTCTGAGGGAGGCTTGAGATGCGAGATGCCGTTCGGTGGATGATCGTGCTGGGGATCGTGCTCGTACTGGTCGGCTTGATCGCATACGCCCGCGGTGACAAGCATCATCGCGGCGACGACGTCGGTGCACACGGCGCGCTCGCCGGGGCAAGGACTGAGGCGTGATGAGCGCCGCCGCTGCCGAGGGGTCGGGCACGCACCCCGACGAGGCTGTCTGGCACAGCCTCTCCGCGGAGGACGTGTGCGCCCAGCTGGGAGTCGACCGGAAGGCGGGGCTCGACGCCGGCGAGGTCGAGAAGCGCCGCGCGCAGTACGGGCCGAACAAGCTCGCTGAGGAGGCGACTGAGCCGGGCTGGCACGCGTTCCTGCGCCAGTACCGCGACCTGATGCAGCTCGTCCTCGTCGGCGCGGCGGTCGTCAGTGTCGTCGCGCTCCAGGAGTTCGGCACCGGCCTCGCGATCCTCGGCATCACGGTGCTGAACGCGATCCTCGGCCTCAACCAGGAGGGGAAAGCGGCTGAGAGCGTCGCCGCGCTCCAGAAGATGCTGGTGATCAAGGCGCACGCCCAACGTGGCGGTTCGCGGATCGACATTCCCTCGGAGGAGCTCGTTCCGGGTGACGTCGTCTCCTTCGAGGCCGGCGACAAGATCCCCGCGGACGGGCGCCTGCTCGTGGCCGCGACGCTCGAGATCGAGGAAGCGGCCTTGACCGGGGAGAGCGTGCCCGTGTTGAAGTCGATCGACGCGGTGCCCGGCGAAGACGTCCCGCTCGGCGACCGGGTGGACATGGCCTACATGAACTCGACCGTCACTCGTGGGCGGGGCGAGATGGTGGTGACGGCGACCGGGATGGAGACCGAGGTCGGTCAAATCTCCGGGATGCTGAGCGGGGTCACGCAGGAGAAGACGCCGCTGACGCGCCAGCTCGACCAGCTGACCGTCCTGCTGACGATCATGGCGGCCGCTGCGCTGGTGCTCGTCATCATCATCGGGCTGCTCCGCGGCGAGTCGTTCGACGATCTCTTCCTGGTCGGGATCAGCCTCGCGATCGCAGCCATCCCGACCGGCCTCCCCGC
>DASTYD010000164.1:0-4453 GCA_035765175.1 Gaiellaceae bacterium
GAGCTGAACACCTTCGTCAAGAAGGGCGATGTCGTCGACCTCGACGGGCGGCTCCTCGCGCCGCAGCGGCTCGCGTACGTTCTCCTCCACAAGCCGCCGGATATCGTCACCACCGCGCGCGATCCGCATGGTCGCCCCACCGTCG
This sequence comes from Gaiellaceae bacterium, assembly GCA_035765175.1. GTDB lineage: Bacteria > Actinomycetota > Thermoleophilia > Gaiellales > Gaiellaceae > VAXT01. The sequence continues at coordinate 146 of DASTYD010000164.1, forward strand.
TCGACCTTGTCGAGCACGAGTCGCGCGTCGTCCCCGTTGGCCGGCTCGATGCGGACACGACCGGGGCCCTGCTCCTCACGAACGACGGCGACCTGGCGCACCGGCTCGCGCATCCGCGCTACGAGGTGGAGAAGGTCTACGAGGCCGAGGTCGAAGGCGAGCCAAACGACGAGGCGCTCGCGAAGCTGGCCGAAGGCATCGAGCTCGACGACGGCAGGACCGCGCCGGCGCAGGTTCGACGTCTGGGCCCGTCCCGAGTCGAGCTCTCCATCCACGAGGGACGCAAGCACCAGGTCAAGCGGATGCTCGAGGCGGTCGGCCATCCCGTAAGACGCCTCCATCGCAGCCGGTACGCCGGCCTCACGCTCGGCGGCCTCGAGCCCGGTGCCTGGCGCGAGCTCACCGACGGGGAGGTCGAGGGCCTTCGCGCAGCTACGCGTACCAGGTGAGCGCGCCGAGGATCCCGAACAGCGCCACGAGCGCCCAGCCTTCGAACGCCACCGCCTCGCCGTCGGTCGTGATCTGCCAGACGCTGATCGCGGTCAGCGCGAGCGCCGCGATGTAGATCGGGTCGAGCACGAAGGTCAGCGGCTCGGCGAAGAAGAACGACAGCAGGACGAGGAGCGGGAAGACGACGACCGCCGTCTGTGAGACCGCGTTGTTCACGACCGAGAGCGCGAGGTTGTGGTTCCGGTGCCACGCCGAGGTGATCGCGACGGCGTTCTCGACCGCGTTCCCGGCGATCGCGATGATCACGAGCCCGACAAAGGCGCGCGAGATGCCGAGCGCGTCGACCGCGGGCTCGATCGCGTGGACGAGCCATTCGGAGACAAAGGTCGCGGCCAGGCCGGCGCCGAAGATGAGCCCGATCGCGACCCTCGTCGGCAGGCCGCTCGGTCTTGCGGCCGCCTTGTGCTCCCGCTGTCCCGCGCGGAGATACGACCAGACCCAGACGACGTAGACGCCGAGGAGCAGCACGGCGCCGAACGCCGAGATCTCCTCCGCGTGCTCGCCCGGCCCACCACCGACCTGGTCGGAGAGGCTGAGCAGGACGATGATGAAGATCGCGAGTAGGAGCAGCGTTGCCGTGTCGTTCGGGAGCCGCTTGCCGAAGCGCATGACCCCGTCCGGCTCGCGCCAGGCGCCGACGAGGATGGCGAGCCCCAGGATGAGCAGCGCGTTCGCGAAGATCGCCCCGACGAGCGCGGTCTTGGCGACGACGATCTCGCCGGCGGCCAGCGCAAACAGCACGACCGAGATCTCCGGGATGTTGCCGAGCGTCGCCTGCAGCACGCCGGTCGCCGCCGGGCCGATCCGCTCGCCGAGGGACTCGGTGGAGAACGAGATCGCCCAGGCGAGCCCGGCCAGCGCCGCGAGCGAGACGAAGAAGAGCCCGACCTCGGCCACGTCGGTGTAGCGCAGGACCCCCGCGACGATCGTCAGGGCGAGGATCGCACCGAGCGCGATCAGCCGCGTCCGACCGAGGCTACGGACGGACGAACCCCATCCGCTCGTACATCTCCTCGAGCGTGGGCGCGCTCGCCTCTCGCGCCTTCTCGGCGCCGACCGCGAGCAGACGCCTCAGCTCGCCCTCGTCGGCCCGCAGCTCCCGGTAACGCTCCTGGATCGGGACGAAGAGCTCGACGACTGCCTCCGCCACGGCCTCCTTGAACTGCCCGTAGCCCTGGCCGTCGAACTGCGACTCGATCTCGCCGATCGAGGAGCCGGTCGCCACGGCCATGATCTCGATCAGGTTCGAGACGCCCGCCTTCTCCTCCGGGTCGTGCCGGACGTCGGTCCCCGAGTCTGTGACCGCGGTCTTGAACTTCTTCCGCACGACATCCGGCTCGTCGATCATCCGCACGACACCCTGCGGAGCGCCGCGAGTCGTCGACATGAGCCGCTCGGGCTCCTGGAGGTTCTTGATCCGCGCGCCCTCCTCGGGGAACACGCCCTCGGGCACCTTGAACGTCTCTCCGAACCGGCCGTTGAAGCGCTCGGCGATGTTGCGCGAGAGCTCGAGGTGCTGGCGCTGGTCGTCGCCGATCGGGACGATGTCGGTCTGGTAGAGCAGGATGTCGCCCGCCATCAGCACCGGGTAGTTGAGGAGCCCTGCGGAGACGAACTCCTGCTCCTCCGCCTTTTCCTTGAACTGCGTCATGCGCCGCAGCTCGCCGAAGCTCGCCACGGAGCTGAGCAGCCAGGCCGCCTCGGCGTGGGCCTCCACGTGGCTCTGGACGAAGACCGTCGAGCGCTCCGCGTCGAGCCCGGTCGCGAACAGCCAGGCGCCGACCGAGAGCGTCGACTCGTGCAGGACCTCGGGCTCGAACGGGGTCGTGATCGAGTGCAGGTCGACGACGCAGAAGAATGCGTCGCCTTGCTCCTGCGTCGCGACGTACTGGCGGAAGCCGCCGCTGTAGTTGCCGAGCGTCTTGTCCCCCGACGATCGGATGCCGGAAAAGATGCGCATCAGTCGATTATCGCCGCGACCGGCTCGTCGATCGCTGCGCGAAGCGAGCGGACGTAGTCACGCAGCGCGGCCGGGCCCTCCTCGGCCACCTGCACAGCGCGAGAGCCGACGACGACGCCGTCGGCGAGCTCGGCGGCCGCCCGTGCCTGCTCCGGCTCGGAGATCCCGAACCCGGCGTAGAGCGGCTTGTCGGTCACGGCTCGAGACCGGGAGACGAGGCCCGCGAGGGAAGGGGAGAGGTGTTCACGGGCCCCAGTCGTCCCGGTCAGAGTGACGAGGTACAGCCATCCGACCGTGTGGTCGGCCGCCAGCCGCAAACGCTCGTCGGTTGAAGTGGGTGCAACGAGCTGGACTCGACGAAGCTCAGCCCGCTCGCCGGCCGGAAGGTCGGCAACGATCATGGTAGATGCGCCGGCCGACTCTGCGTCGGCTGCGAAACGGTCGTATCCGTAGGCCTCGAGGAGCGCGGCGTACGTCATCGGCACGAGCGGCACGTCGACCCGCTCGCGTGTGGCGGCGACGCATTCGAGGCAGGCGCCGGTGCGCATGCCGTGGGCGAGCGCACGCTCGGCGGCCTTCCTGATCACCGGCCCGTCCGCGAGCGGGTCCGAGAACGGGAAGCCGAGCTCGACCAGGTCGGCGCCGCCCTCGACGGCCGCCTCTGCCAGCTCGGGCGTCTCCGGCTCGCACATCAGGTAGATCACGAGGGTCTTCACAGGCCGCCAAGGCACCGCTTGCGGTGCCGCCTCAGCACGTGCGGGCTTTGCCCGTGCGTGCGTCTGAAACGACCGGTCGACACGATGGAGCTCAAGCCGCAACCGCCCCTAGGGACGCGAGATCCTTGTCCCCGCGGCCGGAGAGACAGAGGAGGATCAGCTCTTCGTCGAGCTTCGCGACCTGCGCGAGCGCGTGCGCCGGTTCGAGCGCCGGGATGATGCCTTCGGTGCGGGCGAGGCGGCGAAACGCCTCCAGCGCCTCAGCGTCGTCGACCGAGACGTACTCGGCGCGCCCGGTGTCGCGGAGGAACGCGTGCTCGGGCCCGACGCCGGGGTAGTCGAGGCCGGGCGCGCTCGAGTGCGCGTCGAGGATCTGCCCGTCCTCGTCCGAGAGGAGCGACGAGCGCGCCCCGTGGAGCACGCCCGTCCTCCCCGTGCCGAGGCTGGCCGCACCCTCGGCCTCGACGCCCACCAGCCGCACGTCGTCGTCCAGGAACCCCGCGAAGAGCCCGATCGCGTTCGAGCCGCCGCCGACGCAGGCGACCGCGACCTCCGGCAGCCGGCCCTCCGCGCGGAGGATCTGCTCGCGCGCCTCCACTCCGATCACCGCCTGGAGCCCGCGGACGATCTCGGGGTACGGGTGGGGGCCGACGCAGGAACCGATGAGGTAGTACGTCGTCTCCACGTTCGCGAGCCAGTCGCGGACGGCCTCGCTCGTTGCTTCCTTCAGCGTGCGCGTTCCGATCTCCACGGGCTGCACCTCGGCGCCGAGCAGGCGCATCCGTTCGACGTTGGGGCGCTGGCGCCGCATGTCCTCGGCGCCCATGTGCACGACGCACTCGAGCCCGAAGCGCGCGCAGGCGGTGGCGACCGCGACGCCGTGCTGTCCGGCCCCGGTCTCGGCGACGATCCGCTCCTTGCCGAGCTTCCGCGCGAGCAGCACCTGGCCGAGCGCGTTGTTCAGCTTGTGCGCGCCGGTGTGCAGCAGGTCCTCGCGCTTGAGGTAGAGCCGCTTGCCGGAGGCGAACCGCTCGGCGAGCGTGAGCGGGGTCGGCCGCCCGGCGTAGTTGTCCAGCAAGTCGTCGAGCTGCTGGCGGAATTCGCCCTCTCCCTTGACCTGGT
>DASTYD010000165.1:0-3224 GCA_035765175.1 Gaiellaceae bacterium
GCCGCTCCCGACGAGCATGGCCGCGATCGGCGACTCGATCACGCGCGCGACCGACGTGTGCTGCTGGTACGGCGATCATCCGGCCCAGTCGTGGAGCACGGGCGGCGGCGCCCTCGACGGCATCCGCAGCCACTACGAGCGAATCCGGGCAGTCCAGCCCGCGATCTCGGGCCGCAACTACAACGATGCCCGCGCCGGCGCGAAGATGCGCGACGCTCCGGGCCAGGCGCAGGTCGCCGTCGGGCAGGGAGCGCGCTACGTGACGATCCTGATGGGCGCCAACGATGTCTGCACGAGCTCGATTTCGACGATGACGAGCGTGGCCGACTTCCGAGCGCAGTTCACGGCAACGATGACCGTCCTCGCAAACGGGCTGCCCGCGGGCTCGACCGTGTTCGTGAGCAGCATCCCGAACGTCTACCAGCTCTGGGCGCTGTTCCGGAACGAGCCGGCCGCGCAGCTCGTCTGGACGCTCGCGGGGATCTGCCAGTCCATGCTCTCGCCTAGGAACACCGAGCAGGACCGCCAAACCGTGCTCGCCCGCGAACAGGCGTTCAACCAGGTCCTGGCCGAGGTCTGCAGCAGGTACGCCATGTGCCGCTTCGACGGCGGCGCCACGTTCGGCTACGCGTTCACGGCGGCCCAGGTGAGCAAGCTGGACTACTTCCACCCGAGTCGCTCAGGCCAGGCAGCCCTGGCGTCGATCACGTGGGCGAGCTCGTGGTGGAGCGGCTGATCCCCCTTTCGGGTGGGGGATTCACTTGATCGGGGGATTCCCCTCGCTCGCTGCGCCGTTCATCCTTCGTTGTGCAGCCCGGAGCTCGGGAGAGGGCTCCGCGAATCACACATACCAGGGGGAGACATGCACGACACCTGCGGCGACCGACCCTTGCTGGGAGCGGTTCTCGTGGCACAAGGAGCGGTTGACGGCGGCATCCTCGACCAGGCTCTGAAGGCCCGGGAACAGACCGGCGAGCGGCTAGGAGAGTTCCTCGTCCGGCTCGGCCTCATCTGCAGGCCGGAGTTGGATCGAGCAGTGGCCGAGCAAGCCGGCACCCCGCTCCACGAGGAGACCGGATTTGGAAGCGGCCTCCGGGCCGCGATCGAGAGCCGGCATCGGTATCGGCGCGACATCCAAGCCGTCTTCCGGTAAGGAGCACTCCGGCCCGGAGCGTGCCAAGCGGTACGCTCCGGGCCGTGGAGGACTACACGAGCAAGTACAAGGGCGAGCAGGTCGAAGTTGCCCTGTTCGGCGGCGATTACCACGAGGGCGTCCTGACCGCGTACTGCGCCGTCGACGAGGTCGCCCACATCGAGCTCAACGGCCACATCCTGATCCCGCTCCAGAACATCGCCTCGCTCCACTGCACGAGCCGGTGCGACGCGCCCGAGCCCGACTGGCCGCCGCGCGGCTTCGCCGAAGACGAGCGCGACACGTAGTCCGGTGGGCTTCCTCCCCGCGGCGAGGAACCTGCTCAAGGTCTGGCTTCTCCTCCTCGGCTTCTGCGCCGCCATCGGAGGCCTCTTCTGGTGGATCGGCGGGTATCGCCCCGCGTCCCTCGCCGTGTTTTGCATCCTGCTCGCCGCGGCGGCGCTCTACTGGTACCTCGACCGCGTCGCCCCTGGAATGGTCGGTGCGAGGGAGATGGCGCTCGCGGAAGGGCCTGCGCTGCGGTCGACCGTGGAGCGGCTCGCTGCCAAGGTCGGCGTCGCTCGTCCGCGGATCTACCTCCTTCCCGACGGGCATCCGCACGCGTTCGCTGCCGGGCGCGGGCCGCGTGGGTCGTCGCTCACGGTCAGCGCGGGACTGCTGACGGCGACGCACCCGGCGGAGCTCGAAGGCATTCTCGCGCACGAGCTCGTGCACGTCGCGAACCGAGACGTGCTCGTGCAGACGACCGTCTCCGTCCTGGCCGGATTCCTGATCGAGGTGACGCGCCTTGCCGGCTGGCTGCAGCGGGGCTTCCTATTCGTGCTCGCCCCGGTAGCAGCGTCGCTCGTGCACCTGCTCCTCTCGCCGAACCGGGAGTTCGCAGCGGATCGCGCGGCCGCCGAGCTGTTGGAGTCGCCACACGGGCTCGCCGACGCGCTCGTGCGCCTCGAGGCCGCCGGCTCGTTCGTCGAGTTCGGGGCTTCCCCGGCGACCGAGCCGCTCTACACCGTGAACCCGTTCGCCGAGGAGGGGCTCGCGGCGATGTTCGTGACCCATCCCCCGCTCGCGGAGCGTGTGCGTCGGCTCCGAGCGCTCGATCCGGAGTGGCGCGGGAAGCAGGAAGCGGCTAGTCGAGGTCGCCGGGCAGGAGCGAGAACATGACGCCGTCCCGCCTGCTGCCGTCTCTGTTGACGAGGATCGAGCGCAGGACTCCCTCGCGCGTGAAGCCGGCCTTCTCGGCGACCCGCTGCGAGGCGATGTTGTCCGGGTCGGTGACGAGCTCGACCCGGCCCAGCCCGCGCTCTTCGAGTCCCCAGCGGCTGAGGACCACGAGCGCTGCGGTAGTGAGCCCGCGGCCGCGCGCCTCGGCGGCCAGCCAGTAGCCGATGTGACCGGTCAGCATCCGGTTGACGCGCATCTCGATCGAGCCGATGACGGCGCCCGTCTCGGCGTCGGCGATCGCAAACGGAGCCCGATCCTCGCCCGCGCGGAGACAGTCCTCGATGTAGAAGCGGGCGTCGGCCTCCGTGTAGGGCTGAGGCACGAAGGCGAGCCAGCGCACGATCTCGGCGTCCTGACATGCGACGGCGACCGCCGGCGCGTCCTCGAGCCGCCACGGTCTGAGCACGACTCTCTCCCCACGCAGCTCCATCCGGACATTCTGACCAACGAAAAAGGCCGCCTCGCGGCGGCCCTCTTCGAAGAAACTAATTCGGCGGCGACCTACTCTCCCGGGAGGTTGCCCTCCGAGTACCATCGGCGCTGACGGGCTTAACTTCTCTGTTCGGAATGGGAAGAGGTGTACCCCCGTCGCTATGACCGCCGAAACCTTGGCGCAATCCGGTGCCTGGCTTCAGCCTGGCTCCGGCGCACAATTTTCAAAGATGCGTCATGCGCACCCTCAAAACTCCATAGCGGCTACACGTGTTCAAAATCAAGACCTCGGGCAATTAGTACGGGTCCGCTGAACGGATTGCTCCGCTTGCACGTCCCGCCTATCGACGTGGTGGTCTCCCACGGCCCTTACTCCTTCAAGAGGATGGGAAGCCTCATCTCGAGGTGGGCTTCCCGC
>DASTYD010000166.1:0-7736 GCA_035765175.1 Gaiellaceae bacterium
TTCCTGGACGCCGTCCCTCAGCCGTGAGATCCGCCCGGTCGGGCCGTAGCACCTCAGCACCGGCTCGCCGGAGAAGACAGCGCACGGAGCAGATCCACCCTGCCCGGCCTCGGCGACATAGAGGCTGCCGTGCTTGTCGAATGCGAGCCCCCGCGGGTTGTGCAGCCCTGTCATCACAGGTGCGCCTGCCGCAGGGCTCGCGCTTCCGCCTGCCGCGAGCGCGCCGAGCGCGACGCAGGCAAGGCCGAGGAGTAGTGCGAGCTTCTTCATCTTTTCTCCTTCCTTTCGTCGTTCACGAGAATCCGACTCCGAGCTTGCCCCCTGGGCCGCCGCCGCGCATCGTCGGAAACCCCACATTTCGGGCGCTCCAGACTGGAAACACGCGTTCGACTGGATGACAATCAATCCATGGTTCTTGCTGCGGATCCCGAGCTCGTTGGGCGAGAGGAAGAGATCGCGACCTTGCGGGCGTTCGTCACCGCGGTTCATGGGGGTCCGCGCGCACTGGTCCTGCGCGGCGATCCCGGGATCGGCAAGACGACGGTTTGGCGCGCTGGCCTCGAAGGCGGCCAGAAGACCTGCGCGGTGTTGTCCGCGAGGTGCGTGGAGGCCGAGCTCCCGCTCGCACTCGTGGGGCTCGCGGATCTGGTGGGCGACAGGTTCGGCGACATCGCAGGCCAGCTCGCCGATCACGACCGCGCCGCGCTCGCGGCTGCCATTGGTCTTGCGCAGCCTGACGAGCCGGCGCGCGATGCGCTCGCACTGCCACGTGCCTTCCTGGCCCTCGTGCGCCAGCTGGCCCGAGACGAGCCCGTGCTCATCGCCGTCGACGATGTGCAGTGGTTGGACCCCTCCTCGGCGAGGATCCTCTCGTTCGCGGCGCGACGGCTCGGCGACCTGCCAGTCGGGGTCCTCGTCACGCAGCGCGGCGACGGTCCCGACCCGCTCGACCTCGGGAACGCGCTGGACGGGGCCTACGAGGAGCTGCTGCTCGGGCCGCTGAGTCTCGGCGCGATCACGCGTCTCGTCCGCTCGCGCTCCGACATTCAGCTTCCGAGGCCGGTTCTGGCGCGCGTCCATGAAGCCTCGGGCGGAAACCCGATGTTCGCGCTCGAGCTCGCCGGCTCGCTCAGCCGAGATCGCCCGCAGCTCGGGCCGATCGCAATCCCGGGCTCGCTCCTGGAGCTCGTTCGCGCCCGCATCGAACGCTGCCCGGCAGATGTTCGCCGCGTGCTCGCGATCGCCGCCGCCGCTGAGCGGCCCACCCGGCCAATGCTCGCGGCCGTCGATCCAGCCGGACCGGAGCTGCTCGACGCCGCAGCTGACCTGGACGCGATCGTGATCGAAGACGAACTCGTCCGCTTCACCCATCCGCTGCTCGGCTCCGCCGCCTACGGCGACCTCACTCCGACCGCAAGACGCTCTCTGCACCGCGAGCTGGCACAGGTGTGCGATGACGTCGAGGAACGCGCCCGGCATCTCGCGCTTGCGGCGGCGGGGCCTGATCCGTCGGCGGCGGCATTGCTCGACGAGGCCGCTGCACGTGCCTTCGGGCGTGGGGCGCCGGAGGCCGCAGCCGAGCTGGCCCTGGAGGCGCTCCGTCTGACACCGCCCGGTGAGGACTCGCTGCAGTTCGAACGCACGCTCGGCGCGGCGTGGCAGCTTGCGGGCGCGAGCCGCCTTATGGAGGCCCGTGAGTTGCTCAACCGGCTCCTTGCCGGCGGACTCGAGGGTCCGCGGCGGGCGCGAGCGTTGTTGATGTGGACGATGCTGGCAGACGATGTCGACGAGGGACTGCGACTGACCGAAGCCTTGGCCCACGTGGGCACGGACCTGGCGTTACGCGCGCATGTTCTCTTGACGCTGAGCTCATACCTGTTTCACCGGGAGGACCTCAACGAGAGCGAAGCCGCCGCGCGTCAGGCACTCGCCGCGGCCGAGGAGGCCGGCGAGGGGCCGCTCGTGGCTGCTGCGTTGCTGGCCGTCGCCGACCGTGCCGACCTCGCAGGGCGCCCCGAGCCCGATCTCGTCAAGCGGGCGGTGCCACTGGCAGCCAATGTCGGCGTTCCATCGGGGTGGCCGTCCTCTCGCCAGATGACCGGCCGCTGGCTTCTGCGCAGCGGCGACCTGCACGGCGCACGCTGCGCGCTCGAGCCGGAGCTGACCATCGCGCGCGAGCGAGGCGCGTTGCCAGACCGGTACCGCATGCTGCGGGATCTCGCGGACGTCGAGCGGCACGCAGGTCACTGGGAGCTCTCGGAGCGCTACCTCGAGGAGATCTGGGAGGACTCTGAAGGCGACCGCTGGTGCGAGGCCGAGATCATGCAGCGGCGCGCGGCGCTCGCGGCGATGCGCGGCCGCGCCGAGGATGCGCGCGAGCTCGGCGCGGAGGGCGTCGCCTGCGCAGACGCGATCCACTGGCCGCACCTGGCCGCGATGAACCGCTGGGGGATCGGCTCCCTGGAGCTCTCGCTGGGCGATCCCGGACAGGCTTGGCAAGCGCTCGAAGACATACGGCGCACCGAGACCTGGGGTCGCCTCGAGTCGGTCGAGGCCCTCGCCGACGCGATCGAGGCGCTCGTCGGGCTCGGCGACCTCGACGGCGCCGACGAGCTTCTGCGCACACTGGGAGGGGACCGCGACCGCGGCCACCTCTGGGCCGGCCCGGGGGCGCTGCGTTGCGAGGCCCTGCTCCTGCTGGCGCGCGGAAGCCTCGAGGCCGCGGTCGCGACCGCCGAGGAAGCGGCGGCGGGTTTCGAGCGACGAGGCTTCCCAATGCATTCCGGTCGCGCGCTGCTCGTCGCCGGCGAGGCGCTGCGGCGCGCTGGCGAGCGCCGGCGCGCGGGCGGGAGACTCGATGAAGCGCGCGCGATCTTCTTCGGTCTCGGAGCGGAACGCTGGGTCGAACGATGCGACAACGAGCTGCGAAGAGCACGCCCACGTCCGCGGCGCGACCGGGAGCTGACGCACGCAGAGCGTCGCGTCGCTGCACTCGTCGCTCTCGGGAAGAAGAACCGCGAGGTCGCGGCGCAACTCTTCACCACGGTTGCGACCGTCGAGGCCCACCTGACCCGGATCTACCGGAAGCTCGGGATCCGCTCGCGCACCGAGCTCGCGCGCCTGGTGGCCGACGGCCGCCTCTCGCTCGACGAAGAGTGAGCAAGTTGTCGGGTTTCCTGCGATGCCGCAACTCGGGGGGCGCAGTACCGTCACTGCGATGGCGCACGGGCGAACGTTCTTCGTCGAGAGCTACATCCCGCAGCTGGACGCGGCGGGCGCAGCGGCTCTCTCGTCACGCCTCCAAACGGCGGTCGAGGAGCTGACGAAAGAGGGACTGCCCCTCGCCTGGATCCGCTCCTTCGCACTGCTGCAAGAGGACACGTATGTGTGGATGGTCGAGGCGACCCAGCTCGACCACGTCGCCCTCATCCAGCGGCGCGCAGGCGTCGAGCTCGACCACGTCGTCGAGGTGGTACCGGGCGAAGCGCCGGGCGCCTGAGTCAAAACGAGCCGCGCCGCTGTCAGCGCGTGCGTGCGAAGCGCTGCACGGCTTCGAGCAGCTCCTCGGTCTTCGCATGCGCGTCGTCCGCGTCGCCCGAGCCGAGCGCGCCGGCGACACAGTGGCGCACGTGCTCGTCGAGGATCTTGAGAGCGAGCGACTCGAGCGCGGTGTTCACGGCCGCGATCTGGGTCAGGACGTCGATGCAGTAGCGGTCGTCCTCGACCATCCGCTCGATTCCCCGCACCTGGCCCTCGATCCTGTGCAGGCGTTTGACGAGCGCGTCCTTCTCCTTGGCGTACCCGTAGCCGTGCTCGGTGACCTGGCTCATGTGGCGACTCCTTCTCGTGCGCTGCGGAAGCGCCGCAGGCGCAGGCTGTTGCTGACGACGAACAGGCTGGAGGCGGCCATCGCCGCCGCGGCGACGATCGGGCTCAGGAGCCCGGCGACCGCGAGCGGGATGGCGGCGACGTTGTAGGCGAAAGCCCAGAAGAGGTTGCCCTTGATCGTCCGGAGAGTTCTGCGCGCCAGCCGGATTGCATCGGCGGCGGCGCGCAGGTCGCCGGAGACGAGCGTCAGGTCGGAGGCCTCGATCGCGACGTCTGTGCCGGTGCCGATCGCCAGCCCGAGATCGGCCTGCGCGAGCGCGGGTGCATCGTTGACGCCGTCGCCGACCATCGCCACGACCTTCCCTGCCTCCTGGAGCCGTGTGATCTCTCGCACCTTGTCGTCCGGGTAGACCTCGGCCAGAACGCGCTCGATCCCCACCTCGTGGGCGACCCGCTCGGCGTGCTGCCGGGCATCCCCGGTCAGGAGGACGGTCGTCAAGCCGAGCTCCTCGAGCTCGCGAACGGCTTCGGCGCTCGAGGGCTTGACCGTGTCGCGCACCTCGAGGTTGGCGCGGGCCAGCCCGTCCCAGGCGACCTCGATCCGAGTGTCCCGCCGGCCAACCCTCACCTCATGTCCGTCCACGACGCCGCTGACGCCGACTCCGGGCTCGTTGCGGAAACGCGCGACCGGTGGCAGCGTCCCGAGCTCGCCGCGCGCCGCAGCTGCGATCGCCTGGGCGATCGGATGCTCGGAGGCGCTCTCGAGCGCGCCGGCCAGGCGCAAGACCTCGGCGCGGGTGGCGCCGTTCAGGAGCGCGACCTCGGCCAGCTCCATCCTGCCTTCCGTGACCGTGCCCGTCTTGTCGAGCACGATCGTGTCCACACGGCGCGTCTGCTCCAGGATCTCCGGGCCCTTGATCAGCACGCCCATCTGCGCGCCGCGTCCCGTGCCCACCATCAGGGCTGTCGGCGTCGCCAGACCGAGGGCGCAGGGGCAGGCGATGATCAAGACGGCGACGGCGGCGGTGAAGGCCGACGCCGCCGAGGCGCCGGCGAGAAACCAGCCGGCGAGCGTGAGCAGGGAGAGGACGATCACGACGGGCACGAACACCGCCGAGACCCGGTCGGCCAGCCGCTGCACCGGGGCCTTACCCGACTGAGCAGCGTCCACGAGGCGCGCGATCTGAGCGAGGGCGGTGTCGGCGCCGACCCGCTCCGCCTCGACGACCAGGCGGCCGTACGTGTTGACGGTCGCGCCGGCGACCTCGGAGCCGATCGCGACCTCGACCGGCACCGACTCACCGGTCAGCATCGACTGGTCCACCGCCGACTCCCCGGCGACGACTACCCCGTCGGTCGCGATCTTCTCCCCCGGCCGAACGACGAAGCGGTCGCCGACCTGCAGCTGGTCGAGAGGGAGGAGCAATTCCTGCCCGTCGCGCAGCACCCGCGCGTCCTTGGCGCCGAGCTCGAGCAGCTTCTTGATCGCCTCTGACGACCGGCCTTTCGCCCGCGCCTCGAGGAATCGCCCGAGCACGATCAGCGTCGTCACGACGGCGGCGACCTCGAAGTACGTGTCGGTGTCGAGCGCTGCGACCAGGACGACGGTGGACCACAGCCAGGCCGCAATCGTGCCGAGCGAGATCAGCGTGTCCATCGTCGCGGCGAAGTGGCGCGCGCTCTTCAGCGCCGCTCGATGAAAGCCGATCCCCGAGTAGAAGACAACCGGCGTCGACAGAGCAAGCGCGACCCACTCCCAGTTACCGAACCGCAGGGGCGGAACCATGGCCAGGAGGGCGACCGGGATTGTGAGGACGACTGCGACGGCGAGCCTGCGCTTCAGCACGCGCTGCGTTTTGTCCTGATGGTCATGGGCCCCGGCCGGGCCGGGATCGGCTACGGACCGCGCCCCGTAGCCGGAGGACTCCACGGCGGCGACGAGCTGCTCGACCGGAACGTCCGGGTCGCAGTGGACGGTCGCCTGCTCGGTTGCGAAGTTGACGGTCGCGGAGACCCCGTCGAGCTTGTTCAGCTTCTTCTCGATCCGCGCCGCGCACGACGCGCAGGTCATGCCTTCGAGATCGAGGCGCACGGTCTGCTCCGCTGTCGGTTTCGTGGCCATCTTCTCTAGGTCACCGCCTGATAGCCGGCCTCTTCGATCGCCGCTCGCAGAGCCGCGTCGTCGAGGTCGTGCCCCCGGACGGTGACCAGCTTCGTGTCGAGGTCGACGTCGATCGTCTCGACGCCGGCGACCCCGGCGAGCTCACCGCTCACAGCCTGCTTGCAGTGGCCACAGCTCATGTCGGGGACGGTGTAGGTGATCTCGGTCATCTGCTCGCTTCGACTATACCCATACGGGGTATTCTAGCCACCGCCTCCACACCGGCATCGGCGCAACACCACAAACGTACCGGGGAGAACTACCGATCTCGCTGCTGGAACCGTGAGCCGCTGGTCGGGCGATCAGTAGAGGCCGGCGGCGAGACGGCGCCTGTAACGCATCGTCAGAGGGTGCTCGTCTCCGAGCTCACCGAACAGGCCGACTGTCGAGCGGATCAACCGCTCGCGGCGGTCGCCGTCCTCGTTCAGAGTCGCTGCCACGAGCAGCTCGAGCGCCCGCTCCTGATCGCCCTGCTCGAGCGCCGCCACTACGTCCGGTAGCTCACCCGATTCGTTGAGCTCGGCGACGAGCCGCTCGCTCGCCGTCGGGCCCGTCAACTCGTCGAGGAACCGCGCCACCGCCGCCGGTGGCTGGACGCCGACGAACTCGGCCACGACGTTGCCGTTGCGGAACGCCTTCACGGCCGGGATCCCCTGGACCTGGTGGCGAACCGCCAGCTCCGGGTTGGCGTCGACGTCGACCTTGGCGAGCACGAATTCTCCCTCGCGCGCCTCGGCTTCGCCCTCGAGCACGGGGCCGAGCATGCGACAGGGCCCGCACCAGTCGGCCCAGAAGTCGACCACGACCGGCACTTCGTTGGAGCGCTCGAGCACGTCGCGCTCGAAGCTCTCGGCTGTCACGTCCATGTTCTTCTCATCCTCCTTGGTTCGTGTCCACCGTGGAGTCCGCGGTGAGCTCTCAGATGTGCTATACAACTATACAACTGATTCGTTTATTCCCGTAGGAGTAGTGATGACGCTTCCCCATCCGATCCCCGACGAGCTGGCCGACCTGATCGCGCGTCGCTTCCGGGTGCTCGGCGAGCCGATGCGCATTCGGCTGCTCGACCGCCTGCGCGAGGGTGAGGCGACGGTCGGCGAGCTTTCGCAGTCGCTCGGCGCCTCGCAACAGAACGTGTCGAAGCATCTGGCCGTGCTCGCCGAGGCCGGCATTCTCGGCCGCCGCAAGCAGGGAAATCACGTGCTCTACCGGATCGTCGACCAGGGCGTCTTCGCGCTCTGCGAGGAGGTCTGCGGCTCGGTCCAGCAGCAGCTGCGCGCACTGAACGAGCTCGTCGAGGGGGTGGGCCGCTGATGGCACGGGCTTGGCCGCTGGAGCGAATTCTGTTCGCGCTCGCCGGGTCGATGACCCTGCTGGCGGTGACGCTCTCGTTCCTCGTCAGCCCTTGGTTCGTGCTCCTGGCCGCGTTCGTCGGCGTCAACCAGTGGCTGTACGTCGCCACCGGGGCATGCCCCGCCTCGGTCGGGCTCGAGCGCGTCGGCGTCGAGAGACGGTGTCCACGATGAGCACGGTCAGGGCTGTTCAACCTGCTGCTCGGACGCTCGAACCTCCTGCGAAGGTCGGCCCACTCGGCCGGCTCGGCAGTTGGACCGCGGATCACGTGCGCATCGTCTCGGTTGCCTGGGCGATCGTCGCCGTGGCGCTCGCCGTCTTCGCGCCGAAGGTCGAGACCGCACTGTCCGGCGCCGGCTGGCAGGCAAACGGCTCCGAATCGGTTCGGGCGCGA
>DASTYD010000167.1:0-4167 GCA_035765175.1 Gaiellaceae bacterium
CCGTCGCGCGCTCCCCACTCGCCGTAGCCGAGGATTCGCCCGTCGCCGAGCCGCAGCTCGTTATTCGAGGACGTGGATGTTGCGCCCGGCACACATCTCCTTCAGGACCTGTGGCCAGACCGTAACGCTGACCTCGCCGAGGTGCGCCTTTCGGAGGAGCAGCATCATCGTCCGCGACTGGCCGATGCCGCCGCCGATCGAGAGTGGAATCTCGTCGGCCATGATCGCCTTGTGGTACGGGAGCTCGAGGAAGTCGAGCTGTCCCGAGAGCTCGAGCTGGCGCCGGAGGCCCTCCTTCGTGACGCGGATCCCCATCGACGTCAGCTCGTGCCGGCGCCGGGTGACCGGGTTCCAGACGAGGATGTCGCCGTTCAGGCCGTGCATCGGGCGCCCTTCGGCCGAGACCGTCTCGGTCGACCAGTCGTCGTAGTCGGCGGCCCTGAGCTCGTGCGGGTAGCCGTCGGCGAGCGGCCAGCCGATGCCGTAGATGAAGATCGCCGGCTCCTCCTGGAGGATCGCCGTCTCACGCTGCTTGCGCGGGAGGTCCGGATACGCCTCGAGGATGTCCTCCGCGTGGATGAAGGTCAGCTCGTCCGGGAGGGGTGGAAAGGCGTCCGCGAGCACGGGGTGCCGCTCGTGGACGTAGGCCTCTGCCTCCTTCAGCACGTTCCAGATCGAGCGGACAATCTCGGTCAGGAACTCGAGCGTTCGCTCCTCCTCGGTCACGACGCGCTCCCAGTCCCACTGGTCGACGTAAGCGCTGT
This sequence comes from Gaiellaceae bacterium, assembly GCA_035765175.1. GTDB lineage: Bacteria > Actinomycetota > Thermoleophilia > Gaiellales > Gaiellaceae > VAXT01. The sequence goes on from DASTYD010000167.1 coordinate 765, forward strand.
GGTCGTGGTCGAGGAAGTAGTCCTTTCGGACCGCGCGCATGTCGGTGAGGAGTCCCTCGCCCGGTCTGCAGCCGAACTGGCGCAGGGCCATCCGCTTCCACTTCGTCGCCGCCTGGACGACCTCGGCGTCGATGGGGTTCAGCTCGTTGTCGTTCGCGATATGGAACTGGACCGGCGTCCGTGAGCCGTCGCGGTCGAGGTAGTCGTTGACACCGCTGGCCGAGTCGACGATCAGCGGTACCTGCACGGGGCTGAGGTTGAGCTCTTCGCAAAGACGGTCCTCGATGAGGCGCTTCGCCCCGTAGAGCGAGCGCATCGTCTCGAGCGGGTCGAGGAGAGGCTTGTAGTCGTCCGGGAGGATCTGCTCCAGCTCGTCGTAGCTACCGATCCCCGGGCCGGCGAGATCCGCTTCTTTCGCAGTCGTAGCCATCGGGCCCTCCAAGTCGGGTACGCGCCCAGCGTGCTCCCAGCTCTGCCCTGCGTCATCCGGGAGTGCGCGCAAACGTGGTGCGGGTTCCTACGAGGTGGTCGATCCGGCGCCACGCCTAGGGTCTGCCTCGCGTGCGTGACGTCGAACTGTCTGGGAAGGCCCAAGAGCTGGCCGTCTCGCGTGTGCCGCGCGCGGCCGCCCCGAGCAGCGTTACCCAGCTGCGCGAGGTCCTCGCCGGTGGAAACTTCGACTGCGTGACCGAGATCGCCGTCTGCGAGGGCGACCGGTTGCTCGGGCTCGTTCCGATCGAGCGCGCGCTCGCGGCCGAGCCCGAGGCGCGCGTCGGAGACCTTCTCGACGAGCTCCCGCTCGTCGTCCATCCGGACGAAGACCTCGAGCGTGTCGCCGCGCGCGCCGCGCAGGAGGGTCACCGCAGCGCCGCAGTCACCGACACGGACGGCCGGTTGCTCGGCATCGTCCCGGCGGAAGCGCTGCTCGGCGTCCTGCTCACCGAGCACGAAGAGGATGTCGCCCGCCTCACCGGGCTGCGTTCCTCGACCTCCCTCGCGCGAGCGGCCGCGGAGGAGCCCGTGACGCGCCGCCTCTGGCATCGCTTCCCCTGGCTTCTGATCGGTCTGCTCGGCGCCATGCTCTCGGCCGGCATCGTCAGCGCCTTCGAGGAGCAGATTCGCGACGAGGTGCTGCTCGCGCTGTTCGTGCCCGCGGTCGTCTACATGGCCGATGCGGTTGGGACCCAGACCGAGGCAGTGGTGATCCGGGGCATGGCAGTCGGCGTCCCGATCGGCCGCGTTCTCTGGCGCGAGCTGGGTGCGGGGGCGATCATCGGCGTGCTGATCGGCTTGAGCTTCTTCGTGTTCGCGCTCGCCGTGTGGAGCAATGCGCGGGTTGCCGCCACGGTCGGCATCGCCCTGTTCGTCAGCTCGTCGATCGCCACCTTGATCGCGATGGTCCTGCCCTACGTGCTGGCACGATTCGGCCGCGACCCGGCCTTCGGCTCCGGCCCGCTCGCCACCGTGATCCAGGACCTGCTCTCGATCCTCGTCTACTTCGCGGTCGCGGTCGCACTGCTCTAGCTGCGGGATTCCCGCCGGATCCTTCCGGGTGCGCTCGGATGCGCGTCCAGTCGCGCGGAGGCAGGCTGCGGCTGTGAACCGTCCTGCGCAGACGGCAGAACCCCGCGTGCCTCCAGAGGAGCGCGCCCTGCCTCCGCATGCCAGGGAAGCATCCGAGGTGGCCGCCGAGCTGCAGACGAGCCCTCTGCTCGGGCTCAGTGCCGACGAAGCGGCGGCGCGGCTGCAGGCCTACGGCCCCAACCGCCTGGAACAGGCGCGGCGGCCCGCATACGCCCGCATCGCCCTCCGCCAGTTCCGGGATCCGCTCGTCGTCCTTCTGGCCGCGGCCGCGGTCGTCTCGCTCGTCGTCGGGGAGGGTCTCGAGGCGGTGGTGGTGGCGATCATCGTCGTGCTGAACGCAATCCTCGGCTTCGTCCAGGAGGCGGGAGCGGAGCGGGCGGTGCTCGCCCTCGGCCAGAGCGTCGCCCGGACGGCAACGGTCGTGCGAGAGGGGAACGAATCCGAGATTCCCGCCGCAGAGGTGGTTCCGGGCGACCTTCTGATCGTGCACGACGGAGACCGCGTCGCCGCCGATGCTCGACTCGTCGAGGTCAGCGGCCTCGAGGTCGACGAATCGATGCTGACCGGCGAGTCAGTGCCGGTTGCGAAGCACGTCGAGCCGGTGCCGGTCGATGCGCCACCGGCAGAGCGCGAGTCGATGATCTTCGGCGGGACGGGAGCCACGCGCGGGCGTGCGGCCGCACTCGTAACCGCCACAGGTGCCGGAAGCGAGGTCGGGCGCTTGACCGGGTTGATGCAGAGCATTCGCAGGCTGCCGACGCCGCTCCAGCTTCGGCTCGGCGCTCTGGCACGCGTGATGGCCATTGCGGGAGGCGTCCTCACGATCGTCCTCGGGGGGATGCTCTGGGTCCAGGGCGCACCTGCGCAGGAGGCTTTCCTGGTCGGAGTCGCAGTGGCGGTGGCCGCAGTGCCGGAAGGGCTGGCGGCCACGGTGACGATCGCACTTGCGCTCGGAGCCCGTGCGATGGCGACGCGCGGTGCAATCGTCCGCAGGATCTCCGCGGTCGAAACAGCCGGGCAGGCGACCGTCATCTGCGCCGACAAGACCGGCACGCTCACCGAGAACCGGCTCCGCGTCGTCGCCACTTCGCCGGCGCCCGGCTGGACGACGCGCGATGTGCTCGAGGCTGCCGTAGTTGCGTCCTCGGGCGGAATCAGCGACCCGGTCGAGGCTGCGATAGCCGAGGAGGCCGTCGCACACGGCCTCGAAGGCCGCAGGAGCGACCGGGCCGTGCACGAGATTCCGTTCGATGCGCTGCGAAAGCGGATGACGGTCGTCATGAGCACATCCAGCGAAACTGTCGCGTTCGTCAAAGGGGCCCCCGAGCTCGTCATCGAGCGCTCGCTCGCCGACTCGACACGGGCCCGGCTCCAGGCGACTGCGCAGGCATGGGCCGAGGAGGGTCTCCGGGTGCTCGCCGTCGCGCGGCGCGACCTGCCTTCGGACGCTCCGCTGGACGAGGACGAAATCGAGCGCGAGCTCGTGCTGGTCGGGCTCCTGGCGCTCCACGATCCATTGCGCGCGACGGCCGCCGAGGCAGTTGAGGCGGCACGCGCCGCGGGGGTCCGTCTGAAGATGCTCACGGGCGACCACCCCGTCACCGCACACGCGATCGCGAGCTCGCTCGGGATCGAAGAGCAGGACGTCTTCGCCAGGATCACGCCTGCGGACAAGCTTCGAATCGTCGAGGAGCTTCAGAAAGGCGGCGACGTGGTCGCCGTCACCGGCGACGGGGTCAACGACGCTCCGGCGCTCCGTCGAGCAGACGTCGGGATCGCAATGGGGCGATCCGGCGCCGAGGCCGCCCGCGAGGCGTCC
>DASTYD010000168.1:0-5929 GCA_035765175.1 Gaiellaceae bacterium
GGGAGGCCGTCACGTTCGGCGACGTCCGGACATTCAGGACGCTCATCCGCTTCCGGCGCGGCCCCGTCGTCGGCACCGCGGTAGTCGTGCGCCTCGATCGGGAGGACGGGAGGCGCCTTGCCGAGCGACTCGTCGGCACCCTCGACTCGCGCATCCAGACTGGCCTCCATGGCGGGTCGAACGGCGAACCGGTTCCGACCCCCGAGTACGCCGACTCCGCCGAGGTTGCCGACTCGTCCGACGACCCCGCGTCGGACGAGCCAGTAAGGCCTGCCGGAGCGCCTGACCTCGCTGCGATCGCGCTCGGCCCCGGCGACCTTCCGGACGGGATCGAGTGCAACCCGGGCGAGTACACGAGAACGACGCCGCCGCGGATCACGTTCCATCGCTCGTTCTGCACGCACGGCCGGAGGGTCGGCCGCACGCCACTGCTCTCGCTGACGAACGAGGTGAGCGCCTTCGAGTCCGAGGAAGCCGCGAAGGTGTCCTTCTCGATGAGCGCTCGGATGGCTGCGACTCGAAGTGCGCGCGAGACGTTCGCGGAGAACTTCACGACCACGCACAACGTCGCTGCGACGAACGTACGCAGTCGCCGGATCGAGCTCGGAGGCGGAGCCGTCGGCATCCTCTTCAGCTTCGACACAGAGCTGGGCCGCGTCGTCGACTTCTACGTGCTCGCACAGGCCGGACGGGGCGTCACGACCGTGGAAGCGATGACCTCACCGAAGCTCTTCCACCGCGAGGACATCGAGCGCCTCCTGAGGATCGTCCAGCGCCGGCTCGCGACGATGAACTGAACCCCACGAGCGAGCGCGTTTTCTGTCCACCGAGACGCCCGAGTCGTGCGGCAAGCTCGGGATCAGCAACGGAAAAACAGGCCCTAGGCACGTGGAATCAGAGGTGTTACGGTTGTCAGCAATAGCCGTCAGAGGAGGAGGCGAAGTTACGTGGAGAACGGCAACCAGAACCGCTTCTGCATCTGCATCTCGGAAGGGCCTCAGGGCTCGAACGAGAAGGCCGCGCTTCTGAACGAGGCGCGGTGGAACGAGGGCGACGTCATACGCGTCAAGTTCCTCGAGGGCGATGAGTCCCTCCAGAATCGGGTGCGCGACACTGCGGAGCGCTGGACCGAGCCGGGCATGGCGAACGTGCAGTTCCAGTGGGTGGACGAGGGCGACGATGCAGAGATCCGCATCGCCTTCGAGGAGGGAGCCGGATCGTGGTCCTACCTCGGCACGGTGTGCCGAAGCATTCCCGACCCCGACCCGACGATGAACTACGGCTGGCTCACGCCGGATTCGGACGACGCTGAGCTCAACCGCGTCGTGATGCACGAGTTCGGGCACGCGCTCGGCTTGATCCACGAGCACCAGAACCCCGAGGGCGGGATCCAGTGGAACGAGCCGGCAGTCATCGCGGACCTGAGCGGGCCGCCGAACAACTGGGACGAAGACCAGATCAGGGTCAACGTCCTGGGCCACTACCCGCAGGACGAGGTGACGTCCACACCGGTCGACGCCGACTCGATCATGATGTATCCGATCCCGGAGTCATGGACGCTCGACGGCTTCTCGGCCGACCTGAACGACGACGTCTCGGACCAGGATCGCCAGTTCATCCACCAGGAGTACCCCGGGAACGACTGAGACCGACAACTCACTGGCCCTGCCTTCTTGAGACATGGCCGTGAACGACCACGACTGGGCGGTCGTCATCAGCGTCAGCGAATACGAGGGCGCGTCGGCGCAGCCACCCTGGATCACGAAGCTCAAGGGCCCGGACAAGGATGCTGCAGCGATCACGGAGTGGCTGACCTCACCCGAGGGTGGCGGCCTGCCGGCCGAGAACGTCATGCAGGTTCCCTCACCCTTCCCGCCCTCGGCCTCCGGCGTCCCCAAGCAGCTCGAGATCGTCGAGGCGTTCAACGAGTTGGCCGAGCTCCCGACGGACGCCTACAACCAGCGCTCCGGCCGGCGCCTCTACGTGTATGTCTCGGGCCACGGGCTGGTCGGCCAGAGTCGTCACGACGTAGCCGTCATCACCGCGGAAGCGACATTCGAGGACGGAATGAACGTCCTGATCACGAGCTGGTTGGATTGGTTCTGGTACGCGGCGCGCTTCGAGGAGTTCGTGCTGTGGGTCGACACCTGCGCGACCCGCGTTCCCCCGTCGATCGAGCTTCGTCCCTGCGATCGCGACAGGGAGACTCGTGCCGACGCCGCGCAAGGCGACCTCCTGATCATCTTCGCCGCCGGCTTCAACTACACCTCGGTCGAGAACGAGCTCGAAGGCGACTGGCACGGCGTCTTCACCCATGCGCTCTTGAAGGGCCTCAAGGGGGCGGCAGGCAGCCCGGTGACGACCCAGGCGCTGAAGACGTACCTCTTCAACAGCATGAAGACGTTCATGACCGATGCGCAACGGCGCAATCCGCAGGTCGCCAAGGAGCCCTGGTTCGAGCAGGCCGCCGACCTGGAGCTCGCGGCCCCCGGGGCGCAGCAGACATTCACTGCGACGACGCGGTTTCCGCCGGAGTGCGTCGGAAAGCGGGTGACGGTCAGCGTCAACGCAACGAGCCCGCTCGTGGCCGACGAGACGCTGGCCGCGGAGGAGTGGAAGCTCGAGCTGCCGGTCGGCGCCTATGCCGTCTACGTGCCCGAGTTGGGCCTCCAAGCGGCATTTCAAGTGACTGGAGGGCAGGATGCAGTCGTCACCGTTCAGTGACGCGGGCGGCACGGTCCATCTGCACCTGACGGCGGGAAGCCCGCTCGCCGAGGTCTTTCTGATCGACCACGAGTTCGCACTCGTCAGCCGTGCCGTCGGAGAGTTGCACGCCGACGTCGAGCAGGGCGTCTACAAGGTCAAGGCGCAGGTCGGAGAAGCGAGCGCAGAGCGCGTCGTGATCCTCAACCAGAACGAGACGATCGACCTCACGGACGACCTTCGCATTGCCTCGCCCGTGCCGCTGGAGGGCACCGTGCGCACGCACGAGTTCCACATGGTCCCCGCCGCGAAGGCGAGCCGGTCGGTGGTCGCAGGGGCCGGCGGCGGCGCACAGGTCTTCCTGTGCGCGCGGCGCTGGAGCGCCCCGGAAAGGGGTTACGACGACTCGACGAAGGCGCCCGACCTTTCGCTTCACCACCCGGCCGGCGCGACGATCATCGACCTCAGCGACTCGGGTCGCGGAGATCGGAGCCTGCAGGACCCGATCCTGACCGCCACGGTGGACGTCGATCCAGGCGCCTATCTCCTGCGCTGGCGCGACGACTCCGGCGTGATCGCGGAACAGACCGTCGAGGCGGTGAACGGCTGGCAGACGCAGGTCTTCCTGCTCGACGACGCCAGGCACGAGTCGCACCAGACGATCAGCATCCTGATGGGACAGGGCGGCTTCGACTGGGACGACCCGAACGCCCGTATCGCGGACGATGCGCGCATCGCGTTGGCGGACGAGCGACGGGTCGCCTCCCAGGCCATCACCGAAGCGCTGTTTGCGAAGTTCGAGAATCCGATGCTCGGGCTCTTCGGAGCCCATCTCATGCTGCTCACCCGCGACGACGAGCGAGAGGCGGCGGGGACGAAGGATGGCAGGCTTCGCGCCCCGGTGGCGTTCGAGCAGGGGTACTTCGACGGCGTTGTGGACAACCTTTCCGGCCTGCTCGGCCCGAACCAGCCCGACGTCGTCGCCCTGGCGACGCAGAGTGGCCACCGACCCATCACGGGGCTCGAGCCCGTGACCTCGCCGCCGATGCTCTGGCGCAGCTGGCTCCTGCTCATCGAGGCGAGCAACGACCGACCGGATCTGCTCCCTGCCGATACCTGGCGGCCGCTCCTGCAAATGGTGTCCGTTCGCCCATTCCTCGCCTGGTCGCCCCTCGACGACGAGGAACGGGCGGTCGAGACCTGGCGGCGCAGCGTCGCGCCGGTCGTGCGCGCATCCCTGGCGCCGGGCGAGGATGAAGACGAGGTCATGCGTCGCCTCACAACAAGTCTCCTGGCGCCGCGGTCGGCGCTCGAGGATCTAGGGATGGTGGAACCGGCCTGACCGCAGCGTTCGAGCTCGACTTGGGTCGAATTCGCCTTGCGGATGCCGTCTTCGTCTACCTCCAACGAACGATTGCGCCCACCGCGCCGCTCCCAGCGGACGTGGCCCCGCGTGTCTACGGACTCTCGCCGGCAGCGGTTGCGCCCTCGGGCTCCGTCGTCGCGGCAGTGGCCGCAGGGGAGGCGGTCTGGCTCGGCTTCCAGGCGGTCGATCCCTCGCGCCCGGCGACCGTCCGCGTCCGGGTCGAGAGCGACGAGCCGATCGACGTCGAGGCCGTCGTCCCGCCGGACTCGCGTCTGCCTGGACAGATGTTCAGGTCGGGCGACCGGCTGACCGTCGTCTCGGATGGAGCGTCGGTCGCGATCGAGTTCGCCTCGCCCGAGAGCTTCCAGGAGCTGACCGGGATCGTCGCCGAGCCGCTCGACCCGGACTCCGCCTACAAGGGCCACCGGCTGCCGTAACGGAGGGCGACCGGAAGCTCCGGTCACCTTTCCGCTCTCGTAGGCCTCGAGGACTTCGACGATCTCGGCCACCCGGGGCGACGGCGAACCCTGCCGTGCACGGCCCAGCCCTTTGCGTCGCGGTCGTGCAGTTCGAGGGCGGCGATCGTATGCCGCGTGCCGAGCTGCCACAACGCACGGCTCTCGGGCTCAGATCAACCGGTCGATCACCGGCAGGCGCTCGTCGCCCGTGACGCATGACGCCAGGCAGATCGCCACGCCCTCGTCGCCCGTGTACAGGGAGTGCCGGCCGTGGCCGAGCTGTGCGACGCGATCCTCCACCTGGCCCGCGGCGTGCGCGGCGAATGCCTGCGCGCGCTGAAGCCATTGCTCGTCGCCCGTCCGGCGCCAGAGAGCGAGGAGGGCATAGGCGTTGCCGGCGGTCCCGTGGCAGAGGCCGGGCTGGTCGCGAAACGGGCCCGCCGTCCACACGAGGCGCCCGGCGGCGAGCAGCAGCTCGGTCCACTCGTCGTCGTCCGACGCGCAGTCCCAGAGGGACGTCAGCACGCCGGCCGCGCCGTGGCACCACTGCACGCGGATCCGGTCGTTCGCGATCAGCGGGCCGCCGGCTCCCGTAGGCCAGTTCGCCAGGCCATCCTCGACGACCGCCAATCGCGTGAGCGTGGACACTGCCCGCTGTTCCACCTCCGAGCGCCGGTCCGCGGGAAGGAGCGAGCCGCCGCCCAGCAAGACACGGAGGTTTCCGACGAGCCCATGGGCGGCGCCGACGACACGCTGCTCCCGCTCTCCGAACCGCTGTGTCCAGAGCCACGCAGCGAGCTCGTCGTCGTAGCGCCACTCGTCGAGCAGCCGCTTCGCGCCGGCGGCCCAGAGCTCCGCCCAGCGCTCCTCTCCGGTGCGTGTGTGGAGTTGCGCCGCGAGGGCCATGTGACCCGGGTGCCCGAACAGGATCTCGAGAGCGGGCGAGTCGAGCGATGCCTGTGCCAGCTCGGCGAGCCGGTCGCGGCGCGTCGGGTCCGGCCAGTGTCTCTCGGCCACCGCGAGCACGCCGGCCACCCCGAGCCAGACGCCGCCCGAGAGCCAGTCGGGAACATCGGGCTCGGCGAGGATCCGCGCCTCGAGCCTTTCGACGAGGCCCCGGTCGACCAGCGCGGCGTCGATCTCTCCCAGCGCCCACGCGATGCCCGCCGCGCCGTGATAGAGGCAGCTGGCGGGGTGCTCGTCTCCCGGATCGGCGTCGGAGGGGTCGAGCGGCCAGCGTCCGTCCGAGACCTCCTGCTCGGCACGTTCTGCGATCCGTTCGATCGCCTCGCGCGCAGTCGCTTCGCTGAACGTCAGGCCCGTGAGCGGCTCGTGGCGCTCGGGCGTGAACAGCATTCAGGAAGTCCGGTCTAGCGGTACCGCTCGCAGGAGTCGGCCTTGT
>DASTYD010000169.1:0-17961 GCA_035765175.1 Gaiellaceae bacterium
GCCGCCGGCGACTGCACCTGGGCCCAGTTCGCCGAGGCGATCTTCGAAGAGGCGGGTCTGTCCTGCCGGGTGCGGCGGATCACGACCGAGGAGCTCGGCCGCCCCGCCCCGCGCCCTGCCAACTCGGTCTTGCGCAGCGAACGGGGCGCGCCGGAGCTTCCTCCTTGGCGCGAGGGCCTTCGCCAGTGCCTGGCGCGCCTGTCCTGACGAGACCTGGCCGGTGCCTGGCACCGGACATGACCATTCGGGCTCGACCGGTGCCAGGCTCCTGACATGGCCATTTGGGACGTGCTTGGATTAGACAAGCGCCTGGACGCGGGCGGTTTCTGGAGCGCGTGACGGGCCACGTCCGGTGCCTGGCACCGGACACGGCTCTTAGCGCCAGGCGGTTTCTTCGACCTGGAGTCGCTCCCGCAGCGGCTCCCACCAGGCTCGGTTGGCCGCGTACCAATCGACGGTCTCGCGGAGGCCGTCCTCGAAGCCGATCTCCGGCTCCCACCCGAGCTCTCGGCCGATCTTCGACGAGTCGAGGAGGTAGCGCCGGTCGTGGCCGGGCCGGTCGGGGACGATCGTCTTCAGCGACTCAGGCTTTCCGGTCAGCTCGAGCACGCGGTCGGCGATCTCCTCGATCGAGGCCTCCACGCCCGAGCCGACGTTGTACGTCCCCCCGGGCTCGCCCTGCGCGAGGACGAGCTCGATCGCGTGGCAGTGGTCGCGCACGTGCAGCCATTCGCGCTTGTTCTGCGTCGACGAGTACATCGGCAGCGGCCGATCGTCGAGCGCGTTCGTGACGAAGAGCGGGATCACCTTCTCGGGAAATTGGAGCGGCCCGTAGTTGTTCGAGCAGTTCGTGATCGTCGCCTGCAGTTCGAAGGTCTCGCGATATGCGCGCACGTAGTGGTCCGCCGCCGCCTTCGACGCGTTGTACGGCGTGCGAGGGCGGTACGGCGACTCCTCGGTGAACGACTCGTCCGAGTCGAGCGGGAGGTCGCCGTACACCTCGCAGGTCGAGATGTGATGGAAGCGCTCGATCTCGGCTCGACGCGCCGCCTCGAGCAGGAGCTGCGTCCCGAGGACATTCGTGCGCGCGAAGAGCCCCGGGTCGACGACGGCGAGGCTGTTGTGCGACTCGGCGGCGAAGTTGACGACGACCTCGATCGCGTGCTCGCGCAGCACGTTCTCGACGATGTCGAGGTCGGCGATGTCCGCCTGGACGAACGGAACTCGCTCCTGGGTGCCGTCGAGGTTCGCCCGGTTGCCGGCGTACGTCAGGAGGTCGAGCGCGACGACCGAGTCGTCTGGATGCCGCTCGAGCCAGTAGTGAACGAAGTTCGAGCCGATGAAGCCGGCCGCGCCGGTGACGAGGATCCGCACGGCGGCAGCCTAGTCCTCATTGTTGCGGTCTTGCCCACGTCCCTTCTTCTTGCAAGCCCTTCGGGCCCGGTCGATCTCCTTCCGCTTGCCCTGGAGCTCCTGGGAGCGGTCGAGGTGCTGTAGCGCCTCGTCACAGCGGTTGAGCCCGACGAGAGCGGCGCCGAGGTCGTACTCCGCGTACGCCTCGTACGCCTCGCCCGTCCCTTGCAGGACGGCGAGCGCCCGCCGTGCGAGTTGCTCGGCCCGCGCGTAGTCCCCTTCTTCGAGTGCCTGGGTCGCCTGGTCGGTGAGGTCCGCTGCGTCTACGGCCGGCGGAGGCGGCGGGGGTGGCGGAGGGGGAGCCGGCGGCGGCGGCGCTGGTGGCGGCGGTGCCGGCGCGGGGGCACTTGTCGGCGCGGAGCTTGCCCGAGCCGTCGCCTGCCCGTCGTCGCGGGTCAGAAGCGCTGCGAGCCCGGCTCCTGCGAGGACAGCGGCGATCACCAGCCCGGCGACGAGCGGCAGAACGGACCGGCGGGTAGCAGTGGCCGGAAGCACGCTTGTCGTCGCGGCGCCATCCTCGAGCGCCTCTCCCAGCGCGGCGACGAACTGCGACGCGGTCTCGAAGCGGTCACTCGGGTCCTTGGCGAGCGCACGCTGAAACACGGGATCGAGCTGCGGCGAGAGAGGCGGCACCTCGGCGTTCACGTGCGCCGCCGCCTCTGCGGTCGGGCTTTCGGACTCGAACGGCCTGTGGCCGCTGAGGAGCTCGTACGCCACGACGCCCAGGGCGTACCGGTCGCTGGCCGGAGTCGCCCGCTCGCCCTGAGCCTGCTCAGGCGAGAGGTAGCCTGCGGTCCCGAGGACGGTCCCGGTCATCGTCAGCGAATCGAGGCCGGCGGCGCTCGCGATGCCGAAGTCCGCGACCCGCAGGCCGTCGCCCGCATCGAGCAGGAGATTGCCCGGCTTGACGTCTCGGTGCACGACGCCGTGCCGGTGGGCCGCGTCCAGCGCGGCTGCCGCCTGGCCGAGCCATGCGAGCGCTTCCTCCGTCGAGGGGCGTCCGCCGGCCTGCAACCGGTCCTCGAGCGACCCGCCGTCAAGGTGCTCCATGACGATGAACGGCCGGTCGTGCCACTCGCCGACGTCGAAGATCGTGACCGTGTTCGGCTCGGCCGACAGACGGGCCGCCGCGAGCGCCTCCCGCGTGAACCGCTGTCGCAGCGAATCGTCGCGTGCGTACCTCTCGGCGAGCACCTTGATCGCGACGGTGCGCCCGAGCGACTCGTCCTCGGCGCGGTAGATCTCGCCCATGCCGCCGAGGCCGATGCGTCTCGGATTGCGGTAGCGGGGCGGGAGGATGTCCTTCGGGGGCGTCATGCCGCGAACCTATCCATAGCCGGATCGGGGATCGGAGAAACCTGCGGATTGCTGGGTTTTCCTGAAGTTCCTGTAAAGAAGGGTGTGCCCGGTCGGGCGATGCGCTAGCCTCAGAAACGGCTCTGCGGACGGGCTAATGACCCTGCGCAGGGTCGCCGAAACCTTGTCAATCATGGCTCGTTCCAGGCTCCTCGTCGCCGCCCTCTCCGTCGCCGCGCTGATCCTCGGTGCCGCTCCCGGCTACCCGTCGACCGAAGCGCCCACTCGTGCGCAGGCGCCCATGCCCGGCTCGCCCATCTTCGTCATCAGCGGACGGGGCTGGGGACACGGCGTCGGGATGGCCCAGTGGGGCGCCCTCGGGTTCGCGCAGCAGGGCGCGACGTACGACGAGATCCTGGCCCACTACTACCGTGGCACCACCCTCGGCCAGGCCGACGTGACGCGCGTCCGAGTGCTCCTCGCGCAGGGTCGCTCCCAGGTGAGCGTGTCGTCGGCGGCTCCGTTCACGGCGCGCGACGGCCTCGGGCAGGTCTGGCATCTGGCGGCCGGCGCCCAGACGTTCGGGACGGGCCTGCGCCTGAAGACGACCGACTCCCAGGAGCCGCGGCGTGTGCCGGGGCCGGTGACGTTCCTGCCAGGCAGCTCCCCGCTTCGCTTCGGCGGGCGGCCGTACCGGGGCCAGCTCCTCGTCTCCGTCGCCGGTGGACGGCTCCGAGCCGTCAACTCGGTGTCACTCGAGGCCTACCTCTACGGAGTCGTTCCTTCCGAGATGCCGAAGGAGTGGCTCCCGGAGGCGCTGAAGGCGCAGGCGGTCGCAGCGCGCACCTACGCGCTCGCCGTCATCAAGACGGGATCGTGGTTCGACCTCTACCCGGACACGCGGAGCCAGGTGTATCTGGGCATCGCGCACGAGGCTCCTTCCACGACGGCGGCCGTCCAGGCGACCGCAGGTGAAGTCGTCCTCTACCAGGGACGGATCGCGAAAACGTACTTCTTCTCCAGCTCGGGTGGCCGGACCGCCTCAGCTCCCGAGGTCTGGCCCACGTCCCCGCCCACTCCGTACCTCGTCTCGGTCCCGGACCCGTACGACACGCTCTCGCCCCATCACCGCTGGGGGCCCTTCGTCGTCACCTCCTCCCGGCTGCGCCGCGTGACGCGGGCGCGCGGGAAAGTGGTCGACCTTCGGCTGGACACGGGGCCGTCCGGACGGGTCGAGACCGTGACCACGGTCGGCGAGCAGGGAGAGTCGACCGTCAGCGGCTCGGACCTGCGGCGCGCGCTCAACCTGCGCTCGACGTGGTTCAGGATCGGCGTCCTCTCTCTCGCCACGCCCGACACGCCGGTCACCTTCGGCAAGAAGATCTCGCTGAGCGGAATCGCGCGTAGTGTGCCCTCGGTGCGCCTCGACCAGCGCCAGCCCGGCTCCGCTTGGCAACAGGTGGGGCCCGTCTCGCCCGGCCCCGGAGGTGTGGTCACGATCAAGACCAAGCCGCGCGTCCCGACCGACTACCGGCTGACGAGCGGTGCGGTCCGCAGCTCGGTCGCCCACGTTTCGGTCGCGCCGCTCGTACGCTTCCAGGGAATGCCCAACGCGGGGAAGCTCAGCGGCTACGCCCGCCCGCTCTTTCCGGGCGCGAGTGTCGCGATCCAGCGGTTCGACGGCAGCAGCTGGCGGGCCGTTGCGCGGGCGACGATCGACGCGAACGGAAGCTTCGCGGCGACGGTGAACCTCTCGCCGGGCGAGTACCGGGCCCGGCTCGCACCCGGCCGCGGCTTCGTCCCCGGCGTCAGCCCGACGCTGAAGGTGGGGCCGGCATGAGGCGGCTCGGGCTCGCAGTCTTTCTGCTCGCTCTCGCCGCCCCTGCGCCGGCGTCGGCCGCAAGGTTCGCAGTCGGCGTCGAGAGGGGCGCGGACAGCCGCGTGGTGGCGAAGCGGATCGAGGCGCGCACCGGCCTCCACGTCTCTCGCTTCGGGCCGATTGCCCTCTCGCTCCGCGCGCCCGATGCTCGCAGTCTGCGCACCGTTCCCGGCGTGGCCTGGGTCGAGCGCATGCGTCCGTCGCGCCGGCTTGCATTCACGCCGAACGACACATTCGCGGTCCGGCAGTGGTATCTCAACCGCATCAATGCCTTCGACGCGTGGCTGCAGGCTCCCGTCCTGACGCCGGTCCGCGTCGCCGTCCTCGACTCGGGCATCGACTCGGGCCATCCCGAGCTGCAGAACCGGATCGCCGACGGCGAGAGCTTCGTCGCCAGCTCCTGGGAGAACGACACGAACGGGCACGGCACGTTCGTCGCCGGCGAGATCGCAGCAGCACTCAACAATGCCCAAGGAATCGCGGGAGTCGGCTTTCCCGCCACCCTGCTCGTGGCGAAGATCGTCCGCTCGGACGGGACGATCTCGCCGGACGCGGAGGCGGCCGCCATTCGCTGGGCCGTCGAGCACGGCGCACGCGTGATCAACATGAGCTTCGGCGGCGTCCGCGTCCCGGGCGACCCGACGAGCGACACGTTCTCGCCGCTCGAGGCAGCCGCGGTCCGCTACGCGGTCAGCAAAGGCGTCCTCGTCGTCGCAGCGGTCGGCAACGCGGACAACGCACCCACGGAGCCTTGGGGCTACGCCGGCTACCCCGCTGCGCTGCCGCACGTCCTCGGCGTGAGCGCGATCGGCCGCGACGGCGCGGTGCCGAGCTTCTCGAACCGCGACCGGAGGTACAACGACATCGCCGCCCCCGGCGAAGACATCTTCTCGACTCTGCCCAGAGCGCTCACCTGGAACACCAAGCAGAGCTGCTCTCCCCAGGGCTATTCGGATTGCGGGCCCCCGGAGTTCAGGCGGGGCGAAGGCACGTCGTTCGCGGCTCCCCTGGTCACCGGAGCGGCGGCGGTTCTCTTCGGCGTCGCTTCCTGGGCCAAGGCCGACCAGGTCGCCGCCGCCCTCAAACGCTCGGCTGCGGACGCCGATCCCGACAGCGGCTGCGTGCGATGTGTCACGGGCCGCGACGCGCTCACCGGCTGGGGCTTGCTCGACGTCGAGAGCGCCGTCCGCACAATGACGGACTCGCCTCCCGAAGCAGACCGGTACGAGGTCAACGACGACGCGTCGCTGGCAGCGTCCCTCTGGGGCCGCAAGGGCCAGCGAATTCGCGCGACGATCGACTACTGGGACGACCGGGTCGACGCCTACAAGATCAAGCTCCGCTCCGGTCAGCGCATGGTCGCGCTCCTCCGCGGCCCGATCGGGGCGAACTCGAACCTCTTCCTCTGGAGGCCCGGCACGACGCGGATCGGCGGTCGCTCCGCCGATCGCCGGCTGCTCGCCGGGCAGTCGAAGTCGCCCGGCTCGATCGAGCGGATCCGGCTGACCGTCCGCGAGAGCGGCTGGTACTACCTCGTGGTGAAGGTTTCGACGCCCGGCTCGGGCCGGTACTCCCTCAGGTACCGGAAGCGCGCTCCGCTGGAGCGTCCAGCAGTTCCTCGCTAGCGACCTCGCGGATCTGGCGGGCGGGATTCCCGACGACGACCGCCTTCGCGGGGACGTCGCCGACGACGACGGCGCCGGCTCCGACGAAGGCCTCCTCGCCGACCTCGATCCCAGGGCAGAGAACGGCGCCGCCGCCGACGCGCGCGCCGCGGCGGATGGTCGGGCCGCGCCGCAGCTCGTGCCGCCGCTCGGTGCGGCCCATGAAGTTGTCGTTCGTCGTGATCACGCCGGGGGCGATGAACACCTCCTGCTCGAGCGTCGAGTAGGCCGTGATGTACGCGTTCGCTTGGATCTTCGTCAGCGCGCCGATCGTCGTGTCGTTCTCGACGAGCGTGCCTCGCCCGACCACGACGTCGTCGCCGAGCTCGCAGCGCTCCCGGACGCACGCCTGGTCGCCGACGATCACGCGCTCGCCGAGCTTCGTCCCGGCGAAGACGATCGCACCCGCGGAGACGATGGTGCCCGCTCCGAGCTCGAGCGCCGGCAGCTCGTCCCTCGGCGCGGTCGAGCGCGGGGAGAGCGCCGGCTGCTTGCCGACGACCGCGTGGTCGCCGATCACGCAGCCCTCGCCGATCACCGTGCCGGGGTAGACGACGGCGCTGTCCGCGACATCCGTCACGCGGGTGCTCGGTCGAGCGATTCCTGCAGGAGCTCGAGCGCCCTCACGACGGCCAGGCCCTGCCGCGCCGGGGCGACGGGATCCCCCTCCCCGGTCACGAGCGAGAGGAAGTGTGCGCATTCACGCCGCAAAGGCTCCTCACCCGTGAGCTTGGGGATGTGGATGTCTCCCTCGCGGATCTGCCACTCCGTGGCGGGTCGCAGCTCAGGGCCCTTGTCGTACACCGTGATCTTCCGCTCGGGCTCCATGTCGTCGAAGACGGCCATCTTGTCGCGCCCCACCACGGTGAGCTTGCGGATCTTGTGCGGGTCGAGCCAGGAGACGTGCATGTGCGCGACGACGCCCGAGGGGAACCGGAGGTAGCAGAAGACGACGTCCTCGATGCCCGGTTGGAGGAATGACTCACCGCGCGCCCACGCCTCGACGGGCTCCTCGCCGACGAGGTGCAGGATCATCGAGAGGTCCTGGGCCCCGATCGACCAGAGCGCATTCTCGTCGCGCCGGATCTTGCCGAGGTTCTGGCGGTTGCCGTACACGTAGAGCACGTCGCCGAGCTCGCCGTCGTCGACCAGCCGCTTGAGCATCGCGAGGCCTGGGTGGTAGAGCAGGAGATAGCCGGGCATCAGCGCGAGGCCGCTCTGCTCGGCGAGAGCGACGAGCTCCTCCGCTTCGGCGGCCGACTGCGCCTGAGGCTTCTCGACGAACACGTGCTTGCCGGCGAGCAGCGCCCGCTTTGCGAGCTCGTAGTGCGTGACGACGGGAGTCGCGACCGCGACGGCGTCCAGCTCGGGGTCGGCGAGCATCTCGTCGAAGCTCGTCGTCGTCCGGGCTTGCGGATGGCGGGCCGAGGCCTCCGAGAGCAGGTCGGGCGACAGGTCGCAGAGCCAGCGGAGGTCGGCCAGCTCCGCGAAGTTGCGCGCGAGATTCGGCCCCCAGTAGCCGAGGCCGGCGTGGCCGACCCGGACCTGCGTCACAGCTTCCACACTTTCCCGTTGGCCGTCCCGTTGGGCCCAGTGGCGTTCCTCAGATCGACGACGAGCGGAGCCTTGTCCACGAGCTCCTCGTAGTCGATCCCCGAGTGCGCCGTGACGATCACCAGGCAGTCGACACCTGACGGGTCGAGCGGCGTCGACGAGAGCCCGTGCTCGGGAAGCTCGGAGACGTACGGATCGTGGTATGAGACCGCTGCGCCCTCGTCCTGCAAGAGCTCGATCAGCTTCAGCGCCGGCGACTCTCGCGTGTCGTCGATGTCCGCCTTGTAGGAGACCCCGAGGAGCTGCACCTTCGAGCCTTTGAGCGCCTTCTCCGCGGAGTTCAGCGCCCGCGTGATCTTGCCCAGGCACCACCAGGGCATGTTCTCGTTGACCTTCCCCGCGAGCTCGATGAACTCCGTGTAGAAGTCGTACTCCCGCGCCTTCCACGTCAGGTAGAAGGGGTCGATCGGCATGCAGTGGCCGCCGAGGCCCGGCCCCGGCTGGAAGCTCATGAAGCCGAAGGGCTTCGTCGCCGCGGCGCCCACGACCTCCCAGACGTCGATGTTCATCCGGTCGCAGAGCTGGGCGAGTTCGTTGACGAGCGCGATGTTCACCGACCGGAAGATGTTCTCGAGGAGCTTCGTCAGCTCGGCAGCCTCGGGTGACGAGACCGCGTGCACCGTGTCGAGCGCGCGCTCGTAGAGCTCGACCGCGCGCCGCGTGCAGGCGGGCGTGATGCCGCCCACGATCTTCGGCGTGTTCTTCGTCGTCCAGTCCTCGCGGCCGGGGTCGACCCGCTCGGGCGAGAACGCGAGATGAAAGTCCTCGCCGGCCTTCAGGCCGCTTCGCTCGAGGATCGGCAGCAGCCGCTCGCGCGTCGTTCCCGGATACGTCGTCGACTCGAGGACGACGAGCTGGCCAGGCTGGAGGCGCGGCGCGATGTCCTCGACGGCGCTGAGCACGATCGAGAGGTCGGGCTCGCGCTGTGCGGAGAGCGGGGTCTGGAGGGCGATGAGGATCGCCTCCACCTCCTTCAGCGCGTCGTAGTCGGTCGTGATGGCGATCGAGCCGTCGTCGACGAAGCGCTTGAGGTCGGCGGACTCGACGTCCCGGATGTAGCTCTCGCCGCGCTCGACGAGCTCCACCTTCTCTTGGCTCACCTCGAAGAGGAGCACCTTGTTGCCGCCCTCGGCGAACACCTGGGCGAGCGGCAGCCCGACGTAGCCCGCCCCGACGATGCCCACTTGCCCGTTCACGGGCGCGATAGTACAGAGGGGTGTGACAGGCGCTAGAGAGGCTTCGCTACGTACCAGCGCCTCGCGGTCGGGTCCGCCTTGAAGAACGTCGTCAACATCGTCACGACCTTCTGGACGCCCGAGCGCGACGGATGGGTGCCGTCGGCTTCGACGTCGTCGCAGGTCCAGACGAGCCCGTCGTTGCGCCCGGCCATGCCGTCGGTCCAGAGGTACGGGCCCCAGAAGAGCCACGGGCCCTTGATCTTGCCGCGGATCCGCTCCTGGATGATCCCGCGCACCGCGTACGCGCTGTCGTACGCGGCCGGCTCGGGGTTGAGCCCGGTGATCGCGTACCCCCCGTAGGTGCGGCTCGACAGGTAGACGAGCTTCACGTTCGGATAGCGCACGCGCATGATCCGGAGGATCGCCCGCAGGTCCGACTGGAGCCCGCGCGCGTCTTTCGGGAAGCGGCGCTGCTCGCCGGCGACGGACTGCTTCAGCCAGACGGCCTGGACCTGCTCCGGCGTCACCTCGGCCTCGGACAGGCGTTGATCGATGTTCTCCCAGAAGACGGGCTGGGAGCGTGCGCGGCGCGAGTCGAAGCCGTCCTGCGCGCCGTCCACGACCACGAGGCTCGAGTTTTTCTGCGGATCGCGGTCGGCGGCTCTCTTGAACGCGGAGAACTCGTCGCTCGCATTCGACATCCCGATCGAAAGGAGCACGATCTTGCCGTCGATCGGGCGAACGCGCTTCGCCGCTTCGATGCCCTTGCGCAGGTACGCCTGGGGCGCCCGGTTGAGCCCGCCTGGGTAGAGCCCGCCGCGGTAGCCGCGGTACTTGCGCTTGCCCATGTCGGTGAGCGGGATGAGCCCGGTGCGCGTGAGCGAGCAATCCGCCTTCGTCGAACTGCTCCCCGTAGGAGCGCTCGACGCGGCGACAACCGCGCAGGCGAGAAGCGTGCCGATGGCCAGGACGCGCCTCATGGGTTGAAGGGTACGTGGCGCGCGTTAGCGCGCTGTAAAGTCGGTTTCAGGCCCGAAAACAGGCCAAATAGCGAGGCTATACTCGGCTCGCGCGGGCCGTTAGCTCAGCTGGTAGAGCAGGGGACTCTTAATCCCAAGGTCGTAGGTTCGATCCCTACACGGCCCATCTTTCAATGCGCCTGCCGGAGACAGCAAAGCAGCGCGACGAGCGCGGTACCCCACGAGCTGAACGAGGGGATGCGAAGCACGCCCGCGCCGCCAGCATCGAGAACCGCTGGCCGAAGGAGGAATGCCCAGAGAGCGTCCGATTCTCGTCCGAATCCGGCGCGAACCGTGATCCTCCAAGCGCTACCTTGAACCGACGCGATGAAGTCTTTGCAGAGCGCTTTCTCGTCACGACGCCGCAATCACCTGCTGCTTTGGCTCTCCGCCGCCCTGCTGACGGCCGGAGTATTCGTGCTCCTCACCGAGATCGCCGGCGGCAGCGACAGGACGAGCTCCGCGCCCGAGCGAGGTTTCAAGCCCACGCTGCCCGTGAAGACGTTGCCGCTCGTGAACGCCCACGGGGTCAGGATCAGGACCTTCGAGCAGCTCGAGCCCGAAGTCAGGACGACGATTCGCACGTTCCTCGCGACTGCCGTGGCCCGGAAGCACCTCGACCGGTCGTGGGCCGTCATCGCGCCCTCGCTGAGGACCGGCTACACCTTCAGCGAGTGGGCGCACGCCACCGCGTTGCCGATCATCCCGTATCCGGGGGTCGACGTGGACAGGGCAGAGTTCTTCCTCGAGTACGCCTCGACGAAAGAGATCCTGGTCGAGGTCGGCCTCTCGCAGCTTCCGAGAATCGCGAAGGAATGGACGCGGCCCGCCGCTTTCCAGCTCGGTCTGAGGCCGGTCGGAGAGGGCCTCCAGAGCCGCTGGCTGGTCAGCTACTGGATGCCGCGCTGGACGCCGCCGGTTCCGGCCGACAAGTCCTGAGACTACGCGCCTCGGGCGTGGGCGGAGACGGAGGGACCGACGCGACGATCTCAGCCAACCCCGACGAGCTCGTTCCCGCCGACGAAGACCGCGCGAATCTCGAGGCGATCGTCGAGGATGACGACGTCGGCGTCGCCCCCCGCTCGGAGGACGCCGTCGACCCGACCGGCTACACGCGCGGGCACGGACGTCGCGGCGGCGATTGCCTCGGGAAGCGGCGCCCCGAGGGCGTGCAACGTGCGAACTCCGTCGAGCAAAGTCTTCACGCTGCCCGCCAGCACGCCGTCCTCGGCGCGACGGGCGACGCCGTCCCGTACCTCGACCGCGACTCCTCCGAGACGGAAACTGCCGTCGCCGACGCCGGTCGCCGCGATCGCGTCGCTGACGAGCGCCACTCTGCCGGCTGCGGCCTTCCAGACGACCGACGCCGTCTCGTCGGCGAGGTGGGCGCCGTCGAGAATGAGCTGCACGATGACGTCGTCCCGTGCAAGCGCTGCGCCGGCCAGACCCGGATCCCGGTGCGAGAACGGCGGCATCGAGTTGAAGAGGTGCGTGACCGTACGCACACCGCGGTCGAACGCGAGAGCCGCCTCGGCTGCCGTGGCGTTCGAGTGGCCGCACGAGACGACGACGCCGCGCTCCTGCAGCGCGTCGATCAGCTCGAGCGCTCCCTCCAGCTCGGGAGCGACCGTCATCTGCGAGACGGGACCGGCCTCGAGCAACCGCTCGAGCAGAGCACGGTTGGGCTCTCGGCGGGCGGAGGCCGGGTGTGCGCCGAGGCGCTCGGGAGAGAGAAACGGGCCCTCGAGGTGGGCGCCGAGGATGCGGGGACCCTCGAGCGTCGGCGGGATCGCATTCAGCGCTGCGATGAGATCCGCCTCGGGCGCGGTGATGAACGTCGGCTGGAATGCCGTCACGCCCGTCTCGAGCAGGGACTCGCCGGCGCGGCGATAACCGGCGGCATCCGCAGTCGCGAAGTCGACGCCGCCGAAGCCGTTGACCTGCAGGTCGACGAAACCGGGAACAGCGATCCCGCGCCCGGAGCGGCTGCCGAGCGCGACGTCCGAGACGATGCCGTTCGAGATCGCGACGTCCCCCGGGACAAGGACGCCGTCGACGACGGCAGCTTCGACGCCGAGCCTCATCGCGCTTCCAGGCTCCCGCGCACATCGCCGTCGAGACGATCGAGCAGACGGTAATGAACGCGGAGGAATCCGAGGCGCTGGGCGTGCTCCTGCACTCGTAGGCGTTCCTCTTCCCAATCCGAGCTGGGACGCTCTGTCGAGCATGAGATCGTCGCCGTCGTCGCGCCCGGGGTGACCGCCGGCTCGACGCGCCTGAAGGCCGGCACCGCCCAGATGAGATTCCCGAACGTCTTGCCGTCAGCTTCCATGGTGGACGTGGTCGCGAGCAACGCGAAGCTGAAATGCTCGCAGGTCCCCGGCGCACCGGTCCGCTTGCACCCGTCGTCCGTTCGGGGAGGCGTTTCCGTGCGCGGCGCGTGGCCGGCCGGACCGAGACGAGCTCGCAGGCGGCCCGCTTGTGCCGTTTCGAGCGGTCCGCGGAAGCCGGCGTTGCGGCGATGATGACGGCGCACATCCTCGCCCGGCCCTCGCCCTCGAGGCTGCGGCCGACCTGCTGGCCCGGAATCAGGCGACGAGCTGTGCGATCAGGTCGGCCTGCACCGCTGCGAACGCATCGACGACCTCAGGGTCGAACTGCGTCCCTGCACAGCGCACGAGCTCGCGAATCGCCTGCTGGGTGCTGATCGGCTCTGCGTACGGCCGCGGAGAGGTCATGGCGTCGAACGAGTCGCAGACCGCGATGATCCGGGCGCCGAGCGGGATCTCCGAGCTGGCGAGCCCGTCGGGATAGCCGGTCCCGTCCCACTGCTCGTGGGTCGAGCGCACGAGCTTCCCGGCGGCTCCCAGAGCCGGCGCCGAGCCGAGGATCCGCTCGCCGATCAGGGGGTGCCGGCGGACGAACTCCCACTCGTCTTCCGAGAGCGGCCCCGGCTTGTTGAGGATCTCCTCCGGGATCGCGAGCTTGCCGACATCGTGCAGCTCGGCCGCCTGGCGCAGCGTCCTGAGCTCGGGCTCGGGCATGCGGAGCCGCCTGCTGACGGCTTCGGCAAGGACGGCAACACCGGCCGGGCGGCTCACGAGCCGTAAGTCACGCTGCGATGCCACGAGCGCTTCGATGCTCTGGCGCTCGGCGCTCGGCCGGTTCCCCTGCTTGTGGAGGTACATCCGATCGTCGGCGATACGGAGTGCCTCGGTCAGGTCGGAAGCCTCGGCGGGCAAGAGCACCGAGCCGTGGGAGCAGCGCACGGAGAAGCCGTCGCCCTCCTCCGTGAGCGCAGTGGCGGCGCGCTCGATGAGGCCGCCCGGGGCGACAGTGGCGACCGAAGCGAGCAAGCAGAACTCGTCTCCGCCGAGCCGGTAGGCGAGCCCATAGCCGTCGATGGCGTCGGCGAGCCGGGTCGCGACACGACCGAGCAGCGCGTCGCCGGCGGCGTGCCCGAACGAGTCGTTGTACGTCTTGAAGCCGTCGAGGTCGAGCACGACGAGCACAATCGGATCCTCGCCGCGTTCGAGAAGCCTCGACTCGAGGTCGGCGACGAAGCGGCGACGGTTGCCGAGGCCCGTCAGCGAATCCGTGAGCGCTTCCTCGCGGCTCGAGGCAAGCAACTCGACCCGCTCGCGGAACGCGAGGACGGTGCGCACGATCACCGCGGCGATCGTCGCCGTGGCGAGAAGGAACGCAACGCCGTTGACGGGGTCGAAATGGTCGTAGACCAGTAGGCCGAGGCCGATGGCGGCGAAGAACGTCGGCAGTGTCAGCGCCTGCCAGCTCTCCGTCCGGACCCCCTCGAGCTTCACCCGAGGCTGCCAGGCCGAGCACGCGATCAGGACGAGGGCCGCCGGCCATCCCACATCGAGCAGGCCGCCCTCCACGTAGGTCCCCGCGGCGGTCTCGTAGAGGTAGATGCTGTCGCTGACCGCGAACACGGCGAACCCAGCCGCGACGAGCGCCCACGTCCGGTCGAAGCGCCATCCCGTCAGAGCGAACGTCGCGACCACGAGCGCGAGCAGGAGCAGGTCGGCGAGTGGGTAGGCGAGGTTGGTCGCGACGACGAGCGGGCTACCGCCGGTCGTCGAGATCACATTGTCGAAGACCACGGCGGCGCCGAGAGCCGCGACGGCGAGCGAGGCGATCACGCCGTCGAGCCACAGGTTGCCTCGGAAGCGATCGATGCGAGCTCGAAGCAGAAGCGCGAACGCCACATAGCTCACCGGATAGAAGGCGAGGTAGAAGGGGTCGCTGATCGAGGGAATCGGAATCTCGTCCAGGTCGGACAGGAAGGCGAGGTAGTAGAGGTCGCCCGCGGTCCAGAGCAGCAGCGCCGTGCCGAGGAGGAGCCACGGGAGGCGCTCCGCCCGCACGAGGAGGCCCCGAGCCAGACAGGCACCGCTCGAGACGAGGAGCAGGCCGTTGTAGACCCAGGTGTCGAAGAAACGGTCGAGACCGCCTTGAGCGCCGCTCAGCGCCTCGACCGCGTACGCGCCGACGAGCACGAGCAGGACCGCGCAGAGAATTCGCCCGATGCGAGGGTCCGCTCCGCCCGGAGCAGACGATGAACCTCGGTTGTGCCGCAAGTAACTTCTTTCCGCTGGTGGATACGCCTCATCCCAGTATCAAGGCCGGTTTCTCGTTCGGCCTCCCTCGGAACGGGGATGGCATCCCTCGTTCGAGTTCCCCCTTTTGGGGGATATTGGGTGTCGCGCGGCATCCGATCCTCGTGGTGATGAGGGGTTTGGTGGCCACTCTCACGGCTTTCTGCCTGGTGATTCCGTGCTTGGCGGGCGGCGCCTTCGCGGCAGGCAATCCCGAGATCGCGGCGCTCCAGGTCGGGCTCCGCCATCGAGGCCTGTACCGCGGAACGGTTGACGGCGTCCTCGGGCCCGGCACCGAGAGCGCGGTGATCCGGTTCCAGCGCCGGGCCGGTCTCCCGGCCGACGGAGTCCCCGGCAGGCGCACGCGCAAGGCGCTCGGGCGCTACGGCAAGCGTGCCCCGCTCGGCGGCCGCCCGCTCCTGCTCGGCATGCGGGGCTGGGACGTCGCCGCGTTGCAGTTCGCGCTCGCCTGGCACGGCTTTCCCTCGGGGAACTTCGACGGCGACTTCGGCTCCCACACGTACGAGGCGCTGCGCAAGTTTCAGCGCCGGGAAGGAATCGCGCCCGACGGCATCGCCGGCCAAGAGACGGTCATCGCTCTTCGCGGTCCGATTCCGCGCTCTCCCCTCTCGGTGGCGCACCCGCTGATCGGGCCGGTCGGCGACACCTTCGGTCCCCGCGGCAACAGATTCCACGCCGGCGTCGACTTCCCGGCTCCGAAAGGAGCTGTGGTCGGCGCGGCTCGCTCAGGACGCGTCGCGTTCGCCGGCTGGGGCGGGAGTGGCTACGGGAACCTGGTCGTCATCGCCCACGGCAGCGGCGTGCGGACGCTCTACGCGCACCTCTCGAGGATGGCGGTCAAACCGGGCGAGAACGTCGCCGCCGGCTCCACGATCGGCTTCGTCGGCGCATCGGGCAGGGCCACGGGCCCACACCTCCACTTCGAGCTAACCGTCCGCGGGGCGAATGTAGATCCACTGTCCGCCCTCTAGCTCGCGGACAAGTTCCGACGCTCATGGCGAAGCCATGAGCCAGGCCCAGAGGTGCCGCCTCTGGACGAGGCCCGGGGCCAGGCTAGCGCCCGACCCCGGTAGCTCGACCTAGTAGCGAGGGCCTTCCTCGACGTACTCGCGCCGACGCGTGCCGCCGAACCCGCCCCAAGACGACCAGAAGATCATCGAGAGGATGGCGCCGATGATGCCGATCACCATCAGGATCACGCCGATCGCGTCGACATCGAGGCCGGCGACCTCGCGGTTGACACCCCAAACGAGGATTGCTCCGCCGGCGATCAGAAACAGACTTGCTCCGAGTCCCATTCAACCTCCTTGTTTGATTCGGTTCTACCCGTGAGCGGCACGTCACTAACTAGGCACCAGGCCGGATGGTTGAGTAGGCTCGGTCCCGGTGCGCAGGGGAGCAATCGTTCGGGTCATCGTCATCGCACTAGTCGCGGCTGCGATCGCCACAGCCGTTGCGATTTACCTCCCCTGGCTGCCCGATCAAAACTCGAAGGAAGGGGAACGAATCGACTTCGTCCTCTGGCTCACCGTCGCGATCTGCATCGCGGTGTTCGCCGTGGTGGCGGCGATCAGCGTCTACTCGGTTGCCAAGTTCCGGGTCCGGCCGGATGACGACTCCGACGGGCCCCCGATTCACGGCCACACAGGTATCGAGATCGCGTGGACGGCGATTCCGACGATCCTCGTCACCGTGATCGCGGCCGTGAGCGCCGTCGCGCTCGCGGAGAACGGGAAGCTGAAGGACGACCGCCTCGTCGTCGAGATCACCGCGCGCCAGTTCGCCTGGACGTTCGCGTACCCGCCCGCCGATGCGGCCTCGAAGCCGAAGGACGAGCAGCTGTGCCAACTGCCGCCGGAGCAGCCCAACTGCCCGGTCTCGGGCACGTTGCGGCTGCCGGCCGGGCGGCAGGTCGAGCTGCGGCTCCGGGCGCTCGACGTCATCCACTCCTTCTGGGTGCCCGAGTTCAGGCAGAAGCAGGACGCTGTGCCGGGCATCGTCACGCGTGTGGCGGTCACACCCAAGAACGCTGCAGAAGCAACCGTCGTCTGCACGGAGCTCTGTGGGCTCGGCCACGCTCTCATGCGCGCGCCGACGATCGTGATGCGCGAGAGCGAGTTCGACCGCTGGCGATCGCAGCAGGAACGAGCCCTTCAAGGAGGCCAGGGATAGCGTGACCGCTCCCACGACCGAGGTCGCCGACCACACGCCGCAGGCGCCGGCCGCGCCGCCGCCGACCGGCTGGCGCCGATGGGTGCTCGGTCCAGGCTTCATCCGTGCTGCGTGGATGACCGCGCTCTTCTTCGGGATCGGTTTCATCCTCGTTGTCGGCCTCCGCGCCCTCGCCGGCTGGGAGCCGTATCTCGACTGGCTGCTCGTCGTGACCATCGCAGGGCTGATCACGGCCCCGATCGGATTCCTCGCGGGCATCGGCGCCTTCGACTACTGGGTCTACTACGCCCTTGGGTACCCGACGCGGCCCGAGGACCACTCCGGGCACGGCGCCCACAGTTGGAAGGACTACTTCCGGGTCAACACGGATCACAAGGTGATCGGGATCCAGTACGTGGTGACGACGGTGTTCTTCTTCCTCGCCGGCGGGCTGATGGCGATGATCTTCCGTGCCGAGCTCGCGCGTCCCGGGATGCAGTACCTGGACAACCAGGAGTTCAACGGCTTCATCTCGGTCCACGCCTCGCTGATGATCTTCCTGTTCGTGATCCCGGCGTTCGCGGGACTCGCGAACTATGTGATCCCGCTGATGATCGGCGCGCCGGACATGGCGTTCCCGCGCCTGAACGCCCTCTCGTACTGGCTGCTCCCCATCGCCGGGATCATGATGCTCTCGAGCGTGATCGTGCCCGGCGGCGCGTTCGGCGCAGGCTGGACGGGCTACGCGCCGCTCTCGGTCGTCGGCACCGACGGAAACATCTGGTTCAACATGGGTGTCCAGTGGGCCGGGGCGTCGTCGATCATGACCGCCCTCAACTTCCTGGTCACGATCATCACCATGCGCGCGCCGGGGATGACGTTCTGGCGCATGCCGCTCCTCGTCTGGGCGAACTTCACGACCTCACTGCTCGTCGTGCTCGCGACGCCGTTCATCGCGGGCTCGCAGTTCTTCGTGATGTTCGACCGGATCATGCACACGAACTTCTTCAACTGGACCGAGGGCGGATACGTCCTCGGCTACCAGCACATCTTCTGGTTCTACTCGCACCCGGCCGTCTACATCATGATGCTGCCCGGCTTCGGGATCGC
>DASTYD010000170.1:0-8246 GCA_035765175.1 Gaiellaceae bacterium
CTTCGTGATGTTCGACCGGATCATGCACACGAACTTCTTCAACTGGACCGAGGGCGGATACGTCCTCGGCTACCAGCACATCTTCTGGTTCTACTCGCACCCGGCCGTCTACATCATGATGCTGCCCGGCTTCGGGATCGCCTCCGAGGTGATCTCGGTCTTCTCGCGCAAGCCGATCTTCGGCTACCGGCTGATGGCGCTCTCGCTGTGCGCGATCCTCGTCCTCGGCTTCTCGGTCTGGGCGCACCACATGTTCGTGTCCGGGATGGCCGACTGGCTGCGGGTGCCGATGATGGTCACGACGCTCCTCATCGCCGTGCCGACCGGGATCAAGGTCTTCTCCTGGCTGGCGACGACCTGGGAAGGTCGGATCCACCTGGCGACGCCGATGTTGTTCGCGCTCGGCTTCGTGTCGATGTTCGTCATCGGCGGGCTCTCGGGGATCATGCTCGGCGCGGTCCCGGTGGACATCCACACCTCGGACACGTACTTCGTCGTCGCGCACATCCACTACGTGCTGCTCGGCGGCTCGCTGTTCACGATCTTCGCCGGGATCTACTACTGGTTCCCGAAGATGACCGGCCGGATGTACAACGAGCGGCTCGGGAAGGTCCACTTCTGGCTGACGTTCGTCGGCTTCAACGCGACGTTCTTCCCGATGCACATCATCGGCGTCGAAGGGATGCCGAGGCGGGTCTCCGACTACGGGAAATACATCGAGACGGTGCCTCACATCGAGGGCTACAACCTCTTCATCTCGATCGCGTCGTTCTTCCTCGGGGCCTCGTTCATGGTGTTCGTCTACAACATGATCGTGAGCTGGCTCCGCGGAGAGCCCGCTCCCGGGAACCCGTGGCGCGCGAACACCCTCGAGTGGCAGGTCTCCTCGCCGCCGCCGATCTTCAACTTCGACGAGATCCCGCAGATCGTGGGCGGGCCCTACGAGTACGGCGTCGCGGGAGCACGGCACGCGGTTTTCAACGGTGATCGCGAGCAGGAGCTCGAGGAGGCCAGGGCCCCGTGAGCCATCTGCTCGTCGTCGCCAACGAGACCATGACCGGGCCGAGCCTGATCGAGGCCGTCAAGCAGCACTCGCCGGAGCTCGTCACCGTCCTCGCGCCCGTGAGCCATCCGCACGAGGGCTACGTCGTCTACGAGGACACGCGGCGCGCGGCTGCAGGCCGGAGGCTGGAGCGCACGCTGAGTGCGCTCCGTGAGGCAGGGATCACGGCCCACGGGCTCGTCGTCGAGTCCGACCCGGCTGACGCGGTGCGTGACGCGATCGCGATGCTCGAACCGGCGCCGACCGAGATCGTCGTCTCCACCCATCCGGCGGAGCGGTCGGGCTGGCTGAGGCGGAAGGTGATCGATCGCGTTCGCGACGCCAGCGGAGGGCTGCCGGTCGAGCACATCGTGGTCGACATGAAGGCCGAGGGCGAGGCGAACGTGCTCGTGGTCGCGAACGAGACCGTCGTCGGCGATCCGCTGCTCGACCGCATCCGCGAGCGCGCTCAGCGAGGGCCGGCCAGCTTCCTCATCATCTGCCCGCAGAGCGACCCGGCGCGCGCCGAGCACCCCGAGGCGGAGCGGCGGCTGCGGCGAGCACTCGCGATCCTCCGCGGCGAAGGGATCGACGCCCACGGCCAGGTCTCGCATCCGGATCCCTACACCGCGGCGATGCAGGCCGTGCACGACGAGCGGGTCGACGAGATCATCGTTTCGACCTTCGCCCCCGACCGCTCGCCCTGGCTGAAGAAGAACCTCGTCCAGAGGTTGCACAACGACTCGAAGCTGCCGGTCGAGCACGTCGTGCTCGCTGAGGAGGCCGTCACGTAATGGCGGTCCACGCCGAAGCGCATCACGGGCCGCCTGCGGCACACCAGAGCTCGCGCGTCGACTCGGCGACGCTCGGGATGCTCCTGTTCATCGCGTCGGAGATCATGCTCTTCGGCTCGTTCTTCACGATCTACTTCTTCGTCCGGGTCGTGAACAACGCTCCGGAGTGGCCGCCGGAGGGGTTCCACTTGCCGGTGTTCGTGGCCGGCGTGAACACGGCGATCCTGCTCACGTCGAGCTTCACGATGCACTGGGCGCTCCAGGCGATCAAGCGCGGGAACCGGGCGGGACTCCAGGCGGGGCTCGTGCTCACGCTCGCATTGGGCCTCACGTTCCTGCTCACGCAGATACGCGAATACTCGCGGATCGGGTTCGCGCCCAGCGACGGGGCGTTCGGTTCGGTCTTCTTCGGGCTGACCGGGCTGCACGGCGCCCACGTCTTCGTCGGCCTGACCCTGCTCACGTTCGCGACCATCCGGGCGTTCCGGGGCCATTTCACGGCCGGTTCCCACTACGGCGTCGAGATCCCAGGGATCTACTGGCACTTCGTGGACGTAATGTGGATAGTGGTCTACACGACGGTGTACATCCTCTAAGGAGGCGTCGGTGATCAACCCGTTCAGGAGCGAAGCGGAGGCGTATCGGTTCCTGCTCCTGAGCGTCGGCTACTTCGCGGCGATCGCGATCGCGGCGCTCGCGATCGGCAAGTGGGCCGGGATCATCGTCTTCCTCGGGCTGACCCTCGCCGGGCTCGTCTACGTGGTGCGCGCCCAGCGCGGCGAGCCGCGGCAGCAGACCGTGCCCGGGCGCCGCGGCCGCGAGAACGAGCGGCGCATCCTCGTGATCGCGAACGAGACCGTCGGCGGCGAGCGACTGCGTCAGGAGATCCGGAGCCGCTCCGAGGGCCACGACGAGCAGGTCTTCGTCGTCTGCCCGGCGCTCAACTCGCCGCTCCGTCACTGGGCCTCCGACGAGGACGGGGCCCGCCTTCAGGCGCAGGATCGGCTGAACGCGAGCCTGGCACGACTACGCGAGGCCGGAGTGGACGCGAAGGGCGAGATCGGCGACGCCGAGCCGCTTCAGGCGATGGAGGACGCGCTGCGCCTGTTCGGCGCCGACGAGATCATCATCTCGACGCATCCCGAAGGTCGCTCGCACTGGCTCGAGAAAGGGATCGTCGAAGGCGCGCGCGAGCGCTTCGCGGTCCCGATCACCCACGTCGTAGTCGACCTGGAAGCGGAACGGGAAGACGTCCAAGCCGAGGTCCAAGAACCGACTTAGCAACGCAGTGTTGCTTGGACAACCGGGTCCCGGAGCGCGCCGCGGCGGGCTTTGCCCGTCGCGGCTCTTATTGTCGGACCACAAAGACAAGTCGTTGAAAGTCGTCATGGCACCGGCGGAGCCGGTGCCGGACTTTCAACGAAGGGTGCCGGACTTCAACGAAGAGTCTTGATGTAGTCGACGAGTTCCTGGGCCTGGTCCTGCGGGACCGAGTCCTTCGGGACTGCGCTGGTCATCACGCCCGGCTGGTAGCCCTTGACGATCTGCTTGTCCGGATCGAGGATCGAGTCGAGCAGGTACGCCTCGTCGGCTTTCACCTTCTGACCGTTGGTGAGCTCGACCATCGAGTTGAAGAGCCCCTTGAAGGTCGGCCCACTGGAGGCCGAACCGTCGATCGAGTGGCAGCCCTGGCAGCCGAGCGATGAATACAGGCCTTCCCCGCCGGGCTTGGTGACGAGGTTCTGGCAGGCGAGGCGGTCCTGCTCGTTGTTGGGATCGGCGCCCGCGCACTTGGCTACATAGGCCGCGACGTCGACCGCGTCGTCGCCTTCAACGAGGTCGGCGGGCATCCCGCTGCCGGTGGTCGGGAACCGGATCTGGTCGAGGACGACGTTCTTGATTGCGCTCTGCTCGAAGCCCTCCTCGCGGCTCCGTTGGAACGCCTCGTCGAGGTTCGGGCCGATTTGACCGCTCGATCCGGCGTCCTTCATCGTGTGGCAGCTACCACACTGCCCAGTCGTCTGGAAGAGCTTCCTGCCCTGGTTCGCGTCGCCGCCCTCCGCCGGCCCGCCGGTGCCGCAGCCGGTCGCAAAGGCGAGGATCAGCGCTACGAGGAGAGCGCCGCGGAGTGCCCGCAACCTACGTGGAAGCGCCCGTCTTCGCGAGCGCCTCGTCGCGGGTGGGGTAGATCGTGAAGACCCGGTCGAGCCCGGTGATCTCGAAGATCTTCCTGATATTCCGGTCGCTGCAGACGAGTGACAGGCGCCCGTCCTGTGCGCGCAGGCGCTTCACGCCGCCGACCAGCACGCCGAGGGTCGTGGAGTCGATGAACGTCGTGTCCGAGAAGTCGACGACGACGTCCTTGCCACCCTCGCCGATCACGTTCAGAAGCTGTTGCTTGAACTCAGGCGCGGTGTACAGGTCCACCTCGCCCGCAAGCGCGATCACGTACGTCGACTCGTCGACCTTTTCCGTTTTGACGTCGAAGTTCACCGGCCCTCCCACCTGGGGCGGAGTCTAACCAGTGGAGGGAGCCGCAGAGACCTGCTGCGCGCGGATCTGTGCGATCAGGTTCTTGGCCTGGGTGCAATCGGGGCTGCCGGGGGCCAGCTTGCACACGCGCTGGGACGCCTTGATCGCGACGCCGTTCTTGCGCGCCTGGTAGGCGGACTGCGCGAGCAGCATCTGCAGGAGCACGTCGTCCTTCTCGACCCTCGCGACACGCTGATAGAGCGTCGATGCGCGGCTGTACGCGGATTCGATGCCGCCGTAGAGCTCCGTCAGCTTCCTGTTCGCGTCCGTGGTCAGCTCACGGTCGATGCGACCTGTTCCGAGTGCGCGGCCCAGCAGGCTGTCGGGCGCGACGGCGAACGTCGTTCCGGTCGAGTTGGTGAGCTCCTCCTGGATGACGGCAGCCTCGTCGCGCTGCCTCGCCGCCTTGCCTTCGTAGTCGCTCGCGAGCGCCCGCATGAACGGGTAGTCGGTCGGCTTCGCCCTGACATACGACTCGCCTGCCGCGATCGCCTCGTCCGTCTTCCCCTCGGTCCGGTAGGCCTCGGCGAGGTCCTTGTAGGCGGCGAGGTCGCCGTTCTCGATCTTGTCCTTCGCACTGTCGACCGACGGGCCGCCCGAGGTTCCGTTGACGTTGCTCCAGAGCGCATCGAGCCCGCTGCCTCCGGACCCGACGCCGAAGCCGACGAAGCCCACGGCGAAGACGAGCGCGAGGAAGACGAACATCCACTTCGCTTGACGGCGCAGGCGCGGGAAGAACATTGCGTCCTCGGCGACGCTGTACTCGTGCCGCGGAGCGGCGCGCACGGTGCCGCTGCCGCGGTGCGGTCTCGTGGTCGGGCGTGGTTTTCTGCGGGCGCCGGATCTAGCCACGTTCCTAGACTAGCTCGGCTTCCGAGATTTGGGCCCAATCGAACGCATCGCCGACGGCGCGAAGGCGCTCGCGGGTGGCCTCGTCGCAGAGCGCTCCGGCAACACCGGCCTCGTACGCCGAGCGCGGATCGATCCCGAGTGACGCGGCCGCCGAGTACTCGCGCGTGAGGTCGGTGTCGAACATCGCCGGGTCGTCGGTCGCGATCGAGCAGCGAACGCCCGCCTCCACGAGCCGCGGCAACGGATGCTCCTCGAGCGAGCCGACGGCGCCCGTTCGTACGTTCGAGACCGGCGTGATGTCGAGCACGGTCCCGCGCTCGGCCAGCTCGGCGACGAGGGCGTCGTCCTCGATTGCGCGGAAGCCGTGTCTGATGCGATCAGCTCTCAGGGCGTCGAGCGCGCCGCGGATCGAAGCCGGCCCCGCGACCTCGCCCGCGTGAGGGACCGAGCCGAGCCCCTCGGACTTCGCGAGCGCGAAGACGTCGGCATACGGCTCCGGCGGATACTGAGCCTCGAGCCCGCCGAGCCCGAGGCCGACGACGCCGCGCTCCCGGTATGCGGCCGAGTGGCGGACGACCTCCTCGGCCTGCTCAGCGCTCGCGCCGCGGTAGATGTCGGGGGTCAGGCGGACGGTGACGCCGTGCAGCTCCTCTGCCTCCTGCGCGCCCTCGCAATAGCCGGCGAAGATCTCGTCCCACCGAACGCCGCGGGAGATGCGCTCGGCCGGCGAGAAGATCGCTTCGACGTAGACCGCGCCGTGGGCTGCGGCCTCGGCCGCGTAGTCGACCACGACCTGGCGGAAGTCGTCACGCGTCCGCAGCGCGTTCGTCGTCAGGATCCAGATCTCGATGAAGTGCTCGAAGTCGCGGTACTCGTAGAGCTCGGCCAGGCCCTCGACGTGGTCGGCGGGCAGGGCGTAGTCGTTGCGCTTCGCGATCTCGAGCAGCGTCTCCGGCCGGACCGTCCCCTCTAGGTGGACGTGGAGCTCGATCTTCGGGTACGTCAACTGTCGCCGGTGCCCGTCACCGGCTCGGGCAGCACACCGGCCTGCGACCAGCGGCGCTCGAAGAAGGCTGCCGTCCAGATCGACCCCTCGAAGAGAATGAGGATCGGCAGCGCCTGGAGAGCCATCGAGACGAAGTCGACGCCGGGCAAGAGCACCACGGCGATGATGCAGAGGCCGACGCCGATGCGTCGGTTGCTTCGCAGCTGCGCGGCCGAGACGATGCCGAGACGCACGAGCCCGAGGATGAAGATCGGCAGCTCGAAGAGCACGCCGCAGCCGAGGATCGTGATCGCCGCGAACGAGTAGTACTCGCGCGCGCGAACCTGGGCGTTGTACAGCTCCGAGTCGTATTCGAGGAGGAACGGCACCGCGTTCGGAAGCACGACCCAGTACGCGAAGGACATCCCCGCGGCGAGCAGGAGCGTCGCGACGAGGATCAGGCGCACGACGACGCGCTGCTGCCCCGCCTCGAAGGCAGGGGCGAGGAACCCCCAGGCCTGCCACACGAGGACCGGGATCGCGAGCGCGACAGCCGCGTAGAAGGCGACGTTGAACGAGGTCGTGAACGGCTCGGCCGGGCTGAGTGTGATCGGCTCCATGCCGTCGGGGAGGGGCGCCGACAGCCAGCCGATGATCGTCTCCCTCTGCCAGTACGTGAAGATGAAGAAGAACGCGACCGCGCCGAGGGAGATGATCAGCCGGGTGCGGAGCTCCGTGAGGTGCTCGACGAGCGAGGCTTCCTCACCGTGGGCGAGGCGCCGCGGTAGCCGGGCCATGGCCTAGGAGACTGAGTCGCGTTCGCGAGGCGGCGGGGCCGGGACGGTCTCGTCCTCGGCGGCCGGCGGGATCTCGCGCGGCTGGTCGTCGTCGTCCTTGCCGGTGACCGACTCCTTGAACTCGCGCATGCCGCGGCCGATCGAGCGACCCATCTCGGGCAGCCGCTTCGGGCCGAAGATCACGAGCAACACGATCAGGATGATCACGAGCCCCTGCCAGCCGATGTTTCCGGGCATACGCGAAGGGTAGCACCCAAGGCTGTCGAGAACGGGTTAGCTACCATGGCACATAGCGAAGCAAAAACCCGCTTCCGGAAAGGGATTTGGACCGCACAAAGTGGCACTTCTAGAGCTCAGGGACCTCCATGTCTCGCTCGAGGACGGCACCGAGATCGTCAAGGGAGTCGATCTCTCGGTCAGCCCTGGCGAGATTCACGCACTGATGGGCCCAAACGGTTCCGGCAAGTCGTCGCTCGCGTACGCGCTCATGGGCCACCCGGCCTACGAGATCACCGGCGGCGAGGCGCTCTTCGACGGCCAGGACATCACGGAGCTCGGCGCCGACGAACGCGCGCAGCTGGGCCTCTTCCTCGCGTTCCAGTACCCGCATGCGGTGCCCGGCGTGACCGTGACCAGCTTCCTGCGCTCCGCGATCAACGCGATTCGCAAGGCGCGCGCGGGCGGCGAGGAAGACCCGGTGCCGATCAAGGAGTTCCGCAAGGACATGCTCGCCGCGATGGAGCACTTGAAGATTCCGCGGGAGCTCGCGCAGCGCTACCTCAACGACGGGTTCTCAGGCGGCGAGAAGAAGCGAGTCGAGATCCTCCAGATGGCGATGCTCAAGCCGCGCATCGCGGTGCTCGACGAGACGGACTCGGGCCTCGACATCGACGCCCTCAAGATCGTCGCGACGGGTGTGAAGGAGCTCGTCGGCCCGAACACCGGCGCGCTGATCATCACGCATTACCAGCGGATCCTGAATCACGTGGAGCCCGATTTCGTGCACGTCTTCGTCGACGGGCGTATCGTGGAGGAAGGCGGGCCGGAGCTCGCCCATAAGCTCGAGGCCGATGGGTACGAGGCGTTCATGCCTGATGTCGAGTACGCCGGAGCCAGACTGAAGTCAGGCACCGGAGAAGGAGAGGACGAGGCCTAGTGGCTCTCACCGAGACCGAAGTCGTCGGCGGAATCAAGACCGAGTACAAGTACGGGTTCCACGACCCCGAGGACTACTTCTTCAAGTC
>DASTYD010000171.1:0-18750 GCA_035765175.1 Gaiellaceae bacterium
AGGGATTAAGATCGGGCCAACCGTGGGGGAGAGAGGGCTGAGGGAAAGAGGCCTGCCGACGATTGCCGTTGCAGCGGCGCTCGGGCTGCTCTTCGTGTCGGCGATTTCCGCCGGGAGCGTGCTTCCGACTCCCGTCAGCGAGGACCCGTACACGAACGTGGGGCCGCAGCACAAGACGCAGGTCGAGCCGGACTCCTTCGCGTTCGGGCAGACGATCGTGACGACGTCGCAATCGGGCCGCAACTTCTCGGGGGGCGGCGCGAGCAACAACGTCTTCTCGACCTCGCGGGACGGCGGCCGCACCTGGGTGACCGGTGGGCTGCCCGGCACGACGGTCAATGCCGACCCGCCCGGGCCGTGGCCTCGCATCAGTGATCCGTCGGTCGCCTACGACCCCGAGCACAATGTCTGGCTCGCCCTCGGCCTCGGCATCAACTCGAGCGGGCTCGGCTTCGTGCTGCTCGTCAACCGCTCCACCGACGGCGGCCTGACCTGGTCGAACCCGGTCACCGCCGCCCAGTCCCCGGGGACCTTCTGGGACAAGACGTGGATCGCCTGTGACACGTGGGTCTCGAGCCCGCACTACGGCAACTGCTACGCGCAGTGGGACGACAACGGCCTGGGGAACGCGATGCGGATGGTCACGTCCGCGGACGGTGGGGCCACGTGGGGTCCCGTCATGTCGATTCCCGGGTCGGTGTCGGGTCTCGGAGGGCAGCCCGTCGTCCAGCCGGACGGCACGGTGGTCGTCCCGTACACGGCGAACTACGGAGCCATCTACGCCTTCCGCTCGACGAACGGCGGACAGAGTTGGGGGCAGAACGTCTTCGTCGCGAGCCAGACGATGCACAGCGTGGTCGGAATGCGCGATCCGCCGCTGCCTTCGGCTGAGGTGGACGGAGCCGGAAGGGTCTACGTCGTCTGGCACGACTGCCAGTTTCGAGCGAGCTGCTCGTCGAACGACATCGTCATGAGCACCTCCACCGACGGACAGACCTGGACCCCGAAGACCCGGATCCCGATCGACCCGGTCAACAGCACCGTCGACCACTTCCTGGCGGGCATCGGAGCGGACAGAGCGACCTCGGGCAGCGGCGCCCATCTCGGCCTCGGGTACTACTACTACCCGGTCGCCAACTGCGCCATCAACGAATGCCAGCTGACGTTCGGCTTCGTCTCCTCACTCGACGGCGGCCAGACGTGGAGCACCCCGACACAAGTATCCGGGCCGATGAACCCGCAGTGGATCGCCAACACGAACCAGGGGCTGATGGTCGGCGACTACACGTCGACCTCGTTCACGGGCGACGGCAAGGCGCACGCCGTCTTCACGTACGCGAAACCACCGCCGGGAAGAGTTTCCTGCTACCCGACGAACACCAACTGCTACCAGCGGATGGCGCAGGCGACCTTCGACCTCACCGCTCCGCCCGTCGGGCCGACGGTGCGGGTCCGCAGGGACAAGATTCGGTACTGGCCGCACCGCCGTCCCGAAGACGCCCCGTACTACCCGACGGCGAACTAGCCCGCTTCGGTTGGAGCGGAGATTGCGCTCTGGAGCCAGGGCCTGAGCTCCATGAGGAACGACGGGTCGACGGCGTGGGGAAGCGGGTACTCGCGGTAGAGCACGTCTGCGCCCGCCTGCTGCAGCAGGTCCCGCGCCTGCCGGCCCCACTCCACGCCGATGATCGGGTCGTACGCGCCGTGGCCGATCGCGACCGGCGGCAGCGGGCGCTCGAGGTCGACGGCGAGGCCCTCAACCTCGGGAAAGAATCCGCTCAGCGCGATGATCCCGGCCGGTCGGGTGCGACCGGCGCCGAGGCCCAGCGCGTAGCTCATCATCGAGCCCTGCGAGAACCCGCCGAGCACGGTTCGCTCCGGTGGGATGCCCGTCTGCGCCGCGAGCTCGTCGAGGAACTCGGATGCGGCCTCGTATGTGGGCAGGAAGCTGTCCGGAGGCGGGTAGCCGAGCTCCCCGAGCTCGTACCAGTGCGCGCCGCCCGGCGGGAGCGAGAGCGGCCCGCGAGGCGTGACGCCCACGAGGCGGCGCTCCGGATCGAGCGCGTCAAGGAGCGGGAAGAGGTCGTTCTCGTCGGTGCCGCGTCCATGGAAGAGGACGAGCGCGCCGTCGGGGTCGCCCTCGGCGGGCCGGGTGCGATGGGCGAGGCTCAGCGCGCCGCCCAGGTCTCCCGCGGATTCGTGATCGGCGTCAACACCGGCTCGACCTGCTCGCGGAGATGCTCGAAGTCCGGCGGCAGCGAGAGGCGCTCGCCGAGACTCTCGAGCGGCTCGTCGGTCGTGAACCCCGGGCCGATGGTCGCGATCTCGAACAGGACGCCGCTCGGCTCGCGGAAGTAGATCGACTTGAAGTAGAAGCGGTCGATGACGGGCGTCGGCGAGCCGCCTGCGTCGAGCACTCGCTGTCGCCAGGCCTCGTGCTCCTCGGGGGTCGAGGCCCACGCGACGTGATGGACGGTGCCGGCGCCTGCGATGCCGCGCTCGTCGTGCCGGTCGTAGACGTAGGTCCCGCCGCGGCTCTCACCCCGCACCTCGAAACCGTCGTCGCCCCGGCTCTCGAACTCGAGCGCCCCTTCGAGGAGCTCTCGGCTCGCCTCCGGGTCCTGTGTGTAGGCGCGCACGCTGTCGAAGCCCTGGATGCGGTGCTGGGTGGGAATCTCGGGATGCTCGGCGGTCAGCGGCTCGTCGGCAGTCTCGACGACTGCAAGCTCGAGGCCGAGGCCTTCGGGATCCGAGAACGTCAGCCGGCCCTCGCTCCGCGAGACGGGAACGTCCTCGGTGCGCAGGCGCTTCTCCCAGAAGTCGAGCGCCTCCTCCGACGCGACACGGAAGACGACGCGGTGCACCATGCCGGCGCCTGCGCGTCCGCGCCTCGCACCGGGGTACTCGAAGAACGTGATGTCGGAGCCCGCCGACCCGCGCTCGTCCGCGTAGAAGAGGTGGTAGACGGTCGGGTCGTCCTGGTTGACCGTCTTCTTCACGAGCCGCAGCCCGAGCACGCGCACGTAGAAATCGACGTTCCCGGGCGCGTCGCCGGTGATCGCCGTGACGTGGTGGATTCCCTCGAGTCGCATCGGCACTCCCTGATCGCTGTTCCCGTCTGGTCGAAAGCGAACATACCGATAGCCTCGATCCTCGTGCGGGACGGCACCGTTCGGCTCGAGCCACTGGCTTCCACGCACCTCGACGGTCTCGCCGATTTGGGGCGAGACGCCGACGTGCAGCGGTTTACGTACGTCCCCACGCCGTGGCAGGAAGGCTACGAGCGGACTTGGCTCGGGCGGTACGAGCAGGTTGACGGCACGCAGGCCGGCTTCGCAGTCGTGGACGAGACGAGCGGCGAGTTCCTCGGGATGGCGGCGCTGGTCAGGGTCGACCTGGAAGGGCGACAGGCGGAGGCGGGCTACATCGTCGCTCCGCGGGCGCGGGGGCGGGGAGTCGCTGTCCGGGCGCTTCGGCTGTTGACGACCTGGGCCTTCGACGAGCTCGGAATGGAGCGGGTCGAGCTTCGGATCGACGTCGACAACGTCCCGTCGGTGAAGGTCGCCGACCGGGCCGGATTCGTCCGCGAGGGAGTCCTCCGCTCCGTGCACTTCAAGCACGGCGAGCGAGCGGACGTCGCCGTCTACTCGCGGCTCGCGACCGACCCGTAGCTACTTCACGGAGCCGGCGAGCAGGCCCTGGACGAAATAGCGCTGGAACGCGAAGAAGACGACGAGCGGGATCGCGAGCGACACGAACGCGGCCGGTGCGATCAGCTCGATGTTGGCGCTGAACTGGCGCATCTGCGAGAAGATCGCCACCGTGATCACCTGGGTGTCGCGCCCGAACGTCAGCGCGACGAGGAGGTCGTTCCAGACCCAGAGGAACTGGAAGATCGCGAGCGACGCGATCGCGGGCAGGCCCAGCGGCAGGATCACCCGCACGAAGATGCGGAGCTCGGACGCCCCGTCGATCCGCGCTGCCTCGAGCAGGTCCCGGGGGATCCCGATGAAGAAGTTCCTGAGCAGAAAGATCGCGAACGGCAGCGCGAACGCCGTGTGGAAGAGGATCAGCCCGAGCACCGAGTCGAAGATCCCGAGGTCGTTGTAGAGCGAGAAGATCGGGATCAGCGCCATCTGGATGGGGACGACGAGCAGCGCGACGACGCCGAGGAAGAGCCAGTCGCGACCGGGGAACTCCAGCCAGGCGAAGGCGTACGCGGCGAGCGCCGCCACGATGATCGGGAGGATCGTCCCGCCGAGCGCGACCCAGAGCGTCGTCACGATCGAGGACGTGATCTGCTCGTTGTCGAAGATCTCGCGGTAGTTCTCTAAGGTCGCCTCGCTCGGCTTGGAGAGAATCTCCCACCAGCCGATCCGTCCAATCTCCGCCGGGTCGATCACCGAGGTGAGGAACAGGCCGATCGTCGGGACGAGCCAGAGGACGCCGACGAACGCGATGATCAGGTACACGGGCGTGCGCGCGAGGAAGCGGACGATCCTCGTCGCGACAGGCTCCTCGAGGACGACGGGTTGCGTTTCGGCTCTCGTAGCCACTACAGCTCCCTCCGGAAGCGGCGGATGTTGAGCAGCAGGATCGGGATCACGAGGAGGAACAGGAAGACCGCGATCGCCGCCCCGAGCCCGAAGTTGTTCCCACCGAACGACGTGCGCCACATCGCGAGCGCGATCACGTTCGCTTCGTCCTGGACGGAGCCCGGAGCGATCGCGATCACGATGTCGAAGATCTTCAGGACGTAGATGAGCATCGTGATGAACACCACGGTCAGGACGGGAGCCAGCAGCGGCACCGTGATGCGCCGGAACACCTGCCATTCGCTCGCGCCGTCGGTCCGCGCAGCCTCGAGCAGGTCGCGTGGGATGGCGGCCAGCCCCGCCGCGATCACGACCATGGCGAACCCGGCCCAGACCCACGTGTACGCCATCATCATCGCGGGCAGGATCAGGTCCGGGCCGAGCCAGGTCACGCCCTCGTAGGGCTTCTCGAAGGTGTCCGGCCCGATCGCGGAGCGGTAGGTGCCCGACTCGACGTCCTCGAACTCGAACGTGCCGTTCGCCTCGGTCGTCGTCTTGGCGACGGTCCCCCCGCCTTCGTCACGCAGCTCGACGGTCACACCCGGGAGCCCGAGCTCACCCTCCTCGAGCCTGCCCGGCGTCCCGCCGCCGGGCTTGAAGTCTCGCCAGACGACCCCCGTGATCCCACCCGACAGGGACTCCGGGACGACCGCCTGCTCGGCTCCCTCCGGGACGTCGGACTCGCGGATCGCCGTCAGCCCCATCTGCGCAACGTCGCCGGGCTCGATCGGCGTCTTCAGCTCGAGCCCTCCCTCCGGCCCTCCCTGGAGCGCTTCGGTCGAGGGGCGTGCGTTGGACAGCACTCCCGAGGGCGAGACCGCATCCTTGACGACGGCGATCGAGGCGTTCACGGTCCCCTGGTCCGGATCCTTCTCGTACATCAGCCGCCAGATCACCCCGGCCGCGAACAGCGAGATCGCCATCGGCATGAAGACGGCGACTTTGAACGCCGTTGAGAACCGCACGCGTTCCAGGAGGACCGCGAAGACGAGCCCGATCACCGTGACGAGCGCCGGCACGACGAGGAGCCAGAGGAAGTTGTTCTTGATCGCCGTCTTCAGCGTCTCGTCGGTGAACAGCGTCTCGTAGTTGTCGAGCCCGACGAAACTGTCGCCCTCGCGGTCGTAGAGGCTCCTGATGATCGTCCGGATCGACGGATAGACGATCCACAGCCCGAGGAACAAGAGCGCAGGCGCCAGGAAGGCAGCGGCGACCCCGTACCGCTGCCAGAGGCTCTGGCGCTCAGCCCCGGGCAGAGGCCCCCCTGGCGGGGCCTCTGCCGTCTGCGTGTCGACCGTCATTCGTTCGCGTAGGCCTTCTTGGCGGCGGCCTCCATCTGCTGAGTGATCTGGTCGACGTTGTTCGGATTCGCGACGAAGTCCGAGAAGGACTTGAACAGGCCCTGACCCGGTGTGCCGCCGAACGCCGCCGGCTGCAAGTCGGAGAGGTCGAAGCGGAAGGTCTCCGCCTCGGCGAGCGCGCCGGCCGTCGTCCGTGTGATCTCGTCGGGATAGACGCTGACGTCGAGGTTCTTGTTCGGAGACGAGAACCCACCGCGCTTCGCCCACACCTCGGCGGCCTCGGTCGTCGTCAGATATTCGAGGAACGCGTCCGCCGCCGGACTGTCCTTGAACTTGACGAACAAGTCGCCTCCGCCGACGACCGACGGGTCGGAGCCCTGAATCGACGGGAAGGTGAACACGTTGTAGCCAGACTCGGGCTGGAGCGTCGTCTCGGTCTGGCCCGGGGCGAAGTCGCCGATGACGACCATTGACGCGTCCGGGTTCTCCGTGAACACCTTGGCGACCGAGTCCGGCATCTCCGTCTGGAGCGCCCCGTCGGTACCGCCGGCCATGTACTCCGACTTCCCGACGATCTCCTTCATCTGGTTCAGGGCATCCTTGACCGACTGGTCGGTCCACGGGATCTCGTGCTTTGCGAGCTGGTCGTACTTCTCCGGGCCCGCGGTGCGGATGTAGACGTTCTCGAAGATGTCGGAGATCGGCCAGCCGACGTCCACGCCGACCGAGAAGGGCGTGATGCCTGCGGCGTTGAGCGTGTCCCGGGCGTTGACGAACTCATCCCAGGTCTCCGGGGGCTCGACGCCTGCCTCCTCGAAATCGGCGACGTTGTACCAGACCGTCGACTTGTTGGCGCCCTTGTACATGACCCCGTATTGCGTGCCATCGACCGAGCCCGCGTCCGCAACGTCCTCTCCGAAGGCGTCGACGATCTGGTCTCGCAGATCGTCGATCGGTTTGATCGCGTTCTGCTTTGCGAAGTCGGCCATCAGGCCCGGCTGGCCGATCGCCGCGAGGTCCGGCGGATTGCCTCCCTCCACAGCTGTCGTGAGCAGCGGAGCGAGGTTGTCGCCTCCCGACGTGTACTTCACGTCGACGTTCGGGTATTTCTCCTTGAAGGCGTCGATGACGGCCTGGAAGGACTTCTGCTCCTCTCCGGCCCAGATCGCCATCGTCGAGATCGAGCCCGAGACGTCCTCGTTCCCCTCGGCGCCCCCTCCGCCGTTGTCGTCGCCGCCGCAGCCGGCCGCCGCAAAGGCCAACACGGCTGCAAGCGTCGCCAAGACTGATCCGTATCTCATTCGCTGAGCTCCTTCCGGTTGTTTCCAGCTACGCATAGATGCCCTCGCCGCTTTCGGTGTCGAAGAGGTGCACGCCGTTCGTGTCGACGGCCACGTCGACGACGTCGCCGTTCTTGACGCGTGAGCGAGGCCCGAATCGGCCGACCATGACCGACTTGGCCTCGTCCTCCGACGATGCCTGAACCTTGCTTTCCTGCCCCACATCGCGGGCCAGCTCGCGGACGTCCTCCGTCAGCGCCGGCGGAGCGTCGACCTCGAAGTGCGCGACGATCTCCGAGCCGAGCGGCTCGCGGAGGACGACGACCCCCTTGATGTGCCGGTCTTCGGGGATTTCCGGCGCGAGGCTCGCGTCCTCGAGGCTCTCCGGGCGGATGCCGAGCACGACCTGCTTGCCTGCGTACTTCTCGAGCGAGGGGCGAGACTTGGCGACCTCCTCGCCGAGCGTGAGCGACTGGCTCCCGAGCTTCGCGACGTAGGAGCCGTCGTTGCGCTCGATCGTCGCCTCGACCATGTTCATCGCCGGCGAGCCGATGAATCCGCCCACGAAGAGGTTCACCGGCCGCTCGTAGAGCTCCTGCGGGGGCGCGACCTGCTGGAGCTCGCCCTTGCGCATGACGGCGACCCGGTCGCCCATCGTCATCGCCTCGACCTGGTCGTGCGTGACGTAGATCGTCGTCACGCCGAGTTGCGTCTGAAGACTGGCGATCTCGGCGCGCATGTGCACCCTGAGCTTGGCGTCGAGGTTCGACAGGGGCTCGTCCATGAGGAATGCCGCCGGCTCGCGGACGATCGCGCGACCCATCGCGACGCGCTGGCGCTGGCCGCCGGAGAGGGCGCGAGGCTTCCGGCCGAGGAACTCCTCGAGCGCGAGGACGCGAGCAGCGTTCCGGACTCGCTTGTCGATCTCGCCCTTCGGCGTGCGCCGCAGCCGCAGCCCGAAGGCGATGTTCTCGTACACCGTCAGGTGCGGGTAGAGCGCGTAGCTCTGGAAGACCATGGCGATGTCGCGGTCGCGAGCGGGCACGTTGTTGACGACGCGGTCGCCGATCTTGATCGCGCCCTCGCTGATCTTCTCGAGCCCGGCGACCATGCGCAGGGCCGTCGTCTTGCCACAGCCGGAGGGGCCGACCAGGACCATGAACTCGCCGTCGTCGACCT
Source organism: Gaiellaceae bacterium (assembly GCA_035765175.1). Lineage (GTDB taxonomy): Bacteria > Actinomycetota > Thermoleophilia > Gaiellales > Gaiellaceae > VAXT01. The sequence continues at coordinate 8,356 of DASTYD010000171.1, forward strand.
CGAGGTCCATGTCGCTCACGGCACGGGTGCCGTCGGCATAGACCTTGCCGACGTCACTGAACGTCACTGCCGCCACCGCTTTCTCCCCAGGTAGGAGGCCAGACTCTTTCCGAAGATACCCGCCGGGGCTTACGCTTGAACCTGACTACCGTGCCGCAGAAGCATCTGATCCTGATCCTGGCCCGCGAGCTGGCTTCGAACCTCGCGACGCCGACGCTGATCGCCGACGAGGTCGGACGGGCGGTCTTCTACAACGAGGCTGCGGAAGCGGTGCTCGGGATTCCCTTCGCCGAGATGGGCGAGGTCGACATCGACGATCTGGGAGCGAGCTTTGCTCCGCGGACGCCCGAAGGCGAGCCGCGCCCGCAAGAAGACCTGCCGGCGCGGATCGCCCTCGACGAGCGCCGGGCGGCACACGAGCGCCTGTTGATCACGAGCAGGGACGGCGTCGAGCGCCAGGTGTCGGTCACCGGCCTCCCGCTCTTCGCGCACGCGGACGAATTCGTCGGTGCCATGGTCATCTTCTGGCGGGAGTAGCGATGCGCGTGACGATCTGGGGGTGTCGCGGTTCGATTCCGGCTCCGGGCCCCGACACCGCGGGCTGCGGCGGGAACACGTCTTGCGTCGAGGTGTCGCTCGACAACGGAGCCGTCTTCGTGCTCGACGCCGGAACCGGGATCCGGGAGCTGGGCAACGCGTTGCAGGACCGCGGCACGCGCCGCATCCACCTGCTGCTCACACACCTGCACCTCGACCACCTTGAAGGGCTTCGCTTCTTTGCGCCCCTGTTCGACCCGGGTGTGACGATCGACCTCTGGGGGCCGCGCTCGCCGGTGCAGTCGCTGCGCGAGCGGATCAGGCGCTCGTTCTCGCCGCCGCTCTTCCCGATCGACCTCCGCGAGATCCCGGCGCGGCTCACGTTCCACGACGTCCCGAAGAGCCCCTGGACGATCGAGGGGGCGAAGATCTCTTCCGGGCTCGTCATGCATCCAGGGCCGACGGTGGGCTTCCGGATCGAGGCCGACGGTGCGACGTTCGCCTACATGCCCGATCACGAGCCGGCGCTGACGGGGCAGTTCCAGGAGCGATCGCGGGACTGGATCTCCGGGGCGTCGATCGCCGAGGACGCCGACCTGCTCTTCCACGACTCCCAGTACTTCGACGCCGAGTACGCCCAGCGTGTCGGCTGGGGTCATTCGAGCGTCGAAACCGCGGTCGCCTATGCGCGCGTGGTCGGCGCGCGGCGCCTCGTCCTGTTCCACCATGATCCCGTCCATCCGGACAGGACGCTGGAGCGGCTCGAGGTCGAGGCGGCGTCGCTCAGCGGGGAGCGCGACGCGCCGCCGATCCTCGCGCGCGAGGGCATGACGTTCGAGCTCTCGGCTCCCGCTAGCGAGTGACGCGCCGGGCCAAGACCAGCCGGCTGCCGTAGTGCGAGCCTGCTAATCGCACGACCTCGACCGACCTGCCCGAGCGCGGCGAATGCACCATCCGGTTCCGGCCGACGTAGAGGCCGACGTGGCCGTAGCCGCTGAAGAAGAGCACGTCTCCGGGCTTGAGATGCGACCTCCCGATTCGCCGGCCGATCTCCGCGAGCGCATACGAGCTGTGTGGGACGTCGACTCCCACCTTTCCGTACGCCCAGTACACGAGCCCCGAGCAGTCGAACCCGCTGCCGGGCGAGGTGCCGCCCCAGCGGTACGGCACGCCCACGGCCCGAAGGGCGATCCCCGCGGCCCGCTCGCCGAGGGTGCGCTTGCGCCGCTTCCGCGTGTGCCGCTTGGGCCGCGGCTCCTTTTTCGTCAGGACGGGCATGGCCCGAGGAGCGTGCGCCGGTTTCGGTGCCGCGCTGCGATCGCTCCGCGCGGAAGCTGTCGTGCACGTAAGAGCGAGCGCGGCAATGGCCAGCGCCAGCAGAGGGCTGCGGAAGGGGTTCGGCATGGAGGAAAGCGACGGTCGGGCCGCGCAAGACGTGAGGACGGCGCAGCCCTGGCCTGTTGGTGAAGCGTCGGATCCTAGCTGGAAGGCCCGAGTTGTCCTCCCCCGGATAGGTGAACTTTCTGTAACGGATCGCGGCTAGACGCCGGACGAGGAGCTCGCCCGGTCGCCGGAGCTCTGCATGTACGTGCCTTCGAGCTGGAACGTCGGCGGCGCCGTCAGCCATTCCCGCGCGAGGCGCCGGCCGGCCGCGAGCGAGGCGACGAGGAGGAGACTCAGCAACAGCAGCTCACTCGGATCACGGTGCCGGACGAGCTCGGCGGAGAGCAGAAGGACCGCGAGCAGGACCAGCGTCATCGAGAGCACGCGATGGAAGCGGCCGGCTTCCGATCGTGCCCACGAGTCGAGTGAGCGGACGATCTCGCGGCCTTCGTCGGAATCGGTGCAGCCGGGCTTCGCCGGACACGCGTTGCAGACGTGCGGCTTCCCCCGATAGCGAAGAGCGCGGCGTTCTCGATCGTGCTCGTGCAACCACAGATGCTGCCCTTCGGGACATTCCCAGGCGTCGAGGTGCGCGTGGTATCGGAAGCCGGCGGTGCGGTAGCGCTCGCTCCGTCTGTAGGAGTGCTGGGCGAGCAGATCGAGGCCGGCGGCGGTCGCGAGCAGGAAGACTGCGTAGCCGGAAGCCAGCAGGACTTCGGCGTCGAGCCCGCTCACGACCGCATCTCCGGAGCGGGCTCTGTGATCTCGGTGAAGAGGATGTCACGTGGTTCTTCGAGCGTGACCTGGGTGACGGTGTGCCGGACGCCGAGCCAGGTGATGTAGAGGAGCGGCAGCACGCCGCCGGCAATGAAGACGGCGTCACCGGGAAGCCGCATCCACTCGAAAAGGGTGTTCGTGTCGTTGGTGAGGAAGTCGAGCGTCCGGGCTTCGAAGTAGCCGGTGTTCACGGACTCGTAGAGCTGCAGCATCCCGAGCGGGAACAGCGTCGCGAACGACATCCACGCGAGGCCGATGTTCAGCGACCAGAAGCTCAGGCGCGCGGCTCCGTCCGGCCAGCGGTCTTCGGGGATGAGGTAGCGGAGGCAGAAGAGAGCCAGCCCGACCGCGAGCATGCCGTAGACGCCCATCATCGCTGCGTGGCCGTGGTTCGCGGTCAATGCGGTCCCGATCTCGTAGTACGAGACGATCGGGAGATTGATGAGGAAGCCGAAGATGCCCGCACCGAGGAAGTTCCAGAAGCCGACGGCGACCAGGAACATGACTGCCCACCGGTGCGGGAAGGGCGTGGCCGAACGCGACTCCTGGCGTGCGCCGAGCTGGAGGAAGCTCCATGCCTCGACGGTCAGGAACGTGAGTGGGATCACCTCGGCCGCCGAGAAGAACGCTCCGAGAGCCATGTGCTCCGCCGGCGCGCCCGAGAAGTAGAGGTGGTGCATCGTCCCGATCACCCCACCCAACGAGTAGAGGACGATGTCGAGATAGACCACGATCAGGGCGACACGCTCGCGGACGACGCCAAGCAGGACGAAGATGTAGGCGACCATCACCGTCGTGAAGAGCTCGAGGAAATCCTCGACCCAGAGGTGGACGACCCAGAAGCGCCAGAAGTCGGCGGTCGTGAACGTCGAGTCGTCCCGGGCGAGCAGGCCGACGGCGTAGAAGACGGGGATTGCGAGCGCGGCGAAGAAGAAAAGCCACGGCATGTTGCCCTTGTGCTCGACGCGGAGCCGCGTTCGGAGCACGCGCCAGAGCATGAAGACCCAGGCGAAGATCCCGATCGAGAGCAGGATCTGCCAAAAGCGCCCGAGGTCGAGGTACTCGAAGCCCTGGTTCCCGAACCACTCGGCGATCCCGCTCGTCCAGCCGTGGATACCGGCCAGCTCGCCGAGCATGCTCCCGCCGACGACGAGCACAAGCGCGCCGAGCAAACCGAATGCGAGCAAATGCTGCCCGCGTGGTTCGCGGCGGGCGATCATCGGCGCGAGGAAGATGCCTGCCGCGACGTACGACGTGGCCACGAAGAAGATCGCAAGCTGGACGTGCCAGGTGCGCATGAGATTGAAGGGGAACCACGCTGCGAGGTTGATGCCGAAGAAGTCGGCCAGCTCCGCGCGGTAGTGCTGCGAGGCCGCTCCGACGAGGGTCTGGACGAGGAAGAGCGCGGCCATGACGAAGAAGAACCAGGCCGTCGCTCGCTGCGCCGGCGTGAGCGCGACATCGCCCGGAGTGCGGAAGGAGAGTGCGGCCTGCTCCCGACCGTGCCACCCGAGGAAGTCCCACCGGCCGAACGCGCCGAACAGGATTCCGATCCCGCCGAGCAGTGCGACCAGCGAGAGCACGCTCCAAACGATCACGTTCGCGGTCGGCTTGTTGTCGACGAGCGGCTCCGGTGGCCAGTTGTTCGTGTAGGTGTAGTTGTGTCCGGGTCGCTCGGCCGACGCTGCCCAGGCCGACCAGGCGAAGTAGGCCGTCAGCTGCCTGATGTGCTCGGGATCGGTGATCGCCCGAGGACGCAGTCCGTTTGCGTTGCTGTCGACTCCGAAGAACTGCGCGTAATGCTCGCGAAGACGCTCGAACGCGTTCGCCTGAGCGGCGCTCATCTCGAGCGTCTTGCTCTCCGCCGAGTAGCGGTTCGTGCGGAAGTCGTCGATCGTCCGCGAACGCGCCACATCCGACCCTTCGCCGCCGTAGCTGTCGCGAACCGCAAGTGCCGCCCGGTGCAGGTAATCGGCCGTGTAGTCGGGCCCGAGATACGCCCCGTGTCCGAAGATCGACCCGTACTGCATGAGGCCGTTGCGGAGGAAGAGCTTCTGGCCGGCCCGCACGTCGGCGCCGGTGAAGACCTGGCGGCCGTCAGGGTCGACGACGCGAACAGGGATTGGTGGTTCCGCCTGATACGTCCGGTAGGCGAGCAGGCCGAGGACGAAGAAGCCGAAGAGGAAGACGAGCGCCGCGGACTGCACCCAGCCACGCGAGACGAGCAGCGGCCTGTGCTCTTCGGGAAGACTCACCCTAGAGCCCCGGTTTCCAGACCATGATCACGAGGGCGGCGCTCACGGAAATGGCTGCTGCGTAGTTGAGCGCACGCGAGCGGGTGTCGTCAAGGAGCCTGAGCGGCTCCTCCGCAGACTCCTGCCCCTCGCGCGCGAGCCGGAGGGCAAGTCGCCGCGCCTGCTTCGGCCGCTGCCCTCCGAGCGCGCCGAGCACGAAGGCGAGAACGAGCAAGCCGAGCGCCCCGGCAATCCACCCGTCGCCGAGCGAGTAGAAGCCGCCCGAGATCTCGATCAGCCAGAGCCCGCTGCCCACGAGTACGAGCGCACCGACCGCGACCAGCAGGACGCCCGTGCGCGTCAGCGCCAGGAGCGCGGCGATCACTGCGACGCGCTCGCGCCTTCGGGCCGACTCGAGGGCGACCGCGGCGACGGTCATGCCCGAGAAGAGCAGCACGACGCCGATCAGGTGAAGAAGCAGGGCCCACTCGCGCTCCGTCACGTCCGCGATTATGAAAGGCCTGGGCCGGGCTGGCCCTCTGAACCGAGCCCGCGAGACAAATAATCTGCATCGTGCAACTTCTGTAGAGTGCAGATATCTCCCGCAAGGACCTGGAACCGCTCGCGGACGAGCTCTCGGAGCGCTGGCTGGAGCTCGGAGCCGTCCTTCGAAGCCGCAGGCTCCTCGCCTCGCTCCATCCCGGCGTGGCGGGGAAGATGACCCCGAGCAAGCTGCGGGCTCTCGACCTGCTCGCGCACCAGGGCGGCATGCGCGTCGGCGAGCTCGCAGCGGCTGTGGGCATCGACGACGCGACGGCCACCAGGCTCGTCGACCGACTCGAGGAGATCGGTGTCGTCGAGCGGCGGAGCGAGCCCGGCGACCGGCGGGCGACGACGGTCACGCTGACGCCGGCCGGAGCTGAGCTCGTCAAGGCGATCGCGGCGCAGCGGCAGCTCTTCTTCTGCGACGTGCTCGCGGCGCTGAATCAGCGCGAGCGCGAAGAGCTCGTTCGCCTGACCGCGAAGGCCGCGGTCGCGTTGCGGGCGAGGAGCGAGGAGCTGGTTGGCCGGTGACACAGCTCGCGCCGGTCGAAGACTCTCGCGAGGCCGTCGTCGTCGACCGGCTAGTCGTTCGCTTCGGCGAGGTCCAGGCGGTGGGCGGCGTCTCGTTCGCCGTCGACGCGGGCGAAGTCTTCGGCCTGCTCGGCCCGAACGGCGCCGGGAAGACGACCACGATTCGCGTCCTCACCACGCTTCTCCGGCCCACAGAGGGGCAGGCGTTCGTGGCGGGGCACGACGTTCTCAGCGAGGGGCTCGCCGTTCGCCAGTCGATCGGCTACGTGCCGCAGGCGATCTCCATCGACGGCGCGCTCACCGCACGGGAGAACCTCGAGTTCTACGGCCGGGTGACGGGAGTGCCGAAGCGTGAGCGCGTCCGCCGGATCGACCAGGTCGTCGAGGCGATGGCCCTCGGGACGTTCCTCGACCGGCTGGGGCGCACGCTGTCGGGCGGGATGCTGCGGCGCCTCGAGATCGGGACGGCGCTCTTGAAGCAGCCGGAGGTGCTCTTCCTGGACGAGCCGACCCTCGGTCTCGACCCGACGGCGCGCCGGGTGGTCTGGGACCGGTTGGAGCTCCTCCGCGAAGAGGCCGGCACGACGATCTTCGTGACGACGCACCAGATGGAGGAAGCTGAGCGGCAATGCAACCGGATCGCGATCATGGATCTCGGTCGCATCGCCGCGCTCGGGACGCCCGATCAGCTGCGCGAGCAGTTCGCTGCGGCGTCGCTCGAGGACGTCTTCACCGCGGCGACCGGCGGCAGGCTGGAGGAAGGGGGGACCTTCCGCGATGTCCGTGCGAGTCGAAAGCGCACGAGCCGGCTTGCTTGAGCGCGCCGTCAGGCCGCTCGCACTCGGCACCGGCCGTCTTCGCGACGGGACGGTGGCGATGGGGTGGGCGGAGGTCCGCAAGCTGCGGCACGACCACCTCGACATCTTCACTCGCTCGGTACAGCCACTGCTCTGGCTCTTCATCTTCGGGACGGCGCTCCAGAACAACCGGACCCTGAGCGGCGGCTTCCACGACTACCGGGCGTACCTCGTGCCCGGCGTGATGGCACAGGCGGCGCTCTTCGTCGCCATCTTCTTCGGGCTGGGCGTGATCTGGGAGCGCGACGTCGGCCAGCTCCAGCGACTGCTCGCGACGCCGATCCCTCGCCTCGGAATCGTCCTCGGCAAAGCCACCGGGGCCGGGATCCGGGCGTTCGCCCAGGGCCTCGTGCTCCTCGTCGTCGTGGCGATCACCGCGCTCTCGATCCGCTGGAACGTTCTCGACATCGTCGGCGTGTTCGTCCTGCTCCTGCTCGGCACCGGCGGGTTCGCGTGCCTGTCGATGATCCTCGCCTCGCTCGTCCGGACCCGCGAGCGGTTCATGGGCATCGGGCAGCTCGTCGTGATGCCGCTCTTCTTCGCGTCGAGCGCGCTCTACCCGATCGCGATCATGCCGACCTGGCTCCAGGTCGTCGCGCATGCGAACCCGCTCAGCTACGAGGTGCACGGGATGCGCGAGCTCTTGCTCGGGATCTCGGCCGGCGGCTGGCTGTGGCTCGACTTCCTCGTCGTCGGCTCGTTCCTGGTGATCACCGCCGTTGTCGCGGCGAAGACGTATCCGCGCGCGATCCTCTAGTCGTCTTCCGGCTCGTTCTCGGCGAGCCAGGCCTTCGCCACGCGCTTCTGGGCGCGCGTGAGCCAGGCTCCGACGACCAGGTCGCGCAGCTCCTCCCGGTCGATCTGCTCGAGGGCGGGGATGCGCAGCAGCACGGCGGGGTAGCCGTTGAAGTGCGGCGTCGTGAAGTAGATCCCGCGGTCGTCGGCGAGGATCAGGTCCTTCTCGTCGAGGTCGGCGACCCGGAACATGAGCACGTCGGCCATCCGTTCGCCGGTCTCGGGATCGACTGCGTCCGGCCTCTGGCTGCGGTGGAAGCAGAAGAGCTTGCCGTGGACGTGGTACGACGGCCGGCCGTCCTCGGAGACCTCCTTCGTGGCCTGCGGCATCGCGAGCGCGAGCTCGTCCAGATCGGCCATGGTCGCCATGCGCCTACTCTGCCATCGGCGTTCAGACAGTGGCGGCGCGGTCATTGCACCGGCGCTCAGCGGGGCGCGAGCTTGGTTACTAACGCGTGGCACTCGAGCGCAGGCCTCGCATCGGAACTTCGCAAAGACGGTGTCAGGCGAAGGCAGAGGAGTCCCGGGCCACTCCGCGGCTCGGTGCGATCGCTGAGTTCGCGCCGCTCGCGCCGTCTAAGAGGTACGTCATGTACCGAGCGACGCAGAGACGGGTGGGATGACCGACCCACACACGTTCCGGGCCGGACGGCGCGAATGGATCGGGCTCGCGGTCATCGCGCTTCCGTGTCTTCTCTACTCGATGGACCTCACCGTGCTCTATCTCGCGGTGCCCTCCCTGACGGCGGATCTCGATCCTTCGAGCACAGAGCTGCTCTGGATCACCGACATCTACGGCTTCTTCCTCGCCGGCTTCCTGATCACGATGGGCACGCTCGGCGACCGCATCGGTCGTCGTCGCTTGCTCCTGGTCGGCGCGGCGGCGTTCGGCGTCGCCTCCGTGTTCGCGGCCTTCTCGACGAGCGTCGAGATGTTGATCGTTTCCCGGGCGTTGCTGGGTGTCGCAGCAGCAACCCTCGCACCGTCGACGCTCTCTTTGATCCGGAACATGTTCCTCGACCCACAGCAGCGGACGTTCGCTATCGGCGTCTGGGCGACGAGCTTCTCACTCGGCGCTGCCCTCGGTCCGCTGCTCGGGGGAGTCCTGCTCGAGTTCCTCTGGTGGGGCTCCGTGTTCCTGCTCGCGGTGCCGATGATGCTGCTGCTGCTCGTTCTCGGGCCAAAGCTCTTGCCCGAGTTTCGCGACCCCGGCGCAGGCCGCCTCGATCTTGTCAGCGCAGGGCTCTCGGTCGTTGCCGTCCTGGCCGTGATCTACGGGCTGAAGGAGCTGGCCGCAGAGGGCCTCGGTCGGGCTCCGCTGCTCTCGATGCTCGTTGGTCTCATCGTCGGGATTCTGTTCGTGCGGCGGCAGCAGAGGATCGCCGACCCGCTCATCGACCTCCGGCTGTTCCGGAATCGAATCTTCAGTGCCGCCCTCGCGGCCAACACGTTGAGCCTGGCGATCACGTTCGGGATCTTCCTCCTCATCGCGCAGTATCTGCAGCTCGTCCTTGGATACTCCCCGCTCGAGGCAGGGCTATGGACGGCGCCTTCGTCCGCTGGGTTCATTGCCGGGTCGATGCTCGCGCCGGTTCTCGTGCGTGTCGCTCGTCCCGCGTACGTTGTGGCAGGAGGTCTCCTGCTCACAGCAGCGGGCCTCGTGCTGCTGGCGCAGACGCAGGCCGACTCGAGCGTCGCCGTGGTGGTGGCCAGCTCGGTCGTCGTCGCTCTGGGAGTCGCGCCCCCGGTCACGCTGGGAACCGACCTGGTCGTCGGAGGCGTTCCTCCGGAGCGAGCGGGCGTCGCATCGGGGATCTCCGAGACCGGCGCCGAGCTCGGCGGAGCGCTGGGGATCGCGGTCCTGGGCAGCATCAGCCTCGCCGTCTACCGAAGCGAGATTGCCGATACCGCGCCCGACGGCGTGTCCTCAGAGGCGATCGGGACCGCCGAGGACACCCTGAGTGGGGCCACCGAGACGTCCGACCTCCTGCCCGGCCGCCTGGGTGACTCACTCCTCGCCGCTGCTCAGGAGGCCTTCACGCAGGGCCTGCAGGTTGCGGCCGTGGCGGGCGCCGGCGTCGCGATTGGGACGGCCATCGTCGTGGGGATCCTCCTGCGGCGCGCGGGGCCTGGGGCTCCGGCTCCCGACGAGGAACCAGTCGGGGACCCGTCCTGCGCGGCAATCGGCGTCGTGCAATCGTGAGCGGGACAGCTTCGCGGCTCCCTCGGTCGCACACCAGGTGGATGACAGTAGCTCCTGGTGGTTCTACTGGCCGATGCTCGGGACTGCCATCGCCGTCGCAATCACCGGGCTTGTGCTGTTCGGAGTTGGCGGGCTCTTCGGTGCCGACTGGGAACGGCGAGAGATCGACAAGTATCTCCGCCGTCGCGGAGACGGCTCGGCCGACTAGCGTCGCGTCAGTCGAGCACCGCCCGCCCCCGGGTAGCGGCGGAAGGCGCGTCGACTTCGAGGCGTGGAAGCCAGTGGAGCCAGCGCGGGAGGTACCAGTTCCACTCACCCAGGAGCTTCATCGCACTCGGCAGGACGACCGACCTGATGATCGTCGCGTCGATGAGGAGCGCGATCGCTACTCCGAATCCCATCTGCTGGAACATGATCAGGTCGCCACGCGCGAAGCCGGAGAAGACGGCGACGATGATCAGCGCCGCGCCGGTGATGATGCGTGCGGTCGAGGCGACGCCGAACGTGACCGCGTTCGTCGTGTCGCCCGTCTCGA
>DASTYD010000172.1:0-12822 GCA_035765175.1 Gaiellaceae bacterium
GGGATCGGCTCGAGCTCCTCCGGCACCTCCTCCTTGAGGCCGTAGAGCGTCCGGTGCTCGAAGAAGATGACCGGGTTGTCGTCGTAGATCGCCGAGAAGAGCAGGCCGCGGACGTCGGTCGGCGTCGACGGGAAGAGCACCTTGAGACCCGGGATGTGCACGAACCAGGCCTCGAGCTGCTGCGCGTGCTGCGCGCCTGGTGACCAACCCGCGCCGCCCTGGGTGCGGATCGTGACCGGGACCTTGAGCTGGCCCCCAGACATGTAGCGGTGCTTCGCCGCCTGGTTGACGATCTGCTCGGCGGCCAGTGTCAGGAAGTCCTCGTACATGACCTCAGCGACGGGACGCATCCCCTGCATCGCGGCGCCGATCGCCGTGCCGACGAGCGCCATCTCGGAGATCGGCGTGTTGCGGACTCGCTCGGGCCCGAATTCGTCGAGCATGCCCTGGGTGACGCCCATCGAGCCGCCCATCTCGGCGATGTCTTCGCCCATGATGAAGACGTCGTCGTCCTCCCGCATCGCTCGCGAAAGCGCATCGCGAACGGCCTCGCGGTAGGAAAGCTCAGGCATAGAGGTTCTTGAGCGCGTCCTCGGGCTTCGGGTCCGTGCCTGCCTTGGCGAACTCGACGGATGCCTCGACGAGCTCGTTCGCCTCGCGATCGGCGTCCTCGAATTCCTCGTCGGAGAGCCCGAGCTTCTCCCGGAGCTTCGTGATCGGATCTTCGGTCTCGCGGAGCTCCTGGAGCTCGCCCTTCGGCCGGTAGACCTGCGGGTCGCCGACGTAGTGGCCCGTCAGGCGATACGTCTCGAGAAGCAGGAAGACGGGGCCGCGACCGGCGCGCGCGTGCTCGAGAGCGGCGAGCGCAGCGCGGTGGACCTCCTCGACGTCCTGGCCGTCGACGCGCGTCGCCGCCATCCCGTAGGCGGCAGCGCGCTCGGTCAGATCCTCGAGCGGCAGCTGCTGGCTCGCAGGAGTCGACTCGGCCCAGTGGTTGTTCTCACAGACGAAGACCGCAGGCACCTGCCAGAGCTGAGCGAGGTTCAGCGACTCGTGGAACGTGCCGATGTTCGTCGCGCCGTCGCCGAAGAACGCGACCGCGACCCGCGGCTCGTCGCGCATCTTGAAGGCGAGTGCCGAGCCAACCGTCGCCGGGAGGCCACCACCGACCACGGCATTGGCGCCGAGGTTCCCCCGCTCGACGTCGTAGAGGTGCATCGACCCGCCGTAGCCGTGCGATATGCCCTCCAGCTTCCCGTAGAGCTCGGCCATGACCTCGTTCGGGTGCGTCCCTTTGGCGAGCGTGTGTCCGTGCGCGCGATGCGTGGACGCGATGACGTCTCCGTCCTCGAGCGCGCGGCAGACGCCGACGGCGCACGCCTCCTGCCCGATCGCGACGTGCAGGAACCCTGGCAGCTCGCCCGCGCGAAATCGCTCCTCCACCTTCTCCTCGAAACGCCGGATGAGCAGCATCTCTCGGAAGAACTCGCGCAGGAGATCCTCGGAGACGACCCCTTTCCTCTCGACCTTGGCCACCTTGGCTTTGAGTTTATGCTCAGGCCCGTGAGCGTCGTCGAGCAGTGGCGGGAGATCCAGGACGCGTTGTCCGAGGACTGGGCAGACGCTCGTCTCCGGCTGACGATCGAGGACGCGGAGCAAGCGGCCCGTGGGGCGGCGCTGCTGGGGCCGCTCAATCCCGGGCGGCGCGGGAACGTGCTGCGCTTCTACGCTCGCCGCGGTGCCGGGCACTCGCCGGGGCTGATCGAGCGCCTGCTCGCACGGATCGACGAGGAGCGCATTCCGGGGCAGCTCGAGCTCGTCGGCGCAGATGGGGCCGAGCCCGCCCCGCCGCCGATCCAGCGGCAGACCCTCGCCGGCAGCTGGGACGCCTCGGTCGCCGGGCTGCCTCCTGACTGGAGCGACCTCTACTGCGAAGTGGAGCTCGTCTCGAGCGACTGGCTCGATCGCGCTGCGTTGCTGATGGCGCCGGTCAACCCGGCGCGGTTCGGCGATGTCCCGGGCTTCCGCTTCCGCGTCGCGCGACGCTTCGGCTACGGAGCATCGTCGGAGATGACCCGGCGCTGCCTGGAGCGGGTCGACCAGGAGCACATCCGGGGCGAGCTCCGGATCCTGCGCGTGCTCTCGGAGACGGATCCCGTCCACACGCAGGGGCCGGTCTGGTACGTCGAAGGGCGATCGGTGTGAGCGACCCGGTTGCGTGGCTCCTGATCGAGCCCGGCTGGGAGGTCGTCGACTCGTCCGGAAAGCGAGTCGGCAGGGTGGACGAAGTCGAAGGTGACCGCGAGGGCGACATTTTCAGCGGACTGCAGGTCGCCGGGCATCTGCTCGGCAAGCCGCACTTCGTGCCCGCCGAGAACGTCGGGAAGATCACCGAAGGACGGGTCCAGCTAGCCGCCGACGGTGACTAGGACCCGCTGCAGGGCGTTGTTGACGTAGCCGCCGTAGTTCCAGCTCGGGTCGGTGGGCTGGACGTTGCCGGCGGCGTCGGTCGCTCGTGAGCAGAGCTCGTACTCGCCCGGCTCGACGTCGTTCCAGTCGTAGGTCCAGAGAAGCCAGCCGAACTCACCCGTCGGGTCCTCGATGGTCGCGTCGGCCCAGCTCTGCCCGCCGTCGACGCTCACCTCGACTCGGGTGACCGGCCCATGGCCGGACCAGGCTCGGCCTTCGAGCGTGCACGGCCCCGGCGCGAGGAACCGTTGCCGGTCGGGGAAGTCGGGGATCCCCGGCGGGATGAGGAGCGAGCGCGGCAGCATCCTCGTCACCGGGTCGCCGAGCTCGTCCTCGGACTGCTTCGTCCGGTACTGCTTGGCCTGCTGGTAGCCCTCGAACGGCTCGCTGAGGACGGTGATCCGCTCGAGCCACTTCACGTGGGTCATCCCGTACCAGCCGGGGACGATCAGCCGCAGCGGGAAGCCGTGCTGCGGCGGCAGCGGCTGGCCGTTCACCTCGAAGGCGAGGAGGACTTCGGGCCGGCTTGCCTCGTGGACGGGCAGGCTCCGCTCGTAGGCGTGCTCGATCTCGCCCTGGATGCCGCGGTCGAGGCCGGTGAAGAGGACCTCGATCGCAGCGTCCTCGACCCCGGCTTCCTCGAGGAGCGGCGCGAGCGGCGTGCCCGTCCACTCCGCGTTGCCGACCGCCTCCTCGAGCCACGGCTGGCTCAGCGGTCGCGGCGTGAGCCGGGCACGGCCGTTGCCGGCGCACTCGAGCGTGCAGGTGACGCTGGTTCGCGGACGCTGCTTCACGTCGTCGAGCGAGAGCGACAGCAGGTTCCGCACCTCCCCGCCGATCTCCAGCCGCCACGTCTCAGCATCGACCTGCGGGATGTCGAAGTGGATCAGCAGGTAGTGGAGCCCGACCGGGGTCAGGTCGTAACGCAGCGCCTCCAGCGGCAGGCCGTGGTTGCGGGTCGCGAGCGCCAGCTCGACGGTCGAGAAATCCGCCGCGTCCATGCCGAGAAGCTACGCCGTCCGGAAGCCGGGGACAAGCCATGTCCAGCGTCTGACGCCGGACATGTCCCGCAGCATCGTGTCCGCTCGCGGAGGAAAGCGGCGAAGCCGGAAACTGGCCGCGGCCTTTGTGGACACGCCCGGGGTCAGACGCTGGACAGGTCTCGTTGGGACTACTTGGCCAGCTCGTAGTGGATGCGGCGGAGCCGGCCGTTCCGCTCCTTGAACGCCTCGACGACGCTGGGGTCGAACTGGCGGCCCGCCTCGCGGACGATCTCCGCGGCGGCCTCGTCCCAGCTCCGAGCTTGGCGGTACGGGCGGTCGCTCGTCATCGCGTCGAGCGCGTCCGCCACGGCGAACACGCGCGCCCCGAGCGGGATCTCCGTCTTCTGGAGCCCATCGGGATACCCCTCGCCGTCCCAGCGCTCGTGGTGGTGCCGCACGACCTGCAGACCCTGCCCCTGGAGCAACGCGACCCCGCTGAGCAGCTGCTCGCCGAGCACCGTGTGCGTCTGGAGAAGCCTCCGCTCCGAGGGCTCGAGCGAGCCCCGCTTGAGGAGAATCCGGTCCGGGATCCCGATCTTGCCGACGTCGTGGAGCAGGAACCCGTACTCGGTGCTCTCGTCCTCGAGCAGCGCCGGGTCGATCGATCGCGCGAGCTCGATCGCGTATCGCTGCACGCGCAGCGAGTGCTCGCCGGTGCCGATGTCCTTCGATTCCAGGGCGCTGGCGAGCGCGGTCACCGTCTCCTGGTAGGCCCGCTGGATGATCGCCCGCTGCCCGCGCTCCACTTCCAGCAGGCGCCGGAGATCCTGCGCGTAGAGGATCAGCTGCTCCTCGGGAGGATGCTCCTCGGCGCGGAAGGGCCCTTCGTAGAGCCCGCCGGCGATCCGCTCGACGCAGTTCAGGAGCTCGAGCGGGCTGAACGGCTTCCGGAGCAGCGCATCGGCACCTGCCTGCGTGGCCTCTTCCTCGGTCGTCCCCTCCGACCCGGTGAGCAGGACGATGCCGACGTCGGCGGTCACGGGATCGTCCTTCACCTGCCGGCAGAAAGTCAGCCCGTCCATGCCCGGCATCCCCACGTCGAGAACGACCACGTCGGGCGCGCGAGCGGCGACCTTCTCCTCGGCCTCCTCGGCCGATCCGGCCTCCTCGACCTCGATGTCGACGACCTCGAACGTCGTACGGAGGAGGATGCGGAGCGCGGCGTCGTCGTCGACGACGAGCAACCGCAACCCGCGCTGCCCGCCTCGGCGGCGATCCGGCTTCGACGGCAGCGGCTCGATCGAGAGCCGCTCCTCCGGCCTGAAGACCTGCACGCGGTTCTTCCCCGCGAACTTCGCGGCATAGAGCGCGATGTCGGCGCCGCGCTGGAGGTCCGACGCGTCGCGCGCGTGGTCGGGGAACGTCGCCACCCCCGCCGAGGCCGTCGGCAGCGGGCGGCCGCGACGCGTCTCGCCGAGCGCCTCCCGCACCCGATCGGCGACAGCGGCAGCCGCAGACGAAGGCCCCTCGACGACGAGCGCGAACTCCTCGCCCCCGACCCGGAACACCTCGTCCTCGGTGCGAACGACGCGCATGAGAATGCGGCCGACCGCGCGCAGCACCTCGTCCCCGGCCGGGTGCCCTTCGCGGTCGTTGACCTCTTTGAAGTCGTCGAGGTCGAGGAGCACGAGGGAGATCCGCGACGACTCGTACCGCGGATCGCGCAGCACCTTCGCCAGGTGCTCGTCGAAGGCGCGCTTGTTCGCGAGTCCGGTGAGCGCGTCGCGCCGGGCCTCCGCGTGTGTCAGCACGAGCTGGCGCTCGTTCGCGAGCGCCCCGGCGGCGAGGTCGGCCACCCCGGCGACAAGCTCAGGGTCGGCGAGGGCCTGCACGGTGGGAGGAAGCGCGACGAACACCGCTCCCAGGGCCTGTGCGTCGGCGATCAGAGGCGCCGCGATCGCCTGTGTGCAGGCGGCGCCAAGCCGGTAGAGCTCCCCCAGCTCATGCGTGTCCGCCTCGACGAGCCTCAGCTCCGCAAACGCCCGCGCGACGACGTTCGGCGCGGAGCGCAGTGACTCTGGCGCGCTCGGCCCGGCGACAGCGGCCAGGGAGAGCGAGCCTTCGGGCGACGCGAGGTAGGTAGCCGCGAACGAGGCTCCCGTGAGGTCGGCGAGCTCACGGGCGACGAGGTCTGCCGTGCCGCCGCCGTTGATCGAGCGCGCGATCGTGTGGGCGAGCCGAACGAGGGGCTCGCTCGCCCCGGAGAGCGCGCGCTCGAGCTCCCAGACCGGCGCGCCCTTGAGGCAGTACGCGTCGGCGCCCGCCTCGAGCATCGCCATCACGTCGTCGGTGTCGTCCGAGCCCGCGTAGGCCACGATCCTCGTCCTCGGCAGCAAGGTTCGGATGCGCCTGGTCGCGGCGATGCCGTCGAGCACGGGCATGTTCACGTCCATGAGGACGACGTCGGGCTGGAGCGACGTGGCCACCGAGATCGCGTCCTCGCCGTTCTCCGCCTCGCCGACGACCTCGATCTCGGGCTGCTGCGCCAGACTGACCTTCACGGCCTCGCGGGCGTCGAGCGCGTCGTCGCAGATCAGCAGACGGAGCATCGTCCCCCACAGACGTCGGCGGTATTCGAAACTGGCGGCAGAATCGGCACGTCTGTTCTCAGTGTGTGACATAAGGTTCGCGCAAAATTCGGCAGGCAGCAAGCGTTTTTCCTGCGCGAACCTGCTGCTGAAGGGCCGAGAGGCCCGCGAAAAATCCCCCGTTCGGGGTACGGCTCAGCCCACGAGCGCGCCGAGCTCGCGCGCGAGCAGCGCCGCATCCCGGTTGTTGCCGGCCACCGCGAGACACGTATCGTCCCCCGCGATCGTCCCGATGATGCGCGGATGCTCGAGCCGATCGAGGGCCCGCGCAACGGCGGGCGCCGAGCCGAGCTCGGAGTGCACGACGACGATGTTCTGCGCAGCCACCACGCTCCGGCCGAACTGCGAGAGCACGCCGGCGAGCGCGTCCCGCGGATCGGCGGTGCGAGCTGCGTGCGGGACGATGTAGCGAGGCCGGCCGAGCACGTCGTGTGTCTTGTCGAGCCCGAGCTCACGGATATCGCGCGAGATCGTGGCCTGCGTCACCTGGCAGCCCGCCCGGGACAGCGCTTCCAGAAGCTCGTTCTGAGTCCCGACGCGACGGCGCGTGACGATGCTCGTGATGAGCTTGTGCCGCTCGTTCTTCGCAAACGGACGAGCCTCGCGTCGCATAGCCGAAGAATAAGTATGCAAGCGGGCGCTAGGCACGTTTCGCGTCCACGGCTTCGCGGTACGCTTGCACCAGTGCTGCGCAGGCTGATGTGGACCGGTCTCTATGCGTCGCTCGCGGCGGCGGCGTCGTTGGCTGCCCGGCGGGCGGCCTCGAAGATCTGGCGCGTTGCGACCGGCGAGGAGCCTCCGGTCAAGAGATGAGCAGGGGCGATCAGCTCGTGGACAGGGCCGCGAACAGCCTGCAGGAGCTCGCCGATCGAGCTGCGACGGAAGGCGGCGTCAAGGCGAAGTTCGCGCAGGAGCTGGCCGACGACGCGGTGTTCCTGCGCAAGCTGAAGCCGAGCCTCATCGTCGCCCGCGCGAAGGGGGAGGCGCCGACGAACCTCAAGCCCTCGCAGGGTCGCGTAGCTCCGTCCGGGCCCCAGCTCGGCAAGCAGAAGCCCAAGCGAGCCAGAGGGCCAAGTCCGTTCCTCATCCTCGGCGTCGCGTTCGCGGCCGGCATCGTGATCGCCAAGATCGTCGACTGGAGAGGCCATGCACACCCGCGAGACTGACGCCCAGCCGGGTCTCGGCGCGACGGCGAAAGAGGTCGCAGAGCACGCGAGCTCCCTCGTGCGGCTCGAGCTCGAGCTCGCGCAGCTCGAGCTGAAGCGGAAGGCGACGAACCTCGGGATCGGGATCGGGCTCACCGTCGGCGCCGCGATCTTCGGCCTCTATGCGGTCGGCTTCCTGTTCGCCACGGTCGCGGCCGGCCTCGCCACCGCGATGTCGACCTGGCTCGCGCTTTTGATCGTGACGCTCGGGCTTCTGGTGGTCACGGCGATCCTGGGCCTGGTCGGCGTGTCGCGGATCCAGAAGGGAACCCCGCCCGTCCCCGAGCAGGCGATCCGGGAAGCGAAGCTGACGACCGATGCACTGAAAGCCGATGGCCACGAGTAACAGCCGCAGCCTGGAGCAAGTCCGCCTCGAGATCGAGGCCGAGCGCGAGCAGCTCGCGGACGCTGTCGACCACCTCCGGTCCGAGATCGAGGAGGTCACTGACGTCCGGGCGAAGCTGAAGGCTCACCTGCCGGCCGTGGCGGCAATCGCTCTCGGCGCCGGCTTCTTCTTCGCCGGCGGCATCGGCGCGACGATGCGACTCCTCGCGCGACGCGAACGCGAGGGCACGACGAAGGCCCGCTTCGGGCGGTTCTCCTTTGTCGAGCGCGACTGAAGCCGCTCGAACAGGACGACCACCCAGCGGCCCCGAACGCCTGAGCGCACGAGACTGGCTCGACGCCTTCAAACGCAGCGGGAAGGAGTTCCTCGCGGACGACTGCATGGGCCTCTCGCAGCAGGTCGCGTTCAGCTCGCTGCTCGCATTCTTCCCCGCGATGGTCTTCCTGATCGCCTCCCTCGACCTGGTCGGCGCATTCGACGCGCTGCAGGAATTCTTGGCGCCGATCGCTCCGACCTCGGTGACGGAGATCATCCGGCAGCTCCAACGGGACACGGGCAGCGGCTCCCCGGTCCTCCTCGCGCTCGGAATCTTCGGCGCGCTCTGGGCAGGGAGCGGCGCTATGAGCTCGCTCGTGAAGGCCGTGAACCGTGCCTATGACCAGGTCGAGACCCGCCCGATCTGGACAGTGCGGGGGATCTCGCTCGTCCTCGTCCTGGCCTCCGGAACCGTGCTCGCCGGGATGTTGCTGCTGATCGTGCTCGGCGGGAAGCTCGGCGACGCGATCGCGGCCAAGGCCGGCTTCGGCGACGCCTTCCAGTGGTTCTGGAATCTCGCACGGTGGCCGCTCGCCTTCGTGGTCATCCTGCTCCTGTTCGCGCTCATCTACTTCCTCGCTCCCAATAGGGAGCAGCGCTCGTGGAGGTGGATCACGCCGGGGGCGCTCGTCGGCGCGTTCGGCTGGCTGGCTCTCTCGGGCCTGTTCGCTCTATACACGTCGTTCTCCGATTCGTACTCGAGGACCTACGGCGCGCTCGCAAGCGGCATCGTGCTCCTCCTCTGGCTCAACTACAGCGCCTGGGCCGTGCTCTTCGGCGCAGAGCTGAACTCAGAGCTCGACAGGCAGGCCGAGGTCAGGGCTGCCGGTGGGGAGAACGCGGGGCTGGTGAAGCCCGCACGCCGCGGACCAGACTAGGCGGGCTTCGCCGTGACCGTGAACGTCCGCTTCAGGCGCCGGTTCGTGTCCGAGCGGTAGGTGTACTTGCCCGGCTCGAGCTGAATCGTCCACGTGGCCCTCATCTTGCGCTTGACGCTCGTCTTCTTGTTCACGCCCGGGCCGGTGAGATGGAAGTTCTGCTTGTTCGACGAGTCGGCGACGTTCAGCCGGTAGGTGTTCTCGACCACCGACCTCACCCGCGAGCCCGAGGCCGTGTTGAGCGAGATCACCTTTGCGGTCACCTTCCCGCTGAGCCTGCCCGGCGGCGGAGGCGGCGGAGGCACGTTCCCGACAGTGAAGCTGCCCTTCATCTGTGCGGCGTGCGGGTCGCACCGGAAGTTGTACGTGCCGTCCACGAACGTGACCGTCCAGGTCGTCGTGCCCTGGGCTTCGACGTCGGTGGCCATGTCGACACCGGGACCGCTGAGGTGGAAGTTGTGCTCGATCGCCTGGTCGCTGACCGCGATGTCGTACGCCCCCGGGTCGAGATGTCGCACGTTCGTGCCGTCGGCGTTCTTCAGCGAGATCGTGAAGCCTGGCCCGACGACGCCGGTGAGTGTGACGTTGGGCGCCTGGGAGGAGCCGGTAGCGGCCGTCGGGATGGAGACAGCGACCACCACGAGCGCACTTATGAGCAGCGTTCGGAACATGACCCTTCCATCTCTACGCAATTATCGCCGGACCGGTTTTTACCCAGGTGGCGGGCCGGGCCGGACGGTGAACGTCGCGCTCAGGCTAGGTCGCTTGTCGGAGCGATACGTGTAGGTCCCGGGACGGAGGTAGATCGTCCAGGTCGTCGTCGTCTTCGCCGACACCTTCGTCCGCCGGTTCACCGAGGGGCCGACGAGGTGGAAGTTCTGCTTGGTCGTCAGGTCCTTGACGACGAACCGGTAGGTGTTCGGTTGGAGCCCTTCGACCCGTTGCCCGTTCGAGGTTGTCAGCGAGATCGACCGGGCCGTGACCTTCGCGGTCAACTCGGGGAGCCCGGGCGTGCTGCTCGCGGACACGGGAAGCGTGAGGGCGCCGAGGAACGCGACAGTAAGTAGCGGTCGCAACATTGTCGTCTCCTTTCTACCACGCAGGTCTTACCCGGCTCGATCGCTTTAGACTCCTTCCCAGATGCGGCTTCGCAAAGACGCGAAAACAGAGCTTCTTCGGCGCGCCCCTCTGTTTGCCAACTGCTCGAAACGGGAGCTGGCTGCGATCAGCGGCGTCGCGGACGAGATCGACCTCAGGGAGGGCAAGGAGCTGACGCGCCAGGGCGCGCCCGGCCGCGAGTTCTTCGTCGTCATCGAGGGCACGGCCGACGTCGTGAAGGACGGCAAAAAGGTGAACTCGCTAGGCGCCGGAGACTTCTTCGGCGAGATCGCGCTCGTCCACCACGCGCCGCGGACCGCGACCGTCACCGCGACCTCGGCCTTGCGCGCGCTCGTGATCACGGAGCGGAACTTCAAGCGCCTCCTCGACGAGCAGCCCGAGATCCAGCGCAAGGTGATGGTCGCGCTCGCCGAGCGCCTCGCGCCGACGACGCTCTAGCCTAGGCCCTCAGTTCGGCGCCGAAGCGTTCGGACAGGGCTGCGACGATCTTCTCCCGCAGCGCGGCCGCGTCCTCGTCCGAGAGTGTGCGCTCGCTCGACTGGAAGCTGACCGAGAAGGCGATCGACTTGCGGCCCTCGCCGACCTGGTCGCCTCGGTAGACGTCGAACGCCTGCATCTCACGCAGCTCAGGCCCCGCCGCCTCGTGGGCGGCCGAGACGAGGTCGCCGGCCACAATCTCCTCCGCCACCGAGAACGCGAGGTCCTGCCGGACGGCCGGGTACGTGATCACGTCGGTGTATCGCACGTCGTCGTTCGCCGCCGCGAGCAGCTCCGCGAGGTCGAGCTCGAAGACGCCCCAGACGCCGTCGAGGGCCGACGGATGGAGCTCGCCGAGGACGCCTGCGCCAACCGTCGCGGCTTTGCCCGGATGGAGCAGGTCGTCGGTCGTGCGCTCGAAGACGGGCTCGGCCTTGAGCGCGGCGTAGAGCGCTTCGACGATCCCTCGGGCCCGGGCCCAGCCGCCTTCGACGATCGCGCCCACGTGCGTGTGCTCGTCCGGGAGGTCGCCCCCGGGGAGGTAGACGCGGGCGACCTCGAACAGGCCGACGTCTTCCGAACCGAGCTCCACGTTCCGCCGCGCCGCCTCGATGAGGCTCGGCAGGAGCCGCGTCCGCAGGGTGGAGAGCTCGCTCGAGATCGGCTCGACGAGCTTCCAAGCCTGCGGATTCGGGTCGTCTGGCCGTAGCGACGGCGTGTACGTCTCGGCGAGTCCGAGCCCGACGAGCGTGTTTTCGATGCGGCGTCGTAGCCGCTGGACGGGGGTCAGCGCTCCGAACATCGCCTGCCGCACCGGCAGCGTGAACGGGACGTCCTCGAGCCGAAGACGCGCGACCTCCTCGACGACGTCGACCTCGCGCGTCACGTCGCGCGACCGGAACGTCGGGACGACGACCTCGCCGTCGCGGGTCTCGAACTCGAGGCGCTCGAGCCAGCGCACTTGCTCGTCGGCCGGGGTCGGCAGGCCGACGAGCTCGTCCGCCCGCTCCGGCCGATAGGGGATGACCGGCCGCTCGGGCAGCTCGCCCTGCACGTCGACGTGGCCGACCCACTCGGCACCGGCCGTCTCGACGATCAGCTGCGTGGCGAGCTTTGCCGCCTGGTCCGCGAGGTACGGATCGACGCCTTTCTCCCAGCGGTTCGAGCCTTCCGTGCGGAGCCGGAGGCGTTCCGAAGTGCGGAAGATCCCCGTCGGCTCGAAGTTCGCGGCTTCGAGGAGCACGTCGGTCGTCGACTCGCCGATCTCGGTCTCCTCGCCACCCATGATCCCGGCGATCGCGACGGCTCGCTCCGCATCGGCGATCAGGAGGTCCGACTCCTCGAGCTTGCGGTCGATGCCGTCGAGGGTCTTGATCGTCTCTTCCGGCCGGGCGCGGCGAACGACGATCCTCTCGCCCGCAAGCGTCTTCAGGTCGAACGCGTGGAGCGGGTTTCCGAGCGCGAGCATCACGTAGTTCGTGGCATCGACGACGTTCGAGATCGGGCGCATGCCAGCGGCGAGCAGGCGCGACTTGATCCAGACCGGCGACTGGCCGACCTGGACGTTGCGAAAGAGCCGGCCGATGTAGCGCGGGCAGCCTTCGAGATCCTCGACCGCGACGTCGACCGGCTCGTCGCCGGCCGGCTCCGACTCGGTACCGGGCGGCGGCGCGAGCTCGAGGTCGTAGAGGGCGGCGACCTCGCGGGCGATCCCGTAGATCGAGAGCAGGTCGGGCCGGTTGCCGGTCGACTCGACGAGGAGCACCTCGTCTGCGAGCGGCAGCACGTCTCCCAGCGGCGTGCCCGGCTCGGTCTCGGGCAGCAGCATGATCCCCGAGTGGTCTGTGCCGAGGTGGATCTCGTCCTCGGCGAGGATCATCCCGTCCGAGAGCTCGCCGCGGACCTTGCGCTGCTCGAGCTCGAGCCCGCCGGGAAGCTTTGCGCCGGGCAGGGCCACGGCGACCGTCGCGCCCGCGCCGAAGTTCCAGGCGCCGCAGACGATCTGGCGCGGCTCGCCCTCCCCCACGTCTACCTTGCAGAGCTGGAGCCGGTCAGCGTTCGGGTGCTTCTCGGCCTCGAGCACCTTGCCGACCCGAAACAGCCCCAGGTTGCCGTTCTCGTCCGGCACGCCGCGTCGCTCGATGCCCTCGACCTCGGCGGTGGAGATCGACACCCGGGTCGCCAATTCCTCGAGCGGCATCTCGATCGGCACGTAGTCGCGGAGCCAGCTGATGGGAACGCGCATCAGAACTGCCTCAGAACTCGCAGGTCGCCGTCCCACAGCGGCCGGATGTCCGGGAAGTCGTACTTGAGCTGCGCAACGCGTTCGATGCCGCAGCCGAACGCGAAGCCCGACCACTCGTTCGGGTCGAGCCCGACGTT
>DASTYD010000173.1:0-2420 GCA_035765175.1 Gaiellaceae bacterium
AGGTACGCGGCCGCGTCGGGGATCTCCACCTCGCCGATCGGCCGAAACGCCGCTGGCTCGGTTGGCGTCATCTCGACAACTCCCGCGCGTCCGTTGTGCTCGACGAGCGCCATGGACGCTTCCGGCGGAGCGAGCCCCGAATCGAGCACGAGCACGAATGGGATGGCGGACGCCGCTAGCGCGAACGGGAGATCGGCGAGACGCTTCTTCAAGGGCCGCACCTGGTCCGGAACCTGCGGGAAGCCGAGGGCGACGAGCCGCGCCGCCTGACGCTCGAGCTCGTCGACGAGAGTCGCCTCCGGGGCGGCGGCCATCGCCGACCTCTTAGCAGACCGCGGGCATGCTCAGTCGCTTTACACCGCCCCCGCGTCCTCGAAATTGGAGGAGCCCCGCTCCCCGGTGCGGGGCTCCTCCTCGTCATGGGTCCGTCTCGGAGCCGCTACGAGCTAGGCCAAGTCGCGATCGCCCCTTGGATCGCGCGGCGGTAGGGCTCCCCCATGAGCTTGTCGAAGCCGGCGTCTTCCGTGTCTTGCCAGGTGTCCGCGTACATTCGGAACAAGACGCACCGGACGCCGGTCGTCTTCCAGGCCGAATCCACTAAGTTTTCCCGGGGATGCCGGACTTGAATGCGATCGGGATCGCCGTCGCCGACATGGCGGAGTCGATCCGGTTCTACCGGGCGCTCGGGCTCGACATGCCCGACACGCCGGGCGAGGGGCACGTCGAAGCCGTCATGCCCGGAGGTGCGCGGCTCATGCTCGACAGCGAGGAGATCATCCTCAGCTTCCTCCCCGACTGGAAGCGGACGGACGGCAACCAGGTCTCGCTCGCCTTCGAATGCGGAAGCCCGGAGGAGGTCGACGAGATCTACGCGCGGGTGACCGCGGCCGGGTTCGAGGGCGAGAAGGAGCCGTGGGACGCGGACTGGGGACAGCGGTACGCTCTGCTCGGCGATCCTGACGGCGTGCGGATCAATCTCTACGCACGTCTGGGGTAGGCCCAGGCCGGGCGCCGACAGCTAGCTTGGGCGTATGCCCAAGCTGGTCGGTATCAACCACGTCGCGCTCGAAGTGGGCGACATCGACGAGGCGCTCGAGTGGTACGGCCGGATCTTCGACCTCGAGCTGCGCGGCCGCATGGGGAACGCGATGGCGTTCATCGACATGGGCGACCAGTTCATCGCGCTCTCGCGCGGCAGGTCGCAACCGCCGGACCTCCAACGGCACTTCGGCCTCGTCGTCGACGACAAGGAGGCCGTCCGGGAGAAGCTCGTCGACGCGGGAGTTCCGGTGCCGGCGCCGCCCGGGCTCGAGTTCCGCGACCCGTGGGGCAACCAGGTCCAGATCGTCGACTACCGGGAAGTCCAGTTCACGAAGGCGCCCGGGATTCTGCGCGCGATGGGGCTCGACCTCGAGAAAGGCGAGAAGGCCCTCGTGGAGCTGCGCGACAAAGGCCTGCTTCGCGGTTGACGCTTCCGAGCTCCCATTGACCGGACGCGCAAGACGGGCGACCAGCGCTCTCGAGACGGGAGCCGGCGCCTAGCTTTAGCGCGCCGGCTCCCGTCATGTCCTCACACGACCGCGACCTCGAAGGCGCGCATCATGTCGTTCTCCTCGTGCTCGAGGATGTGGCAGTGCCACACGTACTGTGGCCGTGTCACTCCGGACGGAAGCTCAATCGTTCCGTAGGTCGGAAGATCGAACCGTGCCCGGATCCGCGTGACCTCTCCCGGATGTGCCTGAACGGTGTCCTTCAGGCCGTTCTCCCACAGAGGCGCGGGAACGGCCGGTCCCGTGTAGACGAGGCCGCCGCCCGCCATGTACGTGGCGACGTTGAACGGACGCCGATCGATCACCTCGAAGTGCACGAGATGCAGGTGGATCGGATGTGTGTCACCCGTTGTGTTGACGAGGAGCCAGTCCTCGACTGCACCTTGAGCCGGAACAGTGCTCACCGTCGGCAGGCCGGTGGTGTCCAGGTACGGCTGCCCTTCCACGTGGAGCACGACCGGGTTCCCGGTGAGCGGGTCGAGCTGCTCCTCCAGCTTCTGCTCACGCGGGGTGCCGACCGGCGCCGGCAGCGTTGCGAGCGTGGGCAGCCCGAGGCTCGGGCCCGGTGTCGTCGTGTCGGTTCCGTTGAGCGGGAGGTTGACGTTGAACCTCATCAGCTGGCTAACGGCGCCGCCGCGACCGTTGGGGAACGGCGCCTTCGCGTCGTTCTTCAGCACCCACTGCGTGACTCCGGGCAGTGCCGCGAAGTCGACGATCACGTCGGCACGTTCGCCCGGA
Source organism: Gaiellaceae bacterium (assembly GCA_035765175.1). Lineage (GTDB taxonomy): Bacteria > Actinomycetota > Thermoleophilia > Gaiellales > Gaiellaceae > VAXT01. Next base: position 2,289 of record DASTYD010000173.1, read on the forward strand.
GCGATCACGAACTTCGTGACTTGAACGGGTGCCCGAAGCAGGCCACCCTCAGCCCCGATCACCGTGAACGGGAGCACAGAGTTCCCGCCGACGCTCGCGAACTTCAGGCTGTAGAACCGCGCCTGCGAGCCG
>DASTYD010000174.1:0-6678 GCA_035765175.1 Gaiellaceae bacterium
GCGGCGTGCGGCTCGTCGGGCACCGGGTGGACGTCGACGAGTGGCTGGCCGCAGCCGACCTCGTCGCGCTGCCCTCGCGCTGGGAGGGGATGTCCATCGGCATGCTCGAGGCGATGGCCCGGGGCAGGAGCATCGTCGCGACCGACGTGCCGGGAGCGCTCGAGGCGCTCGACGACGATGCCGGCGGAGTCGTCCCGCCCGAAGACCCCGTCGCGCTCGCCGACGCGATCGCGGTCCGTCTCCTCGACCCCGAGCTGGCGGCTGCGGAGGGGCGGCGGGCCAGGCAGCGGGCCGAGCAGGCCTACGACCTCGACGCGACGACGGCGCGGATCGCCGAGGCCTACGAACAGGTGCTCGGCGCCAGGAGCCCGGTTAGTAGTAGTACGGGACCGACGTCTCCTTGAAGCGGTTCGCCACGATCCCCATCAGCGGCGCCTGAAGCGCCTCGATCGCGAGGACGGCCTCGTTCACGGCCCGCGTGAGCGTGCCTCGCGTGACCACGAGCAGGATCCCCTTCGCCACGGTGGCGATCGACCGCGCGTCATCGGTCGAGAGAAGCGGGGGCGTATCGATGAGGACGAGGTCGAAATGCTCCCGCGCCTCGTCCAGCACGTCGTTCAGGCGGCGCGCCAGCAGGTCGCCGGCCTCGGGGTCGTGTGCGGTCGGAAGGATCCAGACGTTCTCGGCCCAGCCTTCCTGGGCGGCGTCCATGACGGGCACCTCGCCACGCAGGACCTCGGCGAAGCCGGGCTGAGGCCGGACACCCGCGAAGCGTGAGAACCCCGGCCGCCTCAGGTCGCCGTCGATGAGGAGCACACGTATGCCGAGACGGCCGAGCGCCTCGCCGAGCAGGGTCGTGACCGTCGTCTTGCCGTCCGCGGGCGCGGGCGACGTGACGACGATCAGGTCGATGGTCCCCTCGCGCAGCTGCGGCTCGAGGTTCGCGCGCAGAATCCGGAACGCAGAAGCGGTACGGATGTCTGAGAACGCCGCCGCAGGCCCGTGCTTGAGGGCGCGGGACGGCGGGATGCGACCGACGACGGGATAACCCGTCGCGCGGGCGAGGTCGCGCCAGGTGCGCAGCCGTGGGCGTCCTCGCTCGAGGAGGAGCGACGCGACGACTCCGAGCATGATGCCGACCAGAAGGGCGGCTGCCTCGAGCAGTCGCCGCGGCGGCGCGGACGGCTCACCCGGGGGCAGAGCCTCCGTCACCTGCTGAGCGAGCATCAGCCGGTCGGTCCTCGAAAACGCGACGGCCTCCTGAGCGAACGCGTTCGCAGCGCGGGCCGCGCGGTCCGCATCGGGGAGCCGAACGGTGATCGTCACGTTCCCCGTGTCGGTCGCGACGCTCGCGGTGACGGCTTTCGCCAGGGTGTCCGGGTCCTCGCCGATCCTCGGCGCGACCTTCTCGACCGTCGAGCGGGCCGTCACGTACTCGACGTACTTGGGAGCGATCACCCGAACGTCGTCGGAGCCCGCTCCCGATCTCGGACGCGGGCCGACCGCGACGAGCGTCTGGCCGTCGTACTGCGAGGGAAGCGTCTCGACGTAGACCGTCGCCCCGAGCATGAACACGAGCGCGATCAGCACCGTCGGGCGCCAGCGCCAGCGCACCGCGTCGAAGAGCTCGGGCAGGCCGCCTTCCTGGATCAGCCCGCGACGGCTCTCGCGCTGGGTGCGTTCGGTCCCGAGATCGGTCATCGACATTGGTGAGGAGTTCGGCGTCGGCGCGACGCGACCTGCGAATCCTAGCCGCCTCGCCAGGTACTTCCCTCGCCGCGATCGCCGCTGGACGCCTCTCTTTCGAGAGCCACTCCGGCGAGTGATGGAGCGGTTGGCGCCGCCGCCCGAGGAAAGAGCGTATGGAGCCGGTTCGCCGCCCGAGCCCGAAGCTCGTCTCCCTGCTCATGGCCGCAGCGCTACTCGCCTGCGGGGCCGTCACCGGGCGGGCGGACGCCTCGACGAGGTCGCGCACCGCCGTCACCACGCATGCGGGCCAGCACTTCCTCGCCGGCGCGCGCGTGCACACGAAGGCTCACCGCCGGATCTGCCTGCGGATTCGCGAACGGAGCCGGGGATCGCTCGTAAGCCGGGCGCGACGCTGCCAGCGCTCGCGAGGCGGCTGGCAGCGGTTGGCCCCACTCCGGTACCGAAGTCGCCGAGGCGGAAGCAGGCTCAGCCTGACTCTCGCCGGTCGGGCTCGGGTCTCCTCGCTCGAACTGACCCCCGCCCGGCGCTGCAAGCGGCCGTGCTCCCCGCCACCACCGCCGCCGCCGCCACCACCCCCGCCACAGCCGCCTCCGCCTCCGCCTCCGCCCGCCCCGCCGCCGCCTCCTCCACCGGCCGGCTCCCTGCCGGCGGTCGGCGCGCAGTTCCACTGCACCTGGTCGTTCTACACCGATCCGACGCGCGCGGCGGTCCTCGACAAGCTGGTGGCCGCGGGCGTGCGCTGGGCCCGGATCGACGTCGCGTGGGACGGCATCGAGGACTCGATCAAGGGCGCGCGGAACCCGTGGTACATCGGGATGGTCGACTACTGCGTCGACCAGGCGCGGGCGCGCGGCCTGAGCGTCCTCGTCACGCTGTGGCTCACCCCGGGCTGGGCAAACGGCGGCCAGTCGAACAAGGTCCCGCCGACGAGCCCGCAGGACTACGCCGACTTCGCACAGTGGGCCGCGAGCTACTGGCGGGGCCGCGTCGCCGCGTGGGAGGTCTGGAACGAGCCGGACCCGTCGCAGTCGTTCTGGCAGGGAACGGTCGAGCAGTACGTCTCGCTGCTCCAGGCCGCGTATCCCGGCTTCAAGGCCGGAGATCCCGATGCGAAGGTCGTCCTCGGGGCTCCCGCCTCGAACGACGACGGCTGGATCGGGCAGCTCTACGCGCGCGGCGCCAGGAACTCGTTCGACGTCCTCGCGACGCACCCGTACCAGGGACTGGCCGACGCTCCGCCCGAGCACCCGGACGACGGGCATCGCTGGTGGTTTACGCACCTGCCGGTCGTCCGCAGCCTGATGACGGAGTACGGCGACGGCGCCAAGCCGGTCTGGTTCACCGAGTTCGGCTGGTCGGCTCACGCCAACTGGCCCGGCATCGAGAACTGGGAGCGGGGCGTCACGTCCGAGCAGCAGGGCGACTACTTCGTCCGCGCGATCCAGTACACCGCCGCGAACTATCCGTACGTGCCGGTCCTGTTCTGGTACAAGGAGCGCGCCAGGCCGAACGACTCCGACGTCCATCAGCAGGGGTTCGCGCTGCTGAACGCCGACGTCACCGACCGCCCCGTCTACACGCGGCTGAAAGCCTTCCTGACCGGGCGCTAATCGAGCTCGGCCCTGCGCGCCTCGCGCAGGCAGACGAGCAGGGCGCCGATCGTCCCCCACAGGGCGACGTTCGCGACCGCGTTCCGGAAGACGTAGTCGAACAAGCCCTGCCCGACGATCGCGAGGAGCGCCGCGCCGAGGCCCGCTGCGATCGCGCGGTCCCTCGTCCTCCCGAGCCGGCGAAACCGCCGGCCGGCCTCCCGCTCCGACATCGCGAGCGAGATTGCGAAGGCGACGATCATGATCATCGCCGGGATCCCGCACTCGGCCCCCCAGGTCAAGAGCAGGTTGTGGGCGTGGACGACCGCGTAGGTGCTCGTCAGCGACCCCGCGCGGGCGCTCGCGACCTGGAACCCGCCTGGGCCGACTCCGGTGAGCGGGTTCTCCTTGATCTCGCGCCAGGCTTCCGCGTAGATCTGACGCCGGTTGTCGTAGGGGCTGAGCGCCGTCAGCGCCTGTGCCCGCTGGCCGACAACCTTCACCTCAGTCGTCCCGACCGGGGCGAGCGGCGCGACGATCGTGGCCACCAGGATCCCCGGCACGATCAGGAGCGCGACCGCCCGGCGCGCCTCGCTCAGCGCGAAGAGCAGGAAGATCAGCGCGAGCGCAGTGCCGATCCACGCTCCGCGCGAGAGCGTGAACAGAAGCGCGACGAACATCACCGCCGAGGCCGCGAACGAGCCGAGGCGCGCCCATCTCCTCTTCGCTCCGAAGGTGAGCCCGATCCCCACCGCGATGCCCAACGAGCACAGGGCACCGAGCTGGTTCGGATGGTCGAAGGCGCCCTGGAGCCTGCCCGAGACGGCCTGGGCGCCGTACACCGCGTGGAGCTGCACGCCGCCGACGAAAGAGGCCAGCGCGATCCCGCCGCACACGGCGACGAAGGCGCCGAGGATCACGCGCAGGTCGTCCATGTTCCGGCAGGCGGCCAGGATCGAGGCGGCGAAGATGATCCCTCCGAACAGCGAGCCGACCTGCTTCAGCGCCAATGTGTTGTCGATCGCGGACTGGAGGGCGACGATCGTCCACACGAGGAGGCCCAGCGCCCAGTAGAGCGGCGGCTGCCAGGGGAGCGGCATCTGCCCACGGGCGAGCCGGCGCACGACGACGACGGCGACGATCGCGAGCACCGCCAGCTCTACCGTCTGGAGCGGGATGACCCCCGTCGGCACTTGATCGGCGCCGATCGGAAACGTGAGGAAGACGGCGATCGCCGCGACGGCCGGTGCGACGAGGACGGCCAGGGCGACCAGGGGCGCAAGCGGAATCGCGATGAAGACGAGCGGCGACGCGTCGGGGCTCACCTGGTACGCGACCGCCGCGAGCACGACGCCGAGGCCGAACGCGAGCAGGCCGGCGCCCAGGGCGACCAGGCCGCTGATCGTACGCCGTCCGCCCGGACTCTCGAGGACGCCCTCGAGCACGCTCATCGCGACCCTTTCGCCGCTCGTCGATTCCGGTCCTCCAGCACGGGAGTCACATGATGGCGATTCGAGCGCCCGGCTGGCTTGCGGGGTAGAAAGAGACCATGAGCAGTGGCCGGGCGCGGCAGAGGCGGGTGGTGAGCGAAAGCACCGCGCCCGTCGACCCAAGCCTCCGGAGATCGGCAGGCAACGCGCTCTGGATGCTCGTGGCGGAGGTCGCGGGCAAAGGAGCGACCCTCGTCTTCTTCGTCATCGTCGCCCGCGCCCTGGGCCCCGAGGAGTTCGGCTACTTCACCTTCGCCGTCTCCTTCGTACCGCTGTTCCTGATCTTCGCCAACTGGGGGCTCGACAGTGCCTTCGTGCGGGAGGTGGCACGGAACCGCGAGCGGGTGAGCGAGCTCTTCGCGTCCGGTCTCGTCCTCCTCAGCGGGCTCGGCGCCGCGGGCCTTCTGCTCTCGTTCGGCGTCGGGCTCCTCCTCGTCGAGCAGCCCAGCGCTTACCAGGCGGTCGTCATCGTCGGGATCGCGCTCTTCGTCGACGAGGTGTCCTCGTTCATCGGGACGATCTTCAAGGGCTTCGAGCGAATGGAGTTCTTCGCGCTCACGGTGCTCACGAACCGCGTGCTCTCGACGATCCTCTCGGTCGCCGCGCTGCTCGCCGGCGCCGGCCTCGTTCCGATCTGCCTCGCCTACCTCGCCGGCTCGGTCGGCGGCCTCCTCTTCGGCGCCGTCGCTCTCGGGAGGTACTTCCCGCGAATCAGGCTGCGCTCCGTTCGCCGCTCGACCGTGCGGGCGCTCTTCGGGATCGGCCTCCCGCTCGGGTTCGCAGGCTTCCTGAGCACCGCGGTCTATCGGATCGACGCGGTCCTGCTCGGCGTGATCAAGGGACCGGTCCCCCTCGCGATCTACGGCGTGGCGTACCGCTTCTTCGAGTCGTTGCTCTTCGTCGCGTGGGCCCTCGCGAACGTTGCGCTGCCACGGATCTCGCTCGCCCGGGACCGCTCCGAGACGACGCGGATCGTCGAGCTCGCGTCGGCGTCGATGCTCGCGTTCTACCTGCCGGTCGCGATCGGGGCGCCTTTCGCCGCCGACTGGATCGTCGTCACCCTCTTCGGGTCGCAGTACGAGGAGGCCGGCGCCATCGTCCCCGTGCTGACCGCTGCAGCGCTCTTCTATGCAATCGAGGTGCTGGGGAGGATGACGGCGATCGCGCTCGGGCACCGGACGGAGATCGCCTGGATCACGGGCGCGACGCTCGTCTTCAACATCGCCGCCAACGCGGTCGCGATTCCGCTCTACAGCTTCCGCGGAGCGGCGTGGACGACCCTCGCGACCGAGATCCTCGGCGCGATCCTGCTCTTCGGGCTGTTCGTCCGCATCGCCGAGACGCCGCGCTTTCGGAAGATCCTGACGATCCCGGTCAGCGCGTCCGTGGCGATGGCCGCCGTGCTCCTCCTCGTGGGGGCACGTGATGCCGAGGCGATCGTCCTCGCTCTGGTCACGTATCCGATCCTGCTCGCGCTCAGCGGCTACGTCCTGGCCGCCGATGACCTACGGATGCTGCGCGACCTCGTGCAGGGAGACTCGGGAGAGCGGCCGCGGTGGTTCCCGCGACCGAGGGCCCGGCCGGCCGACGAGGGGACGGTCCTCGCCTACCACACGGTCGGCTCGTGCGACCGCGCCGCCGACCCGAACAACCTGTTCATCGCCACACGGGTGTTCCAGGAGCAAATGGCCTATCTCGCACGGAGCCGGAACGTCGTCACGCTTCAGGACATCGTCGAGGGGACGTTTTCGAGGCGCGGCAAGCCGGCCGTTGCGATCACGTTCGACGACGGCTACCGCGGTGTCCTCCACGAAGCGGGGCCCGCGCTCGAGCGGCACGGGTTCCCCGCCACCGTCTTCGTCCCGACGAAGTGGCTCGGCCAGGAGAGC
>DASTYD010000175.1:0-8579 GCA_035765175.1 Gaiellaceae bacterium
GCGATCCTGATGGCGAAGCACGCCGTCGACGGCGTGTACGACGCCGATCCGCACACGGACCCGAGCGCCGAGCTCCTGCCGGAGCTCACGCACCTCGAGGCGATCGAGCGCGGCCTCCAGGTGATGGACGTGACCGCTCTCTCGCTGTGCATGGAGAACAGCCTGCCGATCCACGTCTTCGGGCTCGAGGACGGGAACATCAAGCGCGTGCTTTCCGGCGAGCGGGTCGGCACAATCATCCGAACCCCGGACAAGGAGTAGTGCTCCATCCAGCCATACATGCCGGCCTCCGGCCCGCGATCACGCGGCGCCAGAATCCACCCTCGCTCTTGGCAAGGCTAGTAGCCTTGCCCGCGAGCGAGCGCGGCCTCTGGCTTGGTGCTCGCGACCCAGAAGCTCGGCGGCATGACTGGAAGGAGCACCCGTGAGCAACGGCGGCATCGACGAGCTGATCCAGGACGCGACGCGGCGGATGGACAAGTCCGTCGAGTCCACGCAGGTCGAGTTCAACACGATCCGGACGGGACGCGCCTCGGCTGCGCTCCTCGACCGGATCACCGTCCAGTACTACGGGCAGGCGACGCCGCTCAAGCAGCTTGCGACGATCAACGTGCCCGAGCCGCGTCTCCTGACGGTCCAGCCGTTCGATCCGAGCTCGATCAAGGACATCGAACGCGCGATCCAGGAATCGGACCTAGGCCTGACGCCGTCGAACGACGGCAAGCTGATCCGCCTGCCGATCCCGCAGCTGACCGAGGAGCGACGGACCGAGCTCGTGAAGATCGTCCGCCAGCTCGCCGAGGACGGCAAGATTGCGATTCGCAACGTGCGCCGCGACGTCGACAAGCACTTGAAGGAGCTGAAGACGAAGGGTGACGTCGGCGAGGACGACGAACGGCGCGCCGAGGATCGAGTCCAGAAGCTCACGGACGAGCACACCGGCAAGATCGACGAGCTCCTGAAACGCAAGGAAGCGGAGATCACCGAGGTCTAGGCTCACGGCCGGCCATCGGGGCACAGCGCGGACGAAGATCGGCGGCGCGGCGCTGCTCGACAAGGTGGTCGCCGTCGCGGTCCGCCTTCCGGTCCGGTCGGTCGCAGTGGCGAACGGCGCCGTCATCGCGCTCCTGGGCGTGCTCGGCGTTCTCTCTGTCGCAGTCGGGTCGCCGTTCGGGATCTTCAACCTCAACGACGAGCGAAACCTCCCTGCGATCTACTCGACCGCCCTGTGGCTCTCCCTCGCGGTCCTCGCGCTGGTCTTGGGCCGACTCGACCCCGCGCCGGGCCTGCCGCCGCTGTGGCTCGGGCTTGCGGCCCTCTTCGCCTTCGTCTCGGCGGACGAGCTCGGGGAGATCCACGAGCGGCTGGAGCGGATCATCGGGATCGACTGGCAGATCCTCTACTTGCCGATCGCTCTCCTCGCTTTCGTTCTCTGGCTCTTCGTCGCGCGGCGACTGAGGCGGATCGGGGCGGGCTTCGGGTTGCTTCTGTTCGGAACCCTTTGCGGCACCGCTTCGCAGGTGGCGGAAGCCGTCGAGTACGGCCCCGACGACGAGCGGATCGCGGCGTTCGACGAGCTCGTCGTCTTCGAGGAGCTGCTCGAGATGGTCGGGGCTCTTCTGATCGGCCTCGCGCTCCTGACGGCGCTCCAAGCGCTCTACCGCGGCGCGCGGGCGTAGGATCACTCGCTCCGCGTGCACCTTTTCAGGCAGATCCTTCGACGTGCGCGACCGCGGCTCGAGCCTGGCGAGGTTCCACGCTCCGTGGCGATCATCCTCGACGGAAACGGACGCTGGGCGGAGGCGCGAGGGCTACCGGTCGAAGCCGGTCACCGCGAGGGGACGCGGGCTCTCCGCAGGACGGTCGAGGCTGCGATCGACCTCGGGATCGAGTCGCTCACCGTCTACGCCTTCTCGACCGAAAACTGGCTCCGGCCGCCTGACGAGGTCGACTCGCTGATGGAGATCTTCAACGAGACGATCGACCGCGAGCTGCCCGATCTCGCGGAGCAGGGCGTCCGGACGCGGTTCATCGGCCGTCGGGACCGCGCGTCCGACGAGCTGCGCGAACGGATGGCGGCGCTCGAGCACGAGACGGCGAACCGGAACCGGCTCCAGCTCTGGATCGCATTCGACTACGGCGGGCGGGCGGAGCTGGCTGATGTGGCACGCGCGATGATTGCCGCCGGGATTCGCGCGGACGAGGTCGACGAGGACGTGCTCGCCGTTTACCTCTACGCTCCGGACATGCCCGACCCGGACCTCGTTATCCGGACGTCGGGCGAGCAGCGGATCTCGAACTTCCTGCTCTGGCAGCTTGCGTACTCGGAGCTCGTGTTCGTCGACACCCTGTGGCCCGACTTCGGCGAGGAGGACCTGCGCCGGGCCATTGCCGAGTACTCGGGCAGACGGCGGCGGTTCGGCGGGCGATGAGCGCGTTCTGGTCCCGGATCCTGATCGCGGCCGCCGGCATTCCGCTCGTGCTCTGGCTGGTGTACCTCGGCGGGTGGCCGATGTTCGGGCTCGCGGCAGTGGGCGCGCTGATCGCGCTGCACGAGCTCTATTGGATGACGCGGACACTTCGGCCCGTCGTCTTGGCCGGCTATCTGGGGGCCCTGGCCGTCCTCTTGGGCGCAACGCTCGGAGGAGCGGATTGGGCGCTCGCCGGGCTGCTGAGCACGCTCCTGTTCGCGTTCGTGATCAAGGGCGGCCTCTCGACGGTGTCTGTGTCCGTGACGGTGCTCGGCGTCGTCTGGATCGGTCTCGGCCTCGCACATGCGCTGCTGCTGCGTGACATCGACGAGCACGGGGTGCTCGCGGTGTACACGGTTCTGCTCGCCGTCTGGGCCGGCGACGCGGCCGCGTACTTCGTCGGGCGGCTGGTGGGCCGGCACAAGCTGGCGCCGACCGTTTCGCCCGGAAAGTCGTGGGAGGGGCTGATCGCGGGCACCGTGGCCACCGTCGCGGTCACGTTCGTCGCGGTCTACGAGCAGAGCTTCCTGACGATCTCCGAGTCGCTCGTGCTCGGTGTGGTGATCGCGATCGTCGCCCCGCTCGGAGACCTGTTCGAGTCGGCGCTGAAGCGTGACGCGGACGTCAAGGATTCGGGCCGGCTCCTCGCGGGTCACGGTGGTGTGCTCGATCGCATCGACGCGCTTCTCTTCGCGTGGGTCGCCGCGTACTACGTCGTGGTCGCCTTCGGCGCTGCGTGAAAGTGAGAGGCCCTCTCACCAGGGCCACCGCGGACCACCACCCGAATTCATCGTATCGCCGGAATTTGGACGCGTGGGTGACGCGAGTATCACGAAACTGAGCCAGAGAAACGGCCGTACACTTCGAGGGTGAAGAGAATTGCCGTCCTCGGCGCCACCGGATCGATCGGGCGGCAAGCGCTCGAGATCATCGGCGCCAATCCAGGGCTCGAGGCGTGCGCGGTCGCGTCCGGCACGAGCGACGTTGGTGACCTCGCAGCCGAGCACGGAGTCGAGCATGCCCAGGTCGGCGGCGACCTCACCGAGCTCCTCGAGCGAACCGAGCCGGACGTCGTCCTGAACGCAATCGTCGGCTTCGCAGGCCTCCCCGCAACGCTGTGGGCCCTCGAGCGGGGCGTCACGCTCGCGCTCGCCAACAAGGAGAGCCTCGTCGCCGCGGGAGAGCTCGCCCTCGCGGCCAGGGAGCGTGGGGGAGGGATGCTCCTGCCGGTCGACAGTGAGCACTCGGCGCTCTTCCAATGCCTGGAGGGCCGCAGCTCGGAGACCGTCCACTCCGTCATCCTGACCGCCTCCGGCGGCCCGTTCCGCGGTCGGACCCGGGAGCAGCTGGCCGACGTGACCCGCGCCGACGCTCTGGCGCATCCGACGTGGCGCATGGGCCCGAAGATCACCGTCGATTCCGCCACGCTCGCGAACAAGGGGCTCGAGCTGATCGAGGCGCACTTCCTCTTCGACGTGCCGTACGAGCGAATCGAGGTCGTCGTCCACCCGACCTCGGTGGTGCACGCAGTCGCACGCTTCCATGACGGCGCCGCGATCGCGCACCTCGGCTACCCCGACATGCGCGTGCCGATCTCGTTCGCGCTGACCTACCCCGAGCGCGCCGCGACGCCTGTAGAGACGCTCGACTTCGCCGACGGGCTCACCCTCGAGTTCGAGCAGCCCGACCTCGAGACGTTCCCGCTGCTGGCCCTTGCTCGCGGCGCCGGCGAGTCCGGCGGAACCTTTCCCTGTGCCTACAACGCCGCCAACGAGGTCGCCGTCACCGCGTTCCTCGCCGGAAAGATGCCGTTCCTCGGCATCGCGGGCGTCGTCGAGGAGACGCTCGAGGCCGTGGAAGGGGCGCCTGCTCCGGACATCGACGCGCTGACCGCAGCCGACGGAGAGGCGCGCCGCCACGCGGAGCAAGCCGTAGGAGCGCTCGTCACGTGAACCTCTTCCTCGCGATCCTCGGGCTCGGCCTGCTCGTCCTCATCCACGAGGCGGGTCACTTCTTCACCGCACGCGCGGTCGGCATGAGCCCCCGCCGCTTCTACATCGGCTTCCCGCCCGCGGTCGTCCGAGTCAAGCGCAAGGGGATCGAGTACGGGATCGGCGCGATTCCGCTCGGCGGCTACGTGAAGATCCCCGGGATGCACCGGCCGGCGCCGTCCGACCTGGAGACGTTCTTCGGCCCGGCTCTTGCGGAGGCGCCGCAGCTCCTCGCTCCGCTCGAACGTCTCAAGCGCAAGTTCGAGGAAGGGGACATGGAAGGCGCGCGGCAGCTCCTGCCTGACCTCGAGCGGGCACTCGGGGAGACGGAGGTCGGCAACGGCGCGCGGAAGGCGGCCAACCGCGGCCTGAACGAGCTCAGAGACGGCCTCGGTTCCGACGCGTACTGGCGGCAGCGGACCTGGAAGAAGGTGCTCGTTATCTTCGCCGGGCCGGGTACGAACCTCCTGTTCGCGATTCTTCTGTTCTTCATGCTCTTCCTGCTCGTCGGCGGCAAGGCGACACGGACGGTCGACGCCGTGGAAACCGGGATGCCCGCAGACTCGATCGGCCTGCGCCCCGGCGACCAGATCGTCTCCGTCAACGGCGTCCGCGTGACGCCGACCATGATCTCGCGCGAGATCACGAGCTCCAACGGGCGTCCGGTGACGTTGATCGTGCGGCGGGACGGAGAGCTCGTTCGGCTTCGTGCGATCAGCCCGGAGGTCAGGGACGGCGCATACCGGCTGGGGTTCCGGCTGAGCGCGAGGTCGCTCGGCCCAGCAGCGTCACTCTGGGAGTCGGTTCGCCTCACGGGGGTGATCACGAAGGAGATCGGAGCCTCGCTCGGGCGCCTCGTCCAGGGGAACCGCAAGGAGGTCTCGAGCCCGGTGGGGATCGTCGAAGGCTCGTCGAACGCGATCGAACGAGGGTACGAGACCTATCTCTGGGTGCTCGCGCTCCTGAGCCTCTCGCTCGCCCTACTCAACCTACTGCCGCTTCTCCCGCTCGACGGCGGACACATTGTGTTCTCGATCGTCGAAGGCGTCCGCGGGCGAGCCGTCGGCCGCGAGGTCTACGAGCGAGTCTCGGCGGTCGGCATCGCGCTCGTCCTGCTCCTCTTCTTCATCGGGCTCTCGAACGACATCGGCCGCCACGTAGGCAACTGATGGCCAGCCAGCGCTCGATCAAGGTCGGGAACGTCGAGATCGGCGGCGGCGCACCGGTCGTCGTCCAGTCGATGACGCTGACGCCGACGCACGATGTCCCGGCAACGACCGCGCAGATCGCGGAGCTCGCCTCCGCGGGGTGCGAGATCGTCCGCTGCGCGGTCCCGAAGATCGAGGACGCGGAGGCGCTGCGGAAGATCGTGCGGCTCTCGCCGATCCCGGTCATCGCCGACATCCATTTCAACGCCAGCCTCGCCCTGCGCGCGATCGACGCCGGCGTGGCGGCGGTGCGCATCAACCCGGGGAACATCGGCGGCCCGGAGAAGGTCGAGCAGGTCGTCGAGGCGGCGCGAGCGGCGGAAATCCCGATGCGGATCGGAGCGAACTCCGGCTCGCTGCCCAAGCATCTCCACGAGCTCGCTCACCGCGACCAGGCCGAGGCGCTCGTGGCGGCCGCGATTGAGGAGGTCGAGCTCCTCGAGCGGCTCGACTACCGCGACTTCAAGATCTCCGTCAAGTCGACACACGTGCCGACGATGATCCGCGCCTACCGGATGCTCTCCGAGCGCGTGCCGTACCCGCTGCACCTGGGCGTGACGGAGGCCGGCACGTCGTTTGCGGGCTCGATCAAGAGCGCCGTCGGCATCGGCTCGCTGCTCGCGGACGGCATCGGCGACACGCTGCGCGTCTCGCTCACAGCCGACCCGGTGAAGGAGGTCGAGGTCGCCTGGGAGATCCTGAAGGCACTCGGCCTGCGCGAGCGCGGCCCGGTGATGATCGCCTGCCCGTCCTGTGGCCGCGACAACGTCGGCGTCGAGAACCTCGCCGTCGAGGTCGAAAAGCGCCTGCTGGGCTATCCCGAGGCGTTCGAGGTCGCAGTGATGGGCTGCGCCGTGAACGGGCCCGGGGAGGCCGGCGACGCCGACTTCGGGATCGCCGGCGGGCGCGACGTCGGGTTCATCTACGCGCACGGCCGGGTGCTCAAGAAGGTCTCCTCGGAAGCGCTCATCGACGAGCTGTTCCATGAGATCGACACGTGGATCGCGGACGGCATGCGCCGGCCGAAGCGCCTGAAGATGGCGAAGCCGGCCGCGCTCGCGATGGCGGAAGCCTCCGAGATTCCGCTCGACTAGGGTTCGGGGCCATGGTTCGCCGGGCCACCCAGCTCTTCTTCCCGACCCTTCGCGACGATCCCGCCGACGCCGAGGCGGTGAGCCACAAGCTGCTCGTCCGCGGCGCCTTCATCCGCCAGGTGAGCACCGGCGTCTGGACCTTCATGCCTCTGGGCTGGCGAGTGCACGAGAAGATCGTCCAGATCGTCCGGGAGGAGATGGACGCGATCGGCGCCCAGGAGATGCTGATGCCCGTGCTGACGCCGTCCGAGCTCTGGAAGGCGACCGGCAGGTACTCGATTCCCGAGTTGTTCAAGCTCCGCGACCGAAACGACCGCGAGTTCGTGCTGCCCATGACGCACGAAGAGACGGTCGCCTTCCACGCAAAGGAGATCCAGTCATACCGCGATCTGCCGCAGATGCTCTACCACTTCCAGACGAAGGATCGCGACGAGCCACGGCCACGCGCGGGACTGATCCGCGTGCGCGAGTTCATCATGAAGGACTCGTACTCCTTCGACCGCGACGAGGAAGGGCTCGAGAAGAGCTTCCAGCTGCACAAGGGCGCCTACGACAGGATCTTCGAGCGGTGCGGGCTCGAGGTGTACGCCGTCCAGGCGGAGTCCGGGATGATGGGCGGCAGCGCGAGCATGGACTACCTCGCGCCCGCGGCGACCGGCGAGAACACCCTCGTCATGTGCGAGAACGGCGATTACGCCGCCGACCTCGAGATCGCCCGCGGGATTCCCCGGTCGCCCGAGTTTCCGGAGTCGCTCGATGCTCCTGAGAACGTGGAGACCCCGGGCACGACGACGATCGACGATCTCGCGCAGCTTCTCGGGATCGATCCCGCGGCGACGTCGAAGGCGATGCCGGTCGTCGCGAACGGCCGCGTCGTGCTTGCCCTCGTCCGCGGCGACGACCGCCTGGACGACGTGAAGATGATCGAGACGCTCGGCGAGGCGTTCAGGCCCGCGACGGAGGAGGAGATCCGGGAGACGTTCGGAGCCGACGCGGGGTCGATCGGACCGGTGGGCGTCAGCGTCGATGTGATCGCGGACGAGGCGCTCCGCGAGGGCCAATTCGTGGCCGGCGCGAACCGCACGGGACATCACCTGCGCGGCGTCCAGGCGGGGCGCGACTTCGAGGCTCGCTTCGCCAACCTTCGCGAGGTGCGCGAGGGCGACACGTGCGCGACCTGCGGCGGTACGCTGCGGCTCCAGACCGCGATCGAAGTCGGCCACATCTTCAAGCTCGAAACGCGGTACACCGAGCCGCTCGGAACCACGTTCCTCGACGAGGACGGGACCGAGAAGCCCATGATCATGGGCAGCTACGGGATCGGCCCGGCCCGGACGATGGCGGCGATCGTCGAGCAGCACTACGACGAGCACGGGATCCAGTGGCCGCGTAGTGTGGCCCCGTACGATGTGCACCTGATCGCACTGCCGGGCCTCGAGGAGCGGGCGGAGGAGGTCGCGAGGAAGCTGGACGAAGCCGGAGACGAGGTGCTGCTGGACGATCGCGATCAGCGCGCCGGTGAGAAGTTCGCCGACGCCGACCTGATCGGGCTCCCCGTGCGCGTCACGGTCGGCAAGAAGACTCTCGAGGACGAAGCGGTCGACGTGCGAGATCGCATGACCGGCGAGGAGCGACGCGTGGGAATCTCGGAACTGGGAAGCTTGCGCTGATGGCCCGCCGACGGCGCTTCAGCGACGATCCGTTCGGAGAGACCCTCGAGCGGCTCATGAACGAGAACGGTGTGACCTATCGCGGGCTCGCGACGAAGACGAAGCTCTCGGCGGGGTACCTGAATCACCTGGTGCACGGAAACCG
>DASTYD010000176.1:0-8299 GCA_035765175.1 Gaiellaceae bacterium
GGATGGCGCCCTTGAGCGCCGAGCGAGCACGAGGTCAGCAACTGCGCAGGAGCGAAGCGAGGCCGTCCAAACGTTCGGACGATGAGCCACGCCACGGAGTGCAACAGGAAGATCGCCTCCGAGCCTCCGCGCCGCTACGCCGGGGCGGAGAGCACGAAGAACACAACCACGAGCCAGAGGCTGTACGCGGCTCCGATAACGAGCAGAGTCCACACGAGCAGTCTCAGACCCGGCGACACAGGGCAACGTAGCTGAACCCGCCCTGTTCCCGCCAAACCCCCTAGTACGTGCCGGGCTCGGCGAGGTGGCCGTCTCGGCCGACGTAGCCGCCCCTCGCTCCGACTACGAGCATTACGAGGTTCTCGTCGCCGACGCTCGTCACACGGCGTGGCGTCGTCGACTCCACGTGGCACAGCTCTCCCGGCCCCAGCTCGCGCGACTCCCCGCCGACCTCGAACCGGGCGCGGCCCTGGTGCACGAAGTAGAGCTCGTCCTGCTCGTCGTGGTAGTGCGGCCGGCCGACGATGCCCGGCGGCAGCACGAGCACGTTCACGCCGAAGGCGGTCACGCCGAGCTCCCGGCGGACCTTGCGGAACGCGCCGTCTCCCATCTCGTCGATCGAACCGAAGGAGTAGCCCATGGGTACCATCGGCAAGGCTTTGCTGCGCCAAATCTACCGGTGCGCCGGTCTCCTGTTGCTCGTCGCGCTGGTTGCTGCCTGCGGTGGGGAGAAGTCCGACGTCCCGTCGCAGTTCTCGTACGACGACTCGCAGCCGCTCGACGTCCAGGACAAGCCGACCTCGTTCAGCACCAACGAGGTCCGGGTGGACGACATCTCGTTCACCGGGCCGGGCTCGACGCGTCTCAACGCGTACCTCCTGATGCCGTCCGCCTCGTCAGGCCGTCACCCGGCCGTCATCTACGCGCACGGGGCGGGAGGCGACCGCCAGGAGCTCCTCGACGAGGCCCTGAAGATGTCCGAGCAGGGCGCCGTCACGCTCACGCTCGACATGATCTACAGCCCGAGCCGGGCGAGGCCGTTGCCGCAGGGGATGGCCGGCGCCCGCGCCAACTCGAAGCTCGAGCAGCAAGCCGTGAAGGAGGTGCGTCGCGCCGTCGACCTCCTCCAATCACGTGACGACGTCGACGACGACGCGATCGGCTACGTCGGCTGGAGCCAGGGCGCGCGCATGGGCGCGGTCATCTCCGGCGTCGAGCACCGGATCAAGGCGTTCGACCTGATCGCCGGCGGCGCGGCGCCGGTTTCGGAGTACGTGAAGTACGCGCCCGTCGACCTCCAGGACGAGCTCAGAACGTTGCTCCAGAAGACGGACCCGATCCACTTCGTCGGGCTCGCCAAGCCTTCCGAGCTCCTGTTCCAGGACGGACGTCAGGACGAGATCGTGCCTGAAGCTGCGCTCAGGAAGCTCGCCGGCGCGGGGAGCGAGCCGAAGGAGGTTCGCTGGTACGAGTCGGGTCACGTGCCGAGCGCGACGATGTGGGCGGACTCGCGAAACTGGTTGGCGGAGCGGCTCGAGATTGATTAGAATCACAATACTTTGCGATCCGAGGTATTGAAAGGTCACGTCGACCTGCTCCTCCTGGCGACGCTTCGCCAGGGCCCGCTCCACGGCTACGGCGTCGTCGAGAAGCTCCGTGGCGAGAGCGAGGGTGCGTTCGACCTCGCGGAAGGGACCGTCTATCCGGCGCTCTACCGCCTCGAGCGGGCCGGGCTGCTCGCGAGCAGGTGGACGAACGCCACAGGCCGCCGCCGCCGTGTCTACCGGCTGACGCGGCGCGGCCGGGCGGAGCTTGCCCGCGAGAGCGACGAGTGGAAGTCGTTCGCACGAGCCGTCGAGTCGGTGGTGACGTGAGCGAGCTCCTTGCAAAGTTGGAGCGGGAGCTCACGGCTGTGGGCGTTCGCGGGCGTCTGAAGCGCCGCATCCTCGCCGAGGCCGAGGACCATCTCCGGTCCGATCCGGACGCCGTCGGGCGATTCGGATCGCCTCGTCGCGTGGCCGTGGAAGCAGCTCGCGTCGCGCACCCGAGGATGTTGCTCAGGTCGGCGCTCGCCTACGCCGCGGTCGTAGCGCTGTTCGTCCTTCCGCTGTACGGAATCCCCGAGAACACGCTTCCGCCGGCGCCGTGGAGCGAGCGGCCCGACTACCTGACCTGGAAGCTGTACGTCGCCGAGGCCGCCTGGGTGCTCGCGCTCGGGGCGGCCGCCGCCGCGGTGCTCCTGGCGTGGGTGCGCTTCCCTCGACCGGCTCTCGCTGCGCTCTTCTGCTCCGCGATCGCGCTCGGCGTGGCCGCAGGGATCGGGTCGGTGGGAACCGTGCAGTGGACGGACGCAGTGCCCGGAAGCGGCTCGACGCTCGTTCTCAGCCTGATTGCGACCGCGGTTCTGGGGTGCGCTGCGGCGGGGGCGCTAGCATCGGCGGACCGTGTCCGTCGCCTCGCCCGAGACCTACCTAGCTGATCTCAACCCGGCCCAGCGGGAGGCCGTGCTCACGACGGAGGGGCCGCTCCTCGTCGTCGCAGGCGCCGGCTCCGGCAAGACACGCGTCCTCACGCATCGGGTAGCGCACCTGCTCAACGCACACGGGATCAAGCCGCAGGAGATCCTCGCGATCACGTTCACGAACAAGGCCGCGGGCGAGATGCGCGAGCGGCTCGAGGAGATGCTCGGCGGCGTCGCGCGTTCGATCTGGATCCTCACCTTCCACTCCGCCTGCGGCCGGATCCTCCGTCGCGAGGCGCCCAGGCTCGGCTACCGCACGAATTTCACGATCTACGACCAGGCCGACCAGATCAGGCTCACGAAGGCCGTCCTCGAGGAGCTCGAGCGCGACCCGAAACGCTTCGTCCCGCGCGGCATCCACGCGCAGATCTCGACCGCCAAGAACAACCTGGTCGGCCCCGAGGAGTACCGCCAGCGCGTCTCGTCCTTCTACGACCAGACCGTCGCCGACGCGTACGACCTCTACCAGCGCCGCCTCTTCGCCTCGAACGCCGTCGACTTCGACGACATGCTCTTCCTCACCGTCCAGCTCCTCGAGAACTTCCCCGAGGCGCGCGAGAAGTGGCAGACCGCATTACGCTACATCCTCGTCGACGAGTACCAGGACACGAACCACGCGCAGTACCGGTTTCTGCAACTCATGGCGGAAAAGCACAAGAACCTTTTCGCCGTGGGCGACCCGGACCAGTCCATTTACGCCTTCCGAGGCGCGGACATCCGCAACATCATGGAGTTCGAGGCCGACTTCCCCGGCACGCGCGTGATCCCGCTCGAGCAGAACTACCGCTCCACGAACCTGATCCTGCGCGGCGCGAACGCGGTGATCGAGAACAACCGCGAGCGCAAGCCGAAGGAGCTCTGGTCGGAGCTGGGGGAGGGGGAGCCGATCCGCGTGCTCGAGGTCGAGGACGAGCACGCCGAGGCGCGGTTCGTCGCCGTCGAGATCGCCCGGCTCGTCGAAGAGGGCTTCAGCGGGTCGGAGGTCGCCGTCTTCTACCGGACGAATGCGCAGTCGCGCGTCCTCGAGGACGTCCTCGTCCGGCAGGCGATCTCCTACCAGGTGATCGGCGGCCCGAAGTTCTACGAGCGCGCGGAGATCAAGGACGTGATCGCCTACCTCCAGGTGATCGACAACCCGTACGACGCCGTCTCGCTGATGCGGATCGCGAACAAGCCGCGCCGCGGGATCGGCGACACGACGATCGCGCGCCTCCAGACCTATGCCGACGCGCACGGCATCTCGCTCTGGGAGGCGACCGAGTTCCCCGAGGAGGCCGGCGTGGGGGCGGCGCCGCTGAAGGCGGTGCAGGCGTTCCGGACACTGATCCAGTCGCTGATGGCCGGCGCGCTCGAGCTGACGGTGCCCGAGCTCGTCCAGCGCGTGCTCGAGCGGACCGGCTACACGGACGCGCTCGAGGCCGAGCGGACGATCGAGGCCCAGGGGCGGCTCGAGAACCTCCAGGAGCTGGTCGGCGTCGCGCAGGAGTACCAGGCGGCGTCGGACGAGCCGAGCCTCTCGAGCTTCCTCCAGGAGATCTCGCTCTTCGCCGACCAGGACGCGCTCCGCGGCGAGCAGAGCCTCGTGACCCTGATGACGCTGCACAACGCGAAGGGCCTCGAGTTCCGCGCCGTCTTCATGATCGGGATGGAGGAGGGGATCTTCCCGCACGCGCGCTCGCTCGAAGAGGCGATGCTCGAGGAGGAGCGGCGCCTCGCGTACGTGGGCATGACGCGGGCACGGGAGCGGCTGACGCTCACCCATGCCTCGTCGCGGTCGCTCTGGGGCGCCAGGAACTACAACCTGCCCTCGCGATTCATCGACGAGCTTCCCGAGGAGCAGGTCGAGCGCGAGCGCCTGCGGCCGGCTTCGTGGAGCGGGTACGGCGCCCAGCGGGAGATCGCGCCGCGCACGGACTTCCCGGACCTCTCCACGGGAGACAGTGTGCGCCACGGGACGCTCGGCGAGGGTGTCGTGACGGGCATCGACGCCGGTGGGGTGGTGACCGTTCGCTTCGCCGACGGCGTCGAGCGGCGCCTCATGCTCGAATACGCGCCCCTCGAGCGGATCTAGAGCTGGCCAAACTCCCTCGTATGGGGGAGAAGGCCGCAGGGTCAGATGGCGACTAAGACTGCACGTGGACTTTCTGCGGCACCCAAAGGGTCTTGTCGCGGGCGCGATCGTCTTCTGCGCCCTCGTTGCTGCCTTGCCCAGCGCCGGCGGCCGTCTCTCGCAGGCAAAACGCGATCGTGTCGCGCCGCCCAAACAGGTGATGTGCGTCGAAACGCGCGGTGGCCCCGCGACCAAGGGCGACCTCAAGGTGCGCCATCGCCGCTGCGTTCGGGGTGAGCGGAGGATCCCTTGGCCGCAGGGGCCACAGGGGCGGCGAGGGCGACGAGGGCAGCGAGGTCTCCCCGGTGCGGCCGGTTCGCCAGGCTCAGCGGGCCCGGCCGGGCCCGTGGGCGCCACCGGCTCGCCCGGAACGCCGGGCGCACGCGGAGCGACAGGTCAGACCGGTTCCGCGGGCCAGAGAGGCGCGACTGGTTCCACCGGCCAGGTGGGCCAGAGGGGCGCGACCGGCGCGGCAGGGGCCACCGGGGCACAGGGAGCAACAGGATTGACCGGCGCAACGGGTGCGCAGGGTGCGACCGGCGCGCGCGGGGCGACGGGAGCCACCGGAGCTCGCGGTGCGACGGGCCCGGCCGGTGCGCAGGGCCCGACCGGGGCGCGAGGCGCCACAGGCGCTCAGGGCGCGACAGGCGCGGCCGGCGCCCGGGGAGCAACAGGCTTGACCGGCGCAACGGGTGCTCAGGGTTCGACCGGCCAGCAGGGGGCCACCGGTGCCACTGGAGCCACCGGGGCAACAGGAGCTCAGGGTGCGACCGGCCCGGCCGGTGCGCAGGGCCCGACGGGCGCGCAAGGCGCCACCGGCGCTCAGGGCGCGACCGGGCTGACCGGAGCAACCGGCGCCCAGGGAGCAACAGGCTTGACCGGAGCCACGGGTGCGCAGGGTGCGACCGGAGATCGCGGGGCGACGGGAGCCACTGGAGCAACGGGAGCGCGCGGCGTGACAGGCCCAGCGGGCGCTCAGGGCCCCACCGGCGCTCGCGGCGTGACTGGCGCACAGGGGGCCACCGGCGCTAGCGGAGCGACCGGCTCACAGGGCGCCACCGGAACTCGCGGGCCGACCGGCGCGACCGGCGCGACCGGTGCCACCGGGGCTCAGGGGCCGCCAGGAGCCCAGGGCCCGACCGGAGCTCGGGGGCCGACCGGCGCGACCGGTGCCACCGGGGCTCAAGGCCCGACGGGCGCGAGAGGCGCGACTGGCGCTCAAGGCCCGCCGGGATCGGGCACGGGTGAAACCGTGGCCGACAGCGTCGCGGCGAGTCAGGTGACAACGTCGCTGACCTACGCCGACCTGACCACCGTCGGACCTGCCGTCACGTTGACCGTTCCCGTCTCGGGCAGGGTGCTGGTGTCCGTGACGAGCGGCATGACCGGCAGCTCCGGCGCGGTGTCCTGCTTCATGTCGTTCGCATCCACCGGCGCCAACATCGTCACCGCCGTCGATGCCAATGCGGTAACCCTCGCCTCGGGCACCTTGCAACGGGCGAGCGCGTCGTCGGTCCTCAGCGGGCTGACCCCTGGAAGCACGACGTTCACCGGCAAGTACAAGCGCGAAGGCGGTGGCGGCAGCGCGACGTGCACGTTCGTGAACCGATCGATCATGGCGATTCCGCTCCCGTAGCGGGACCTAGCGAACCGCTTCGATCCAGTCGAGCCGACGACCGCAGAGCTGCCGGGCTCGTGACGGCGCTACCCGCACAACCGCCTGCCGCTCGTCCTCGCTACTGAGCGTGAGCGGCCCGAACGAGTACGGCGCCCCACCGCTACCGGGGTGCCAGCCGTCCGTGTCGTACGTCAGAGCGACCGTGTGCGGGCCGCCCCCGAGCTCGACGCTTCCGAGGTCGGTGTAGACGCCGGGCCAGTTCAGCTCCGCCCGCTTCGCTCCGACCTCGCGTCCGTCCACGGAGACGGACGACCGTCCGAACCAGTCGCCGGCGAGCCACGCCGTGTAGCGGCCAGGCCCGTGCGCCACGATCTGCGTCGTGACGGTTCCGGACAGGGACGGGGTCACCACGGGAATCGCGGTTGGCCGGATCGCAGTGACGAGCGAGCCCCCGACCCGGTCCGCGAGACGTGCGAGCCGCCGGACCTCCGAGCAGCGGGCGACACCGGCCGCCTGACGGGCATCGCCGAGCGAGAGGTGCTCGAGGATCGTGGGTGATCCAGCGGCCGGGCGCTGCCAGACCTCGTAGTACCGCCCGCGGCGCACGAGCCGGTAGACCGAGGGCGGACGACTCGCAGCGGGCCCGCGCCGGAGCACGAGCGTCCGGTAGTCGAGGATCCCGTCGAGCCGGAAGCGGTCGATGTCCGCCGACTCGCCCTTCTCCAGCACGCTTCCGTCCCGCAGGTAGACGAACCGGCGTCGCAGCTCCGAGGCGCTCTCAGGGTCCTCTCGGCGGAGGAAATGACGCGCGCCGTACGGCTCGTAGGTCGTCATCAGTGCCGGGCCCTGGCCGGCGAATTCGCGGCCGATCGTCTCCAGCTCGTGCAGCTGACCCCGCGGGGCGAGCGAGACCTCGTTGTAGGCGAGCGCGTTCGACCAGAGCACACCCGCCGCCACCGCGATGACCGCGACGAAGCCTTCGACCCGGCGCCCGAGCCCGAGCAGTGCCGCGCACCCGGCGAGCGCTGCCGCAAGAAAGGCCGGCGAGGCCATCGCGATCGCCTTCGCGCCCACCCAAGGGGAGCTGGCCAGAATCACGGCGCCCGACCCGACCGCCATGACGCCGACGTACGTCGGAAGCTCCCAGGCACGCCGCCGCCAGGCCCACCAGAGCCCGCAGAGCCCGAGGGCGACGACGAGCGCGATGAGCACGTAGGTCGGTGCCGCATCGTCCGGGCGAACCCGGAAGTCGCCGACCGGCCAGATCCCGAACGCCTGAAGCTCGCTCAACGGACCGAACAGATTCGCGAGCTCACTCTCGCTGCGGAACCCCGACACCTTGGGCAGCCAGTCGACCGCCGCCACGATCGCAGGAATCGCGAGCAGTGCGGCCGCCGCCCCGAAGACGCCGACCTTGATCGGCAGCGACGTCACCGGTCGCCGCAGCACGAACACGACCGCGATCACCGCCGCCGGGACGAGCCAGGCAGCGGCGGGCAGGCTCAGCACGCAGACGACCCCAGCGCAGACGGCGGCGAGTGGCACGACTGCGCGCGCCGATGCGCGTGGCCGGAGCGTCCAGGGGACGAGTACCGCGAGCGTGGCGAGAAGCCACGCCCCAGCCAGCTCCTTGATCCCGCCCCAGAGCGCGTAGCCGAACAGGATCGCCGGTTGCGCGGCGACGAACGCGGCGAACGCACGCATCCACCGCGAGGGCACGACCGGAGTGAGCAGGGCGTACAGCGAGAGCGCGAGCATCGCGGCGAGAAAAGCGATGGACGGCTGGAAGAGCCAGGCGAGGTCGTAGCCGAGGAGCTCGTGCCCGATCCCGATCGGCATCAGGACGCCGGTCGGATAGCCGATCGCGAGCGTCGTCGCCAAGGTCGCCTCGTACGTCGACGGCGCGAGTCCTGCGAGATCGCGGCCGTGCTCCATGACGCGGTCGGTCATCGCGAAGTAGGTCGCGGTGTCGTCGAGCTTGATGTAGCCGGCGAAGGTGGCCTCGCCCGAGAGGACGACAGGCGCAGCGAAGACGGCGAACACGGCGCCC
>DASTYD010000177.1:0-16262 GCA_035765175.1 Gaiellaceae bacterium
CGCTTCGCCGACGGGATCCCGCTCGTGCTCGCGGGCGTCGACTTCCCCGGCGAGCCCGGCCTCGCGGGCCACTCCGACGGCGACGTGATCGCGCACGCGCTCATCGACGCGATCCTGGGAGCCGCCGGCAAGGGCGACATCGGCGAGCTGTTCCCGTCCGCGGATCCGCAGTGGCTCGACGCGTCGTCGATCCGGCTGCTCCAGCGGACTTACGAGGTCGTGCGAATGGCCGGGTTCGAGCTCGTGAACGCCGATTGCGTGCTCATCGGCGAGCGGCCGAGGATTGCGGAGGTCCGCGAGGCCATGGGCGCGCGCCTCGGCGGCGCGATGGGTCTCGAGATCGGCACGGTGACGGTGCGGGCAACCAGCACGGACGGTCTCGGCTTCACCGGTCGCGGCGAAGGGCTCGCAGCGCAGGCGGTCGCGCTGCTGCGACGAACCGGCTGAGATGGCGCTTCGCTTCCCGACGCGGGCCGAGCTCACCGGGAGCCGGCCGCACGCGGCCGGCCTGGAGGGAGCGTGGCCCGAGTTCATGTACCACGACGCCGTCCTGAACGAGCTCTTCGGCCGGGTGATCGGCGAATTCGCCGAGTTTCAGTTCTACGCCTGGGACGACAGGCGCGAAGAGGTCGTCGGCGTCGGGAATGCGATCCCAACGGCGTGGGACGGAGAGATCGCGAGCCTCCCCGACGGCGGAGTCGACGCAGTCGTCCAGGCCGGATTCGCCGAGGAGTCACCAGCTCCGACCGTCCTCTGCGCGCTCCAGATCCTCATCGCCCCCGGCTTCCGAGGCCAAGGCCTGAGCAGCCGCATGATCGAGCGGATGGCCGAGATCGGTCGCGACCACGGCCTCGACACGCTGATCGCGCCGGTGCGGCCGAACTCGAAGCACCGTTATCCGCTCGTTCCGATGGAGCGCTACATCACGTGGCGCCGGCCCGACGGCACGCACCTCGATCCGTGGCTGCGCACCCACGAGCGCCTGGGCGCCGAGATCGTCAAGGTCGCGCCGGAGTCGATGAGAGTGCCCGGCACCGTCGCTGAGTGGGAGGAGTGGGCTGGGATGGCGTTTCCGGAAAGCGACATGTATGTCGTGTCCGGCGCGCTCGTCCCGGTCAAGATCGACCGCGAGCGCGACGAGGGCCTCTACGTGGAGCCGAACGTGTGGATGGTGCACTCGGTCTAGGCCGGAACGGGCAGCGTGCACGAGACGCGGGTCCTGCCCTCGGGCCGCGGCTCGGCCCCGAGGCCGCGTGGGGGCCAGATTCGGCCGAGGGGCGGGCGGAGGGATGTATGCCCGCCCCTCGGGAGATGCGCTCGTGGATACGGAGTCGAGCGAGCTTCGGTTTCGTCAGGAGGGCAGCGTGACCAAGCCCCGCCGAACCTGAACGAGCCCGTCTGCGGCAAGGGAGGCGGTCGCTTCTCGGTCGAGAGCGCTTTGCCGCCTCGGTCGTTCTGCTACGAGCGTCAGCGTTCTCGCGCGGCGCTGGCGAAATGAGCCCTCGAAGCGGCTCTGTCTGCGCAGCGGCTCGTAGCGCCGGCCTCGCGAGGGGCAGTCCCCGGCCAGCGGGCACGCGTGGCAGCGGGGAATACGCGCCAGGCAGATCGTGGCGCCGAGATCCATCAGGGCGTGCGCCGAGGCTGGGCCGAACTCGCCGCCGGTTCGCTCGAGGACGCGGCGGACGTTCGTGTCGACCGGGAGGACGGGCTTGTCGAGGGCGAACCGGGCGACCGCGTCGGCCGTGTACCGGCCCACGCCCGGAAGCTCGGTGAGGTCGTCGGGCCAGCCGTCCACGGCGATCCGTCGTGCCGCACGGTGCAGGTTGAGGGCGCGACGGTTGTACCCGAGCCCCTGCCACTCGCGGATCACGTCACCCGGAGTGGCTGCCCCGAGCGACTCGACCGTGGGCCAGCGCGCGAGGAAGGCGAGGTAACGCGGGACGACACGAGCCACCTGCGTCTGCTGGAGCATGATCTCCGAGACGAGGATCGCGTACGGATCGCGAGTCTTCCGCCACGGCAGGTCGCGACCGTGCTCGTCGAACCAGGCGAGGAGCGCGGCCTCTCGCTTCCCTGGCCGGTGTCCCGCTCCCGGCCGGCGGAGTCGGCCTCCGCGGGCCGCGCCAGGAAACCGAGAGAGCCCTCCTCGAGGTACGAGCTCCATCACGGCGCTGACCCTACAGCCGCAATCTGATCGACACGTCGGCGCCGCCGCCCGGTCTCGAGCTCACGGTGACCTCGCCGTCGTGAGCGCGGACGATCGTTTCGACGATGGCGAGCCCGAGGCCGCTGCCGTCGCCGGTGGGGGCGGCGCGGCTGAACGGCTCGAACGCATGCTCCGCGAAGCCCGCGGGGAACCCGGGGCCCTCGTCGAGCACGTGGAGCTCGGCGCTCGAGTCGCGGGCGGCAGCGGAGATGGTGATTGCGCCCTCGCCGTGACGGAGCGCGTTGTCGACGAGGTTTCCGAGCGCCTGCTCGAGGCGCAACCGGTCGACGCGGGCCACCGGCGAGTCGTCAAGGTCGACCTCGAGCACACGACCTTCCAGCTCCGCGCGGGCATCGAATCGCGCGCGAACCGTTTCCAGGACGTCGGCGAGATCCGTCGGCTCGGCTCGTAGCGGGAGCCGGCCCTGCTCGGCGCGGGCCAGCAGGAGGAGGTCGTCGGCGAGACGGGAGAGTCGGTCCGTCTCCTCCGCCGCTGAGCGGATCGACTGCTCGAGCTCCTCGGGCGTTCGAGCCCTTCGCAACGCGAGCTCGAGCTCGGTCCGCAGCATCGCGAGCGGCGTTCGAAGCTCGTGGCTTGCATCCGTGACGAAGCGGCGCTCCCGCTCGAGGCCGTCCTCGAGGCGCTCGAGCATCTCGTTGAGCGTCTCGCCGAGTCGAGCGACCTCGTCGTTCGCGGGCGGCACGGGCAGGCGCTCGTCGAGCGACGAGGACGAGATCTCTGCGGCTCGGCGGCGCATTGCCTCGATCGGTCGCAGCGCGGCGCCGGACAGGAGGTAGCCGCCGAGCCCGCTGAGCAGGAGGGCCACCGATCCTCCGATCAGGAAGGCGTCGCGGAGGCTGGCCAGGGTCTCGGAGCGGTTCTCCCGGGTCGCGCCGACGACGAGCACGCCCCGATCGACCGGGACGGCCAGCAGCCGTGCGGGCTCGTCGAGCCCGGGAGCCGAGGGACGGTTCACAAACGTCGGGCCTCGAACCGCATGCTCCAGCTCGCTCTCGTCGAGGAGCGGGAACGAGCCGATCGTCGGTGTCGAGTCGAGCACGCGGCCCTCCGGGTCGACAAGCTCAGCGAAGGCCTCCCCGTGCTCGACGAAAGGGCTGCCGGTGCGCTCGAGCGATCCGTTGCGCTCGACGAGCGCCGAGAGGTCTTGGGCTCGGGAGCGCAGCTCCCGGTCGAGTGCGTCGCTCAGGTCCGAAGCGACGAGCGAGTAGACGAAGACTCCCATCGCCGCGAGCACGGCGGCCATCGCCGCCGTGAAGACGAGCGTGAGCCGAAGCCGGATCGGAACGCGGCTCATCTTCCGTCCTCACGCAGGCGGTAGCCGACCCCGCGAACCGTCTCCAGCGAGCGTGCGCCGAAGGGCCTGTCGACCTTCTCGCGGAGGTAGCGCATGTAGACGTCGATCACGTTCGACCGGTTCTCGTAGGCGAAGTCCCAGGCGTGCTCGAGGAGTTGGAGCCGGCTCAGGGCCTGCCCGGGCCTGCGCATGAAGGCCTCGAGAAGCGCGAACTCCTTCGGCGAGAGGTGGATCTCCTGCTTCCCGCGCCAGACCTTGCGCGACGCGGGGTCGAGCCTGAGTTCACCCACCGCGACAACGGTCGGCCGCTCGACGCCGCCTCGGCGGACCAGAGCGCGCAGCCGTGCGAGCAGCTCCGCGAACGAGAAGGGCTTCGTCAGGTAGTCGTCGGCGCCCGCGTCCAGACCGGCGATCCGGTCCTCCACCGCATCGCGGGCGGTCAGCATCAGGACCGGCACCCAGACTCCGGCCTTGCGGAGCGCACGGCAAGTGTCGAATCCGTTGCGGCCCGGCAGCATCACGTCGAGCACGATGGCGTCGTAGGGGTGGGCATCCGCCATCCAGAGGGCCTCGTCGCCGGTGGTCGCAACGTCGGCCGCGTGGCCCTCTTCGCTGAGCCCGCGGCGGACGAGTGCGGCCATCTTCAGCTCGTCCTCGACGATCAAGACGCGCATGCGCAGCGCTCATCGTGACTGATTTCGATGAGAGAAAGATGAGAACTCGCCTCGCGTCGTTCATCGCCGTCTCACGTGGGCCGCGTACCGTCGTCGGAAATGGGTTGGAAGGAGGCGTGATGAGGAAGCGAATCGCAGTGATCGCAGCGGCCGTCTCGGCGGCCGTCCTGCTCGTCCTCGTCGGCGCGACGCTCGCGTTCGGCGGGCCGGGCGCGCGGCTGATCGACGACGACGGCGTGTGGGTCGAGCCCGGGTCGCTCGACGACGGCAAGGACCTCCGGCCGCAGGCGTCGATCACGCTCGACCAGGCGATCGCGAGTGCCCAAGGTGCCGCGTCGGGCTCCCTCGGCCAGGTCGACCTCGAGCACTACCGCAGCCGGCTCGTGTACATGGTCGACGTCGGGAACCAGGAGGTGCGGGTCGACGCCGCGAACGGCAACGTCGTCGCGATCAGCCCGCGGGACTAGCTGCGAGCCACACGGATATTGAAGTCGGCGCTGCCGACCACGCCCATCAGCCGCACCCAGAGCGCGACGTACAGCTCCTGCGCGCGTGCGCCGGTGATGTCGCCGAGGTCGAGGATGCGCTCGGCGGGCCAGCCGAAGCTCTGCAGCAGCTCGGCGACCTGAGCCTTCGCCTGTTCGTCGTTCCCGGACATGAAGAGGTCGTGCTCGCCGGGAACGATTACCGGATCGACCATCACTTTTGCGTTCACCGTGTTCAGCGCTTTGACCACGCTTGCCTCCGGGAAGGCGCGCTGGATCTGCTCACCGAGGCTGTCGCCGGTCGAGACGCCGACGAGCGGCGGTCGGCCCTGCGAGAAATCGAGGGCGTTGGCGACATCGATCAACACTTTCCCTGCGAGGTTCTCGGCGCCGGCTGCGTTCAGCGCATCGAGCGAGGAACTGCCGTTCGTGCAGTTGAAGACGAGCTCGCCGTGCGCGGCGGCGTCGGCGAACGGCACCGCATCCTCACCGGCCGTCCGCGAGCCGATCAGGACGTCGTGACCGAGCTCGCGCAGCTTGCCCGCGATCGTCGTGCCGACGACTCCGGTTCCGAGCACCGCGATCCTCACGAGCCCTCAGTCTACGATCGGAGGGATGACCGAGGTCCGCGAAGCTCGCTCCGAAGAGGGCCCGATTCTGGCCAGGGTGCAGGAGTTGGCATCACTCGCCGCGCTGGGCCACATCTTTCCGCCCGAGCGCCACCCGTATCCGCGCAAGGCAGTCCAGGCTCACTGGGCCGCGTCGGTGGCGGACGCTGCCAAGCGCACCTTGATCGCGCTGAGCGACGGGGAGCCGGTCGGCGCCGCCTGCGTCTACGAGGACTGGCTCGAGGGGCTCTACGTGGTACCCGAGCAGTGGGGCACCGGTCTCGCCGGCGAGCTCCACGACCGGGCGCTCGAGGTCGTTCGGGAGCTTGGATCCGAGCGCTGCCACCTCTGGGTGCTCGAGGACAACGCCCGCGCGCGCCGCTTCTACGAGCGTCGGGGGTGGCGCGAGAACGGTCGCTCGCGCGTCGTCGAGTTCCCGCCGTATCCGCTCGACGTCGGCTACTCGCTCGACTTCTAGACTGATCCGAATGAAGAGAGTGCGCTTCGCACCGAGCCCCACCGGCTCGCTCCACGTCGGCAACGCGTTGGCTGCCGTCGCCAACCGCAACTTCGGCGACTGGTTCCTCCTGCGCATCGACGACACCGACCCGGCGCGCAACGTTCCCGGCGGCGAGGAGGAGATCGTGCGCGACCTCGAGTGGCTCGGCGTCCGCTGGGACGAGGGCCCCCTCCGGCAGAGCGACCGACAAGACCGGTACCGGGACGCCATCCAGACTCTGCGACAGACCGTTACCAGGTCGGACGAGGACGGTTCGGTCATGTTCCGCGGGGTCACGCTCCTTCGCCCGGACGGGACGGCCACGTATCAGCTCGCCAGCGTCCTCGACGACGTCGAGTTCGAGATCACGCACGTGATCCGGGGGAACGACCATCGGCCGAACGAGGCGCTCCACCGCGAGCTGACCGAAGCGCTCGGCGCGAAGCCTCCCGAATACGTCCACGTCGGGCTCATCCTCGGCGAGGACGGGCGCAAGCTCTCGAAGCGCGAGTTCGGCTCGACGGTCGCATCGCTCCGGGACGCGGGCATTCCGGCCGAGGCCGTGCGCACCTACCTCGACGAGCTCGGCATCCCGAAGCACGACGTGCACTACGACGTCTCGCGGCTCCGCAGACTCGCGATCGAGGCGATCGCCGGTCTGGACGACGCGGAGCTGGCCGAGCGGGTCGGCGCACCGGTCGAGCTCGTGCCGGCGCTCCGCGGCGCGCGCGACCTGCAGGAGGCTCGCGAGTTCGCGGCCATCGTGCTCGAGCCGGACGCGGTGGCACTCGGAGACGACGCCCGGCCGACGCTCGAGCGCTTCAAGGAGCTGCGCGAAAACGGTGGCTCGGCGAAGGACATCGTCCGCGAGCTGAAGGCCGTCGGCGGCGACCTGCGCGCGCTGCGCCTCGCGCTCACCGGTCGGGACCGCGGGCCCGAGCTGTGGGCCGTGATCGCCGCGCTGCCGCGCGACGAGGCCCTGCGGAGGGTCGATGCGGCTCTATGACACCGCGAGCCGAGGGCTCGTCGAGCTTCCGGAGCCCGGCGAGCGCCCACTCGGCATGTACGTCTGCGGGCCGACGGTCTACCAGCGCATCCATGTCGGCAACGCCCGGCCGTTCGTCGTCTCGATGTGGCTCCGCCGCTGGCTGGCCGAACGGGGCTACGACGTGACGCTGGTCGAGAACATCACCGACATCAACGACAAGATCTACGCCGCCGCGCCGGGGGACAGCGCGAGGCTCGCAGCCGACGCCACTCGCTGGTACGTCGAGGACACCGATCTGCTCGGCCTCGGTCGGCCCGATCACGAGCCGCTCGCAACCGGCACCATCCCCGAGATCGTCTCGCTGATCGAGGAGCTGATCGAGCTCGACCTCGCGTACGAGGCAGGAGGCGACGTCTACTTCCGCGTCGACCGGTTCGAGGACTACGGACGGCTGTCGGGGCGCCACGACGACGAGTCGGCGGTGCGCAACCCGTCCGAGGAAGAGGAGCAGAGCGCGCTCAAGGAGAACCCGCGCGACTTCGCGCTCTGGAAGACGCACAAGGAGGGCGAGGACACTTGGTGGGAGTCGCCCTGGGGCCGCGGCCGGCCGGGCTGGCACATCGAGTGCTCGGCGATGGCCGAGAAGCACCTCGGGGCCGCGTTCGAGATCCACGGCGGCGGGCTCGACCTCGTCTTCCCGCACCACGAGAACGAGATCGCCCAGTCGCGGGGCGCGGGCCGGGAGTTCGCGCGGATCTGGATGCACAACGGGATGCTCCGTCTGGGCGGCGAGAAGATGTCCAAGTCGCTCGGGAATCTCGTCCCGCTCCGCGATGCGGTGGAGGAGTGGGGGCGGGAGACGATCCTCGTGCTCTTCCTCGGCGCGCACTGGCGCAAGCCGATGGACTGGTCCGAAGAGACCCTGGCGGCTGCGAAGGCGCGCGCCGAGGGCTTCCGCGAGGTGTTCCGGAACCCATCGGCCCCCGGTGGCTCGTGGGCTGAGCTCGCCGCGGCGCTCGACAACGACTTCAACACCCCAGAGGCGCTGGCCGTGATGCACGAGTGGCGGGACCACGACCTCTTGCGGCGCGCTCTCGAGCTGTTCGGGCTCGAGTCGCTCGCAGAGGAGGAGGCCGCCCCGGCTGAGCTCGACGAGCTGGCGAAGAAGCGCGCGGAGGCTCGGGCGGGGGGCGATTTCGACGAGGCCGACCGGCTCCGGCAAGAGATCGAGGCCGCAGGCTGGCAGGTGCGGGACGTCGCCGGCGACTCCGGCTACCAGCTCGTTCGGAAACGATGACCGCCGACCAGGTCTACGGCCGGCGCGCCGTGCGAGAAGCGCTCCGCGGCCCGCGTGAGGTGCTCGAGCTCTGGGCCACCGAGCGCGCGCTTGCCGCGGAGCCGTGGCTGAGCGAGAACGGCGGGCCGCGCGTCCACGTCAAGCTCGACCGCGAGCTGAGCGAGGCGGCCGGCACACGCGACCACCAGGGAGTCGTCGCCCGCGTCGAGCCGTTCAAGTACGCGGACGCCTACGAGCTCGCCAAGCATCAGAGCCCGCTCCTCGTCTGCCTCGACCGGGTGACCGATCCACGGAATCTCGGCGCCGTCGCTCGCAGCGCCGAGGGCGCAGGCGCCACCGGGATCGTGGTGCCGGCGCACGGCTCCGCGATGGTCACCGCCGCCGTCTGCCGCTCGTCGGCCGGCGCCGTCGAGCACGTGCCGGTGGCGGTCGTCCCGAACCTCGCCCGCTATCTGGGCGACGTGAAGGGGCCCGACCTCTGGGTCTACGGCGCGGCCGGCGAGGCCGGAAAGCCGATGTGGGAGACCGACCTGCGCGGCGGAGCTGCGTTCGTCTTCGGCGCCGAAGGGCGCGGCCTGCGGCCGCTGGTCCGAAGGACCTGCGACGAGCTCGTCGCGATTCCGCTCGCCGGCAACGTCGAATCCTTGAATGTCAGCGTCGCAGCGGCGGTGCTCCTGTACGAAGCACGCAGACAACGCGATGTCTGAGCCGACCTTCTACCTGTTCGACGGTTTCAACTTGCTGCATGCAGGCGGGTTCGAGGACTCGCGCGAGCTGACCGACAAGCTGGCGAGCTTCGTCGCCGAGAAGGGAGCCCGCGGCGTGCTCGTTTTCGACGGGAGCGGGGAGGACCTCCAGTACGGCCCGCTCGAGGTTCGCTTCGCCGAACACGCCGACACGCTGCTCGAGCGGCTGGCGGCCGAGCATCGCGCCACGGAGCAGGTTTGCCTCGTCTCGTCGGACTCTTCCGTCCGGAGCACCACCGGCCACGAGGTGACGAAGCTCTCGTCCGCGACCTTCGCGCGGGACTTCGAGCTCGAAGTGCACACGGAGCAGGCTGCGATGCGCGTCGAGGACAAGCTCGACCCCAAGACGCGGGAGCGACTAGAAGAGCTGAGACGCGGCAAGCTGAGACGCGGCAAAGGTCCATAACAATTGGGACCTTTGCAGTTTTCTTGTATTTTCTTAACCTACTTGCTATCTTCCCGCTAGTTAACAGGGTCCGATTGCAAAGTCGACCGCGAACACGACCTGGCACATGGCCGCCGCCCCAGCCCCAGCACCCCGCCGCCAGCCGAAGGCAGAGCGCGAGCTCGAGGATCTCCAGCTCGTCGTCAAGGCGCGGAACGGCGACGACGCGGCGTTGGACCACCTCATCCGCCGCTACACCGGCTTCGTCCGGCTGAAGGCGAGCTCGTACTTCCTCGCGGGCGGTGACGGAGAGGATCTCGTCCAGGAGGGGCTGATCGGCCTCTACAAGGCGGTGCGGGACTTTCGCCACGACAAGGAGACGTCGTTCCGCTCGTTCGCGGAGCTCTGCGTGACGCGGCAGATCATCACGGCGATCAAGACGGCCACCCGCTACAAGCATGCGCCGCTCAACACCTACGTCTCGTTCAGCCACACACCTGCGGGGCAGGACCCGGACGGCGAGTGCACGCTCGGCGATGCGCTTCCCGGGTCGCACGTGAACGACCCGGTCGTCTCCGTGATCTCGACCGAGGAGCTGCAGAGCCTCGTCTTCTGCCTCGGCTCTGGTCTCTCGCAGCTCGAATCCGAAGCTCTACGCCTCTACCTCGAGGGCTCGTCCTACGAGGAGATGGCCGACGAGCTCGGCTGCGACACGAAGACGATCGACAACGCGCTCCAGCGGGTCAAGCGGAAGATCTACACGCACCAGCGCTCCCGCCAAGTCCTGAGTTAGGCCACACAGGGCGCGAAGCGAAGCGAGCGCCCCCCTTCTATGGCCACCCCTTTCGTGCGAGGATTCGCAGGTGGCCGACCCTCACCACGTGCGAATCGAGTACTGCGTCCCCTGAGGGGCGCTCCCGAACGCCGCCGGTCTGGCGGCGAGGCTGCTCGAGGAGCTGGAGGACGTGATCGGCACCGTCGAGGTCGTGACCGGCGCGGGCGGGATCTTCGACGTCCACGTCGACGGCGACCTGGTCTTCGAGAAGTCGATGCTCGGGCGCTACCCGGATCCAGACGACGTGCTCCCGCTCGTTCGGGACAAGCTCGGCGCGAAGTAGTTCGCCTACCATGAAGTCGCGCCGGAGTAGCTCAGCTGGTAGAGCAGCTCACTTGTAATGAGCAGGCCGTCGGTTCGAGTCCGACCTCCGGCTTTCTTCGCCTCGATTTACGCTCGCGAAGCTCGGCGCTTCTACAGCAAGCGGCATCGCAGGCTGCGCCGGCTGAGTAGCTACGATGTGCCCGGCGCCCCCGGGCGCCCTCTCATGACGGATCACTGACCGACACACGAGCTCGTCCCGCGCAGAGCCGAGTGCTCTGCCCGTCTGTCAGGAGGTCCGTTCGATGTGCCAGCAAGCCGGCACGCTCGCCGCACACGACATCTCAGTTCATCGCGGAGCCGACGCGATCCTCGAGCGCGTGTCGCTCGCAGTCACGCCTGGGAGCCGGATCGGCGTCGTCGGCCCGAACGGTCGGGGCAAGACGACGCTGCTACGGGCGCTGGCGGGGCTCGAGGAGCTCGACGCGGGCTCGATCTCGCGTAACCCGCCGAGCCTGCGCGTCGGCTATCTCCCGCAGGAGCGCGACGTGCGCGCAGGCGAGAGCGTTCTTCAATACTTCGCCCGCAGGGCGTCCGAACCGCCCGGGAGGGAGCTCCAGGCACGCGTCGGCTCCGCGCTGCGACGAGTCGGCCTCGAGGTGTCGCTCGAGCATGAGCTCGGCGCGCTCTCAGGCGGGGAGAGGGGCCGCGCCGCGCTGGCGTCGATCCTCCTTTCGCGGTTCGACGTCTACCTGCTCGACGAGCCGACGAACGACCTCGACTTCGCCGGGCTCGAGCTGCTGGAGAGATTCGTCGCGACGGTGAAAGGAGGCGTCGTGCTGGTCTCGCACGACCGTGCGTTCCTCGATCAGACGGTCGACCGGATCGTCGAGCTCGAGGCGGGCACCGACCGTGTTCACCATTACATCGGCGGCTGGACCGAGTATGAGGCCGCACGTGAGCGAGCCCGGGTGGAGCACGAGAAGGCATTCGCCGAGTGGAGCGACCAGAGGGCCCGCTTCTCGAAGCTGCACGCGGATCGCCGCGAGCAGGCGAGGGTCGGCGGCAAGCAGGCCGACCGGCGCGGGACGCACGCGCTCATGTCGAAGACGCGGGCGGCAGCACGCCGGGTGGAGCTCCTCGATCGCGACCGTGTCGAGAAGCCCTGGCAGCCGTGGGAGCTTCAGCTCGACCTTGCTCCGCGAGGGAGATCGGGCGACTTGGTCGTCGCGCTCGAGGGCGCCGTGGCCGAGCGCGACGGCTTCCGCCTCGGGCCGATCGACCTCATCGTCGGCTGGGGCGACCGGATCTCGATTGCCGGCCCGAATGGGAGCGGCAAGACGACGCTCATCGACGCCCTGCTCGGCAGACTCTCGCTCGCCGAGGGCGGTCGCCGTGTCGGGCCGTCGATCGTCTTCGGCGAGATCGGGCAGGACCGCGAGCTCTTCGCCCCCGAGGAGCCGCTCCTCGATTCGTTCTGTCGCGCGGCCGGCGTGCCCCAGGGAGAGGCGAGGACGCTCCTGGCGAAGTTCGACCTCTACGCCACGCACGTCCTTCGGCCCGGCCGAAGCCTCTCGCCGGGCGAGCGGACGCGCGCCGAGCTCGCGGTGCAGGCCGCGCGCGGCGCGGGCTGCCTCGTCCTCGACGAGCCGACGAACCACCTCGACCTGCCGGCCGTGGAAGAGCTCGAGCGCGCGCTCGGCGCCTTCGATGGAACGCTGCTGCTCGTCACGCACGACCGGCGCTTCCTCGAGCGCGTAGGAGTGTCGCGCGTCGTCGATCTCAGCCGGTAAGCGCCTGTTCCGAGTCGGCCCCTCTCGGCGAAGGCGAAGAGTGAGCGCCGCGGAACGGCGCGAACCGAGAAGTGGTGGAGCTCAGCCGGAGAGAGCCTGCTCCAGATCGGTCCACAGCTCGTCGACATCCTCGAGGCCGACACTGAGCCGCAGGAGGTTCTCGGGCACTCGCTCGCCTTCCCAGCGCCGTCGCGACTCCATGGTCGATTCGACGCCACCGAGGCTCGTCGCGTTCGTGATCAGCCTGGTCGACGTCTCGACCTTCAGCGGATCGCCGACGACGTCGAAGGACAGCATTCCGCCGAAACCCGGGTAGCGGACCGTCTCGACCTTCGGATGAGTTTCGAGCCTGCGGGCAAGCTCGGCGGCCGTCTCGGTCTGTCTACGAACACGGACCTCGAGCGTCTTCAGGCCGCGGAGGAAGAGCCAGGCAGCGTCGGGGGCGGCCACGATCCCGGAGCGGGATCGGAACTCGCGGAGCCGCTCGGTCTTCTCGGGGTCGCGTGTGACGACGGCGCCGAGGAGCACGTCCGAGTGCCCGCTCAGGTACTTCGTCACGCTGTGCAGCACGAGGTCGGCGCCGCGGTCGAGTGCGCGCAGGTGAATGGGCGTCGCCGCAGTCGCGTCGACGACCACCGGGGCCGGGTGGCCCGCGGCCGCGTCGAAGTCGGGCATCGTCAGGAATGGGTTCGAGGGCGCTTCGAGCCAGACGAGGTCGACTCCCTCGGGCGGCGGTCCGGTCTGGTCGAACTCGACATGCCGAAGGCCCCAGCGCTCGAGCTCCCGGAACAGCGTCGTCGTCCCGTAGTAGCAGCCCTCGGCGACGGCAATCGTGTCGCCGGGCTTCAAGAGGGCGAGGACGAGCGAGGTCGTCGCGCCGGAGCCCGACGAGAAGAGGAGAGCCTCCCCGCCCTCGAGCTCGCCGAGTGCTCGTTCCGCTGCGACGCCCGTCGGATGCGCGTAGCGCTGGTAGTAGAACTCGCCTGGCTGGCCGTGCTCGTACGGCCACAACGTCGAGCGGTCGAGCGGCGGAAGTCCCACAGCGGCGACTGTACTAGTCTCCTCCGCCATGGCCGGAGCCGACGAGTCGACGAAAGCCAAGCTCGAGCAGCTCGCGAAGCTGCGCGACGAAGCACTGCACGCCGGCACAGAGAAGGCGGTCGGGCGCCAACGCGAGCAGGGAAAGCTGCTCGCCCGAGAGCGCGTCGAGAAGCTGCTCGATCCGGGCTCGTTCGTCGAGCTCGACCGCTACGTCCGGCACCGGAACCCGCTCTTCGGGATGATGGATCGGCGGCCCTACGGCGACGCGGTCGTCACGGGGTACGGGACGATCTTCGACCGCAAGGTCTTCGTCTTCTCGCAGGACTTCACGATCTTCGGCGGCAGCCTCTCCGAGGCCTTCGCCGAGAAGATCTGCAAGGTGATGGACCTGGCGGCGAAGTTCGGATGTCCGGTGATCGGCATCAACGACTCGGGCGGCGCGCGGATCCAGGAAGGCGTGGTCTCGCTCGCGGGCTACGCGGAGATCTTCTGGCGCAACGTGCAGGCCTCGGGCGTCATCCCGCAGATCAGCCTCGTCATGGGGCCGACCGCCGGCGGGGCCGTCTACTCCCCGGCGATGACCGACTTCGTGCTCATGGTCGAGGGGACGTCGTACATGTTCATCACCGGCCCCGACGTGGTGAAGACGGTGACCGGGGAGGAGGTGAGCTTCGAGGAGCTCGGCGGCGCTGCGACGCATGCGGCGAAGTCGGGTGTCGCCCAGTTCATCTCGCCGACCGAGGAGGCATGCCTCGAGGACGCGCGCTACCTCGTCTCGTTCCTGCCGCAGAACAACCTCGACCCGCCGCCCTACTGGGAGCCGTCCGATCCGGCGGACCGTGAGGACGCGGAGCTCGACACGTTGATCCCCGACAACCCGAACAAGCCCTACGACATGAAGGACGTCGTGCGGCGCGTGGTCGACGACGGCGACTTCCTCGAGGTCCACGAGCGCTTCGCCGAGAACATCGTCTGCGGCTTCGCTCGGCTCGGCGGACATTCGGTGGGGATCGTCGGCAACCAGCCGCGGGCGCTCGCCGGGGTGCTCGACATCGACTCGTCCGTGAAGGGGGCGCGCTTCGTGCGCACGTGCGACGCGTTCAACATCCCGCTCGTCACGTTCGTCGACGTCCCGGGGTTCCTGCCCGGCACGGCACAGGAATGGGGCGGAATCATCCGGCACGGCGCCAAGCTGCTCTACGCGTACTGCGAGGCGACGGTGCCGAAGCTGGCGGTGATCACGCGCAAGGCGTACGGAGGGGCCTACGACGTCATGAGCTCGAAGCACATCCGGGCCGACTTCAACTTCGCATGGCCGACGGCGGAGGTGGCTGTGATGGGGCCCGAGGGCGCCGTCAACATCGTCTTCCGGAAGGAGCTCGAGGAAGCGGCCGACCCCGAGGCGCGGCGCGAGGAGCTCGTCGCCGACTATCGCGAGCAGTTCGCGAACCCGTATGTCGCCGCCGAGCGCGGGTACGTCGACGAGGTGATCGAGCCGCGGCAGACGAGGCCGGTGCTGATCGACGCACTCCAGACGGCGCTGACGAAACGGGAACCGCGGCCGCGCCGCAAGCACGGGAACATCCCGCTCTGAGCCTGCGCCAGGCCCGGCGCCGGCTCCTCGCTGAGCGCCCGCCGACTCCTCCGCTGGGCGCCCCGACGGCCTCGCCTCTGCGCGCCCGCGCGGCCCGCTTAGGTCCGGTACCCCCAACCTCCTCCCCACAGCGATCGTATCGACGAAACCGTCACACGTGGGTGACGAGACCGTGCTGGTTCTGTGACTTCTGCGGAGCGCTACGAGGCGAGCGCGGCGGGCATCGGCTCGCGCTCTTCGACCGGCTCGAGCTCTTCGGCGAGCGCGGCGACGACGCCCGGGTCGAACTGTGTCCCGGCGCAGCGCTCGAGCTCGCTGAGCGCTTCTTCCTGCGTCAGCCGGCCCCGGTAAACCCGGTCCGACGTCATCGCGTCGTAGGC
The DNA here is from genome assembly GCA_035765175.1 of Gaiellaceae bacterium. Lineage (GTDB taxonomy): Bacteria > Actinomycetota > Thermoleophilia > Gaiellales > Gaiellaceae > VAXT01. The sequence goes on from DASTYD010000177.1 coordinate 15,108, forward strand.
GTCGACGACGAAGATGATCCGCGCGCCGAGGGGGATCTCCGAGCCCGGAAGGCGGTCGGGGTAGCCCGTCCCGTCCCACCGCTCGTGGTGATGGAGGATCCACTCCGCGACGGGCTCGATGCCGAGGCTGTCGAGCATGCGGAACCCGATCTGAGGGTGCCGCTCGAGGACGAGCCGCTCCGGGCCGGTCAGGGGACCCGGCTTGCGGAGGATCTCCTCCGGGATGGCGAGCTTGCCGAGGTCGTGGAGGCTGCCGGCGAGCCGTGCGAGCCCGATCTGCTCCTGGTCGAGCCCGAGACGCGACGCGACCCGCGCAGCCAGCTCGGCCACGCGAGCGGAGTGGCTACCGGTGTAGGTGTCCCGTAGGTCGACCGCCTTCGCGAGGCTGGCCGCGGCGCGGAAGCGAGCGGCGCGATCGGGGCCGGTGGCGAGCCTGCGCAGCTCGGCCAGCTCGACGACGTCCGGGCGGTAGACGTGCACACGGTTCTTGCCGTTCTCCTTCGCCCAGTACAGAGCGCTGTCAGCCAGACGGATCAGCTCGCCGCGATCGGGAGCCTGTCGGGGGAAGGTCGCGACGCCTGCGGAGACCGTGACCGAGCCGATGTGCTCGAGACCGAGGTGGGCGATCCGGTCGATGATCGAGTTCGCGGTCGAGACCGCCTGGGTCTCGTCGTACTGCGGAAGGAGCAGGGCGAACTCGTCGCCGCCGAGCCGGAACGCCTCACCGTTCTGGCGGAGTGTGGTCGCCAGACGCGAGAGGACGCGGTCGCCGGCGGGATGACCGAAGAGGTCGTTGACCCGCTTGAAGTCGTCTACGTCGACGAGGCAGAGGCTGAAGCTGCAGCCCTTGCGCTCGGCCTCGATCAACTCGCGCTCGAGCCGGTCGTGGAAGTGACGGTGGTTGCCGAGCCCGGTCAATGGGTCGGTGAGCGCGAGCTTCATCGCGCGGAGCGCGCGGTAGGTCGAGCGCTGGTAGAGGGCGATCGCGAGCAGCGGTCCGACGAGGGCCGCCGACAAAAGAGGAGAGCGCTGCCAGAGGACGACGAGCACGAGAGCGGCCGACGCCATCAGCGCAAAGATCATGATCGTCCAGCGCAGGCTCGCGCGCATGAGCTCGAAGAACGGTCGCCGTGACGTGATCGCCACGACGAGCGA
>DASTYD010000178.1:0-2186 GCA_035765175.1 Gaiellaceae bacterium
CAGATCGCTCACGTGTTACTCACCCGTTCGCCGCTCTCCCCATGGCCGAAGCCATGGTTATCGCTCGACTTGCATGTGTTAAGCGCGCCGCCAGCGTTCGTCCTGAGCCAGGATCAAACTCTCCGTGAAGATTGTTGTCAGGTCCGGCGAACGAGTCGCCGGCTTTGACAGCTTCGCGTTGAGCCTGAAGCTCAAAGGTCAGCATCCTCGTACTCGAGGATGTGACGAGTTAAAAGCCTCGAGCAGGTGTGACCGCTCGAGGTCTCGACGTTTCACGCTGTTGAGTTTTCAAAGACCGTTGCCGTGTGAGGGGCGTAAAAAAGCCTCCGACTCGCGCCAGAGGCCTCCAGGAAACGTTCGGTACTGACGTCGTATCCGATTGCGTCCGAAGGCGCTCCAGTTGTCGAGTTACAGGGACTTCCAACGCCGCTCTACGAGCAGCCGACGAATGGTAGCAGGGCACAGAGGGGTGTCAAGCGGCCCGAAAGCGCATGAAACGCCGTTTTCCGGCTTGCACCAGCGCACCGTTGAGCGACTCGCGCGGCAGGTCGAGATCGCTCGTGACCTCGCCGTTCACCTTGACCGCTCCCTGGGCGATGAGACGCCGCGCCTCGCTCGTGGAGCCGACTCCGAGATGCTCGACGAGCAGCGCAGGCAGATGCACGACGCCGTCGCCGGCGAGCACCGCCTCCGGCACGTCCTCGGGCGCGGAACCTTCCCGCACGACGCGCGTGAAGTGGTCTTCCGCCTGCTTCGCCGCCTCGTCCCCGTGCGAGCGGCGCACGATGAACCGCGCGAGCTCCAGCTTCGCCTCGAGCGGATCTGACGGGACGTCGTCGCGCTCCATGACGAGCGCGTACCACTGCGGCAGGAGCGAGTCCGGGATGCGCATCGCCTTGCCGAATTGCTCCTCCGGCGCCTCCCGGAGCCCGATGTAGTTCCCACGCGAGGCGCTCATCCCAGTTCCGTCCCAGCTGTCGAGGTAGGCGACGGTCAGCGCGACCTGCGGCTCCAGCCCGTAGGCCTGCATCACCTCCCGGCCCATCAACAGGTTGTATGTCTGGTCGGTGCCGCCGAGCTCGACGTCGGCTTCGACCGCGACCGAGTCGTACGCCTGCATCATTGGGTAGAGAAGCTCCGAGATCGAGATCGGCTCGTTCGCGCCGAAGCGCTTGTGGAAGTCGTCGCGCTCGAGGATCCGGGCGACAGTCGTCGTCCGGGTCAGGCGCAGGATCTCGGCGAAGTCGAGCTTGCTGAGCCACTCGCTGTTGAAGCGGAGCTCCGTCTGCTCCGGGTCGATGATCGTCGAGGCCGCCTCGAAGTAGCGCTGCGCGTTCGCGTCGATCACCGCCGGGTCGATGATTGGACGCTCGGACTTGCGGCCGGACGGGTCACCGATGCGCGTCGTGTAGTCGCCGACGATCAGGACGCCGATGTGGCCCTCATCCTGGAACGCGCGCATGCGTCGCAGCGGCACGCCGTTGCCGAGCGTCACGTCGGGAGCGGTGACATCGATCCCGAGCTTCACCCGAAGGGGCCGGCCCAGCTTCAGCTTGCGCTCGAGCTCGCCCTCGGGCAGAACCGCGACTGCGTTGCGGGTGAGGGCCTCCAAGGTCACGCATCGAGTCTAGACTCCTCCCCTTGCGTCTTCGCCGCAGCAACCCCCCGGCGCGCAAGAAGAACGGGCGCCGTATCCGCAAGCTCCGCCTCTTCGCACTCGTTGCGGTGCTCGGCCTGCTCTCGTTCGCCTCGTTCACGTTCGGGCTCGTGACCGCGATCGCCGGCCAGCTTCCGCAGTACGACCCGGCGCACCAGAAGAAGATCGCGCACGACGGCTACATCTTCGACAACGACGGCCAACTGCTCGCCGTGCTCCGCGGCAAGGAGAGCCGCGTGATCCTGAAATCCGAGCAGATCGCGCCGATCATGAAGCAGGCGATCGTCGCCATCGAGGACAAGCGCTTCTACGAGCACCGCGGGGTCGACCTCCGGGCGATCGGCCGCGCCCTCGTCGCGGACATCGAGAACAAGGCGGCCGTCCAGGGCGGCTCGACGATCACGCAGCAGTTCATCAAGAACGCCTACGTCGAGGACCAGCGCTCGATCGCGCGCAAGCTGAAAGAGGCGGCGCTCGCCTGGCAGCTCGAGCAGCGTCACGAGAACGACAAGGACTGGATCCTCACGGC
>DASTYD010000179.1:0-17041 GCA_035765175.1 Gaiellaceae bacterium
GTAACCCGGATACGGAAACTGCGTGACGGCGACGAACTCGCCACAGGGGATCGTGCGCTGGGGCCTTTCACCCGTGCTCGCAGGTGTTCCTTGGGCGGCTACGCCGCAGATGACGACGAGGCAGAAGGCCTTGCCCATCACGTTTCTTCTACCTCCCTCGCGACGCGAGGGTTCCCGGAAGGGACAGCCTTCCTAGAAGAGCGCCTCTTCCGCCTTCGCTGCGCCGACGTGCTCGCGGCCGAGCTTCGTCACGACGCGGCCGCGCGGCGTGCGCTGGATGAAGCCGAGCTGGAGCAGATACGGCTCGTAGACGTCCTCGACGGTGTCCGGCTCCTCGCCCAGGGCCACGGCGAGCGTGGACAGGCCGACCGGCCCGCCGTCGAAGCGCTCGACGATCGCGCGCAGGAGCTCCCGGTCGGTTCGCTCGAGCCCGTAGCCGTCGACCTCCAGCAGCTCGAGTGCCTCAGACGCAACGACGGGAGTGATCACGCCTTGGTGGCGCACCTCGGCCACGTCGCGCACCCGCCGCAGGATGCGGTTCGAGACGCGGGGCGTGCCACGGGAGCGAGCCGCGATCTGGTCGGCCGCGTCGCCCTCGATCTCGACGCCGAGGATCCCCGCCGAGCGCCGGACGATGATGCCCAGGTCGGCGGGCTCGTAGTACTCGAGCCGGAAGGTCATCCCGAACCGGTCACGGAGCGGCGTCGTGAGCAGCCCGGTGCGCGTGGTTGCCCCGACGAGCGTGAACGGCGGCACTTCGAGCGTCAGCGTCCGCGCCGCATGCCCCTGCCCGACGACGATGTCGAGCCGGAAGTCCTCGAGCGCCGGGTAGAGCACCTCCTCGACCGCGCTCGACAGCCGGTGGATCTCGTCGATGAAGAGGACGTCGCGCGGCTCGAGCGCCGTGAGGATCGCTGCCATGTCGCCCTTCCGCTCGAGCGCCGGGCCGGCGACGCAGCGGATTCCCACGCCGAGCTCCTCTCGAACGATGTACGCCAGGCTCGTCTTCCCGAGCCCCGGCGGCCCGACGAGCAGCACGTGGTCGAGCGGCTCCGCCCGCGCGCGCGCCGCCTGGAGCGAGATGTCGAGCTGCTCCTTGACGCGCTCCTGCCCGACGAACTCGTCGAGCTTCCGCGGTCGCAGCGAACGCTCGAGCTCGTCCTCCTCGGGCTTCAGCGCCGGCGCCAGGAACTGCTCGGTCACGCGGCCCTCAGCGCCTGCCGCACGCGTTCCTCGGGCGGCAGCTCGGGATCGGTGCCGGCCAGGGCCCGCTCCGCCTCGACCGCCGAGTAGCCGAGCTCGACGAGCGCGTCGCGGGCGACGAGGTCCAGCGATCCGTCGGGCACGACCTGCTCGAGCCCGAGCTTCTCCTTGAGCTCGAGGACCACGCGCTCCGCCGTCTTCTTGCCGACTCCCGGGATGGCGAGGAACCGCGTCGTGTCGCCGAGGACGATCGACTTCCGCAGCTCGGCCGGCGTCGAGCCCGAGACGATGAGCAATGCGACCTTCGGCCCCACTCCCGACACCGACAGCAACTGTTCGAACAACTGGCGCTCGGAGGGCTCGGCGAAGCCGTAGAGCTGGAGCGCGTCCTCGCGCACGTGGAGGTACGTCTCCAACGTGACCTCGCGGCCCTCCTTCGCCTTCTTCTGGGCGCGATCGGTCGCACGCAGCAGATAGCCCACTCCGCCGACGTCGAGCACGATCCCGTCCGCAGTGCGCGCGACGGGGATCCCTGTCAGGCGGGCGATCACGCTCCGACGGCCTTCAGCAGAGGTGGCGCCAGCGCGTGGCAGATGCCCACGGCGAGCGCGTCCGCGGCGTGGTCCGGCTTCGGCGGTGACTCGAGGCGGAGGATCGCCTGCACCATGCGCTGCATCTGGGCCTTCTCGGCCCGCCCGTAGCCGCACACAGCCTGCTTGACCCTCGTCGGCGAGTACTCAGCGCACTCGACTCCGGCCAGGGCGGCTGCGACGAGCACGGCTCCCCGCGCCTGCCCGACGGAGAGCGCGGTGCGGGCGTCGACGCCGACGAACGATTCCTCGAGCGCGACGGCATCGGGCGCCGCCTGATCGATGAGTGTGGTGACGGCCTCGAAGATCGTCTTCAGGCGCGCTTCGGGGCGGTCGGATGCGGGGGTCTTCCACCACCCGTAGTCGAGCGCCCGTACCTGCCCTCCGCTTTCTTGGACGATGCCGTACCCGCATGCAGCCGTGCCCGGATCGATGCCGAGAACTTTCACGGGTCGAGGTTAGGCGCGGGGTCGGACGTTCCTGCCTTGAAAACCGCTTCTACCCCTTTCGCGTACGGGACCGATGGACTAACCTGCACGCCGGGAGGAGGGGAGTGAGGGGACGTCACATAGCCGCAGTGGCGCTTGCCGCCGCCATCGCCGTGCTCGCCGGCGCCTCGACGTTCTCGGGAGGGGCGTCCGCCGCACCGAAGTTCGCCGTCCTCACGGCGCATGTCGAGGACAACTACGTGATCGAGATGCGGGATCCAGATGGCCTACTGATCAACGAGTTCCACGGAATCCCGGCCGGTACGTACACCGTGGAGGTAGACGACAACTCGACGTTCCACAACTTCCATCTCGACGGGCCCGCACTCTTGAGTTGCTCACCGTCCCCGGATTGCCTGACGAGTGTCGGAGGCACTGGCCACGAAACCTGGACGATCGAGCTCCAGGCAAGCCCGGACATGACCTACGTCTGCGACCCCCATCTGGGAACGATGGAAGTCCATTTCGAGGTCACAGGTGGCGGAGGTCCGCCCCCGCCCCCGCCGCCTCCACCACCACCACCGCCGCCACCTCCACCGCCGCCACCTCCGCCGCCACCTCCACCTCCGCCACCACCGCCTCCTCCACCGCCGCCGCCGGGTTGCCAGACGGGCTCGACGCTGATCAACATCCAGAACTTCGCCTTCGATCCGCCGTCGGTGAGCGTGGCGCCGGGGACGACCGTTTGCTGGACAAATCTCGACCCCATCGCTCACACGGTGACGTCAAACACGGGCCTTTTCGACTCAGGGGACCTGCAACAGAACCAGACGTACTCGTACACGTTCTCCAACGTGGGTAGCTATGCGTACCACTGCACACCGCACCCGAACATGTTGGGGACCGTCGACGTCATCACGGGCCCGCCACCGCCGCCGCCACCGCCTCCGCCTCCGCCTCCGCCGCCGCCACCACCGCCACCGCCCGCACCGCCCGGCGTGCTCGTCGCGACCGTCGGCACGAACGACGGCACCGACATCTCGCTGACGATGAACGGACAGCCGGTGACGCACCTGCCGGCGGGGGTCTACGAGGTCACCGTGCGCGACCGCTCGGCCTTCCACAACTTCCACCTGCGAGGCCCGGGCCTCGACCGCGCCACCGATGTCGAGGCACGAGGCGAGTTCACCTGGACGATCACGCTGACCGACGGCGTCTACACGTTCGTCTGCGACCCGCACGCGAGCACCATGAACGGCGCCTTCTCGGTCGGCTCGGCCCAGCTTCCACCGCCCCCGCCGCCACCCGCGGCGCAGCCGAGATGCAAGGTGCCGAAGGTCGTCGGGAAACGGCTCGCCGTCGCGAGACGGGCGATCACGCGTGCGCGTTGCCGCGTCGGAAGGATCCGCCGCGCTCGTTCGCAGAAGGCGCGAGGAATGGTCGTCAAGCAGACTCCGCGGGCAGGAGTCAGGCGACCCCGCGGAACGCGAGTGCACCTCGTCGTCAGCCGCGGCAAACGCTAGCGAAGGCTTTCCGGACGCTTTACCCGGGCGTTAATCGCCGCGCTCTACGCTCGCGGTCGTAAGACCAACGTCCACTTGCGGCCCGGACCGCTCTCCGGCGAGGCTCGGGCCGCACATGACTTTCGAGGAGGGGACCAGATGAACCGTGCTCGCCTGCTGCTGCTCGTCGTGCTCCCGGCCGTGGTCGCGGCGCTTCCGGCCTCGATCCGCGCCGAGGCCTCAACGCCGCAGCCCAAGCAGACTGCGAGGCAGGCTGCGGTCGAGAGGCTGATCGGCACGGTTCGCCAGAACGCGACGATCGACCTGCGCCACAGCGACGGCACGCCCGTGACCCAGCTCGCCGAGGGCGCGTACTCGATCGAGGTCCACGACGAGAGCGGATCGCACAACTTCCACCTGACCGGGCCCGGCGTCGACCAGTCCACGCAGGTCTCCTGGAGCGGGACCGTGACCTGGTCGGTCAACCTCGCCGCGGGCTCGTTCCGGTTTCAGTGCGACCCGCACAACGACTTCATGAACGGCTCGTTCACGGTTGGCGGAGCACCGCCGCCTCCTCCACCGCCTCCCCCTCCGTCTGGTGAACGTGTCCTGACCGGCTTCGTCGGCCCCGGCTACGACATCGGGCTCCGAGACGCGCAGGGCACCGACGTGAACGGCCGCCAGATTCCGGCCGGCACGTACCGCATCGAGATCTATGACTACTCGCCGATCCACAACTTCGAGCTGAAGGGCGACGACTTCGACGAGGAGACCGAGGAGGAGTGGACGGGCCACGTGACGTGGTACGCGACCTTCAGCCCTGGCGAGGAGGTCGAGTACGAGTGCGACCCCCACCACAACTTCATGTACGGCTCTTTCACGGTCGGCTCGGGCTCGCCGCCACCTCCGCCTCCGCCACCGCCGCCTCCTCCTCCGCCACCGCCACCACCGCCACCACCTCCTCCGCCTCCTCCCCCACCTCCGCCACCGGGACCGCCTCCGCCGGCCGGAGGGACGCTCTACGGCACCGTTCGCGCCAACGCGACGGTCGACCTCCGGCACGCCGACGGGTCGCAGGTGACCCAGGTCTCACCCGGAACGTGGACGATCCAGGTCGCCGACGAGACCGGGTCGCACAACTTCCACCTGAGCGGTCCGGGCGTCGACCGGTCGACCGAGGTCTCGTGGAGCGGCACGGTTACGTGGACGGTGACGCTCTCGACCGGGACATATGGCTTCCAGTGCGACCCGCACAGCGACTTCATGCGCGGCTCGTTCACCGTCGGCAGCGGCCCGGCGCCACCACCGGCACCACCTCCTCCCCCACCGCCGCCGCCTGCTCCGCCCGCCGCACCCGGCCTGCTGATCGCGACGGTGCGCTCGAACTACACGATCGACGTGCGGACTCCGGCCGGCCAGAAGGTCGACACGGTGAAGCCTGGGCCGTACACGATCGAGGTCCGCGACCAGTCGAACGAGCACAACTTCCATCTCCAGGGCCAGAACGTCAGCAAGAGCTCGACCGTCGGCTTCGCCGGCACGCAGAAGTGGGCGGTCACCCTCTCGCCCGGCAGCTACCGCTACCAGTGCGACCCGCACGCGACCGTGATGAAGGGGGTCCTCACGGTCACGCAGGCGGCGGCCAGGAAGACCAGGGTCAGCGCCTTCCGGGTTCACCGGTCGAGTCGCCGGGCGATCGTCAACGTCAAGGTCGACCAGGCTGTCTCCGCGCGCATCCAGCTCCTGCGGCGCTCGCAGGTCGTTTCGGGCGTTTCCGCGAAGCTTCGGCGGGGGATGAACAGCAGGAGCCTCCGCGTGAAGCGTCGCGGCCGGTACCTTGTCCGTCTAACGCTCATCGAGCAAGGCTCCAAGCGCACATACGCACGCCCAGTGCGCTTTTAGGGGGCGAGAAACCCGGCCGGCCCACTCCCCTCCGGGTCGGCCGGGTCCTCCGCTAGCCTCTTGACTGCGATGCGGCGCCGTGCCCTTCTCGTCGGCCTGATCACGGGGCTCGCCGCCCTGGTCGCATGCAGCCAGTTTGCGGGCGCGCAGTCGGTCGAGCGGATCCGGATCTCGGACCCCGCCCGGCAGCAGCATCAGCTTCCGGCGGGGCTCCTCGTCGAGCTCGAGTCGCCGGGCGAGTACAACCGGGCGTCGGTCGTGGGCAATTCCGGGCAGTGGGTCGGGCCTCGCTGGGAAGAGGTCGGTCACCCGGAGAACGCCGGCCTCGCGTCGCTCGACTGGAACGTCAGCTTCGACGAGCGCGAGGGGGACGCCGAGCAGTTGTCGCAGGCGAGCGTCAGGCACAAGGACTGGGTGCGCGACCAGCGCGGAGGCCTCTCGGTGCCCCACGTCGTCGGCAATCGCAACGTCGGCACGATCCTCGGCTACTACGTGATGGTCTCGCCCGCGTCGGCGAGCGACGCTCGGTTCGAGGGGGTGCTCGCGTTCCCGCTGGACGCAAACCTGCACGCGCTCCTGCACTTCGAGGCGCTCGCGCCGGCCGCGGATTCCTTCGTCGTCAAGGGGACGGTCGCAGGCAAGGCCTGGAACCGAGGTCAGCTGCTGCTGGCGCTCTCGGGCGTGCGCCTCCAGGGGAACCTGCCGCCGAAGATCGTCGCCGCCCGATCTGTCGAACGGGGCCGCTTCGTGCGCGGCAAGGTGGTCGACCGGTTCCTGGACGCGGTTCTCGGGGCGCGGGTCTCGCTCGAACGCCGCTCGGGTGGGAACTGGACAAAGGTCGCCGGCGGGAAGACGGACGGGCGCGGCTTCTACACGCTGCGCGCGAAGAGGCGCGGGACGTACCGCGTGACCGCCCGCATGGCGGGGCTCACTGCAACGAGCCGCGAGATCCGCGCCGGCCGACGCTGAACGCCAAGTAACACAGTGTTACTTGGTCAGGAGGCGACGGCTTCCAGGACTCGTTCGGGGATGTCGAAGTTCGAGTAGACGGCCTGGACGTCGTCGTTGTCCTCGAGCTCGTCCATCAGGCGCACGACCTTCCGGGCCATGGCCTCGTCCTCGATCGCGACGAACGTCTTCGCCACCATGGTCGACTCCGCCGAGTCGATCGCGAAACCGGCCTCCTCGAGCGCGGCCCGCACGGCGTGCAGCGTCTCGGGGGCGGTCGTGACGCGGAACGACGACTCATCGTCCTCGACGTCCTCGGCGCCCGCGTCGGCGGCCGAGAGCATCAGCTCGTCCTCGTCCGCGGAGCCGTCGACGAGGATCACGCCCTTGCGCTCGAAGAGCCAGGCGACGGAGCCCGACTCCCCGAGGTTGCCGTCGTTCTTCGTGAAAGCGGAGCGCACGTCGGCGGCTGTGCGGTTGCGGTTGTCCGTGAGCGCCTCGAGGTAAAGGGCTACGCCACCCGGGCCGTAGCCCTCGTACGTGACGGTCTCGTAGGCGGCGGCATCGGCTCCGGTGCCGGCGCCCTTGGCGATCGCCCGCGCGATGTTGTCCCTCGGCATCGAGTTCTCCCGCGCCTTCTCGATCGCGTTCTGCAGCGCGAGGTTGGCCGCCGGGTCCGGGCCGCCGTCGCGCGCGGCGACGATGATCGCGCGGGTCAGCTTCGAGAAGAGCTGTCCCCGCTTCGCGTCCGTCGCGCCCTTCTTGCGTTTGATCGATGCCCACTTGCTATGTCCGGACAAGGCTCGCCTCCCTGACTGCGTCGATGAAGAGCTCGTGGACGCGCGTATCGTCCGTGAGCTCAGGGTGGAACGTAGCGACGAGAAAGCGGCCCTGCCTGAGGAGGACCGGCTCCCCGTCGAGCTCGCCCAGCACTTCGACCTCCTCGCCGGCCCGCTGCACGCGCGGCGCGCGGATGAAGACGCCTCGCAGCGGCTTCTCCTCGCCGGCCAGGTCCAGGTCGGCCTCGAAGCTGAACACCTGGCGCCCGTACGCGTTCCGCGCGACCTCGACGTCGACGAGGCCGAGGTGGTCGCGGTCGAGCACGATCAGGCCCGCACACGTGCCGAGGACCGGCTGTTCGAAGCGGCGAATCGCCTCTTCCAGGCCGTACAGCCGCATCAGGCGCATGAACGTCGTCGACTCGCCGCCGGGGATCACGAGCCCGTCGAGCCCGTCGAGCTGCTCCGGCTTGCGCACCTCGACCGGCTCCGCGCCGAGACGACGCAGCATCGCTGCGTGCTCGCGGAAGTTCCCCTGGAGGGCCAGGACGCCGATTCTCATGCTGGAAATTCTAGTTTCGGGCTACAAGAGCTCGGCGCCGGGGATGGCTTCCCGTCGGCGTCGCGTCAGCCACAGCCCAATCCAGATGAAGACGAAGCCCGTGAACGCGTAGACCAGCGGGCCGATCCAGTCGTGCTCGTGCTCTCCGCCCCCCTCGTCGAAGGCGACGAAGAATGGAAACAGGAAGTAAATGTAGAACGAGAAGAACCCGGTGACGTCCGACCACTTGTCGGCGAAGTACGTGGCTGTTTGCAGCATGCCCCAGCCGCCGAAAACGACCCAGCCCGAGCGCTTGAGGCGGTCCCCGAGCAGGATGTAGGCCGCGCCCACGACACCGACGACGATCCAGTCGAACAGGCCGTCATGGAAGAACCACAGGAGCCCGCCGCCGATCGTCAGCCCGGCTGCGACGTGGAGCCAGAAGCCGAACGGCCTCGACGGCCCGTCGTCGACCGCGATCCCTGCGAGAAGGAAGACGAGACCGACCGCAATCGTGACGATCGCCGTCCAGTCGCCGCCGCCGGAGATCAGATCGGTGACGAAGAACCAGCTCGAGGCGGCGAGGAGCAACACGAGCAGCGGGAATTCGAAGAGCCGGAGCGCGACGGCGGAGGCGATGATCGCGGCGAGCGCGAGCACGAGCAGCCAGAAGCGAAAGCCTTCGAAGACGCCGCCCTCGTCGTCCGGGAGCCAGCCGAACCACTCCAGGACCGAGCCGAGGAAGACGACGAACGCCACGACGCCGCTCGTCGCGAGCAACCCGGCCGTCACGAAGTGACCCAGCGCTCTCGCCGTGAACGCGGCGGCCGAGATCGCGAGGAAGATCAGGAACGCCCAGAAGACGAGCCCCACCGAGCCGTGGCTCTCCGCCTCGAACGTCAGGAGCGTGATCGTGGCGAAGAGGATCGTGAGCCCGCCCAGGTACACGAGGAACGACGCGCTCGACCAGGGCACGCGGACGGCGTTCATGTTGCCCAGGGTGACGCGACAGCCGGACGGCTAAGGGCAGCTAAGGGACTTACGGGGGCTCAGCGCGAGCCGGACGGACGCGCCAGGCGAAAAGGGCGAGCTGTACTCCCACATCGCGTGCTGATACGAGACGCGCGTTTGGCCCGTCACGACGAACGCGTCGCCCACGGTCGGCGCGCGACTTGGAGGAAGCTCGATCGTCAGTGCTTCCCAGTTCCGGAGGCCCGCCGTTTCAAGACGATCGGCCGCTTGGCGGAGCGAGAGGCCGTGGAGTCGCGGGACCTTCACGGCGCGCCGCGAAGGTATCGGTAGGCCTTCGTCTCGATCGACTGCCAGGTGGACAACCGAGCCCGGCTTGACTCGAGATCCGGCACCGGGAGTCTGCGAGATGATCCGGTTCATTGAGTTCGCTGCGAAGAGCACGTCGGAAAGCGACACACAGAATCGTTCGCCCCTCAGTGTCGAGAATCCCTGCGCCAGGTAAGAATCGGTTACGTCCGGGACGATGACCAAGCCGTCAGACCTGTCCGCAAAAGCCAGGGCGAACGCAGCCAAAACAAGAGCAACCGAGACGACGCCGATGGCGACTCGGCTGCGCGTAGCTACCAGCCGCGCGTCTCGAGCAGCTCTTCGGGCGGGATGCCGGCGGCTGAGAGGCCCGTCATCGCGTCGCCCAGTCCCTGTGAGACCCGGGCCAGGACGTCGGCGTCCTCGAAGTGCGTCGTCGCCTCGACGATCGCCTTCGCGCGCTCGGACGGGTTCGTGGACTTGAAGATCCCCGACCCGACGAAGACGCCGTCCGCGCCGAGCTGCATGCAGAGCGCGGCGTCGGCGGGGGTCGCGATGCCGCCCGCCGTGAACGTGACCACCGGCAGCTTGCCGTTCTCCGCGACCCATTTGACGAGCTCGATCGGCGCGCGGAGCTCCTTCGCCTCGGAGTAGAGCTCCTCTTCGGGCATCGCGCCGAGCCTCTTGATCGAGCCGAAGACAGCGCGCATGTGCGTGACGGCGTTCACGATGTCGCCGGTGCCGGCCTCGCCCTTCGTGCGGATCATCGCGGCGCCCTCGGCGATTCTGCGGAGCGCCTCCCCGAGGTTGGTGCAGCCGCAGACGAAGGGAACCGTGAAGCGCCACTTGTCGATGTGGTTCGCGGTGTCGGCGGGCGTGAGGACCTCGGACTCGTCGATGTAGTCGACCTCGAGCGCCTCGAGGATCTGCGCCTCGACGAAGTGGCCGATGCGGGCCTTGGCCATGACCGGGATCGTCACGGCCTCCTGGATCTCCTGGATCTTGTCCGGGTCGGCCATGCGAGCGACCCCGCCCTCGGCGCGGATGTCGGCCGGGACGCGCTCGAGCGCCATCACCGCGCAGGCGCCCGCGTCCTCGGCGATCCGGGCCTGCTCGGCGTCGGTGACGTCCATGATCACGCCGCCCTTGAGCATCTCCGCGAGCCCGCTCTTGACGCGCATCGTGCCGATCTCGGCCATCGCCGGAGAGTCTAGCCTCAGGGCGAAAGCCTGAACCGGTCCGTCACGCGGCCGCGGAGGTCGACCGCCGAGACGACGAGGTCGTCCGGGCCGATCGAGACCGAGAGAAAGCCGTGCTCGCGGCGTGTGCGGACGCGCGGCGGGTACGTCGACGGACAACCACTCAGCCTGTAGAGACGGGCAGCGCCGCCGCCGTGGACGACATACCGAACGCCGCTCGGGGCGTGGAAACGTTGGTAGTTGTGGTCGTGGCCGGACAGAACGAGCTGGACGCCGTAGTCCTCGAAGAGCGGAGCCCAGCGCTCCCCGACCCTCAGGTCGCCGGAATGCTCCCCGCAGGTGTACGGCGGGTGATGCAAGACGGCGATCTTCCAGGTCGACGACGACTCGGCGAGCGCCTGCTCGAGCCAGGACGTCTGCCGGTCGCTGACGTCGTTCGAGTCGAGGAAGAAGAGCTGCGCGTCACCGAGCCGGCGCGTGTAGTACGGGCCAGGCATACCGAGCAGCCCGAATTCGTACCTCCCGTTGCCCACCTCGTAGTCGTGGTTTCCGAGCACGCCGGCCACACGCAGGCCGCCGCGCCTCGCCCACCCGAAGCTCCGGCTCCAATTCGCCCGGAATCGCGCCGGGCTCTCGGTGTAGTCGTTGTCCCCCAGGAAGACGAGCATGTTCGCGGCATTCCGGGCCTCGTAGCTCTTCATCCGCATGCCGAGCGCCAGCTCGCGAGAGCCGCCGACGCCGTAGTCCCCTGCCGCGAGGAAGCCGACGCGCGCCTCCTGGGCCGCCGATGAGCCCGCGAGAGCGAGCACGAGGACGCAGAGGATCGAGACCCCGCCGCGCAAGCGGGAGTTACCGGTCGACTGCGGAGAGGAGCAACACCGTGCGCCCATTCGGCGCCTGCTCGAACCGCGAGGCGAACGTGTTGTTCACGACCACGCGGTCGATCGTCTGCCGCTCGGCTTCCGTCAGCGAGTCGGCGGTGAGCTGCCCGTGCGACGGGAGCGTCGCGTTCAGCGGCTTGTCGAGAAACCTCTCCACGTGGCGTCGCTTGAGGTAGACCGCCGCGTTCGAGTTCCCGTTTGCAGGCAAGAGCGTCACGATCGAGCGGACGTCGGGCCAGTACTTGAACGTGTAGAGCGCGAGCTCGAGCGACTCCCGCTGGAGCAGTAGCCCGACCTGCTCCGCTCCGGTCTTGGGAAGCGAGCAGCTCTGCGCCTGGCCGCAGAAGACATAGGCGATCGTCGAGCCCGACGGCTCGAACTCGGTGATCCGCCCTCCGACCTGGCGCAACGGCGGCTTCAGGAAGGCGATCCCGTCGACGATCGCGTCGCGGTAGAGGAGCGGCTGCGCCTGGACCACCGCAATCGGCTCCCCGCCGTAGCGGTACTTCGGAGCGACGTGATCGACCATGTTCTGCGCCTTGTCGAAGGGATCCGCGCCCTTGGGCTTGTATTCCGACCACG
Source organism: Gaiellaceae bacterium (assembly GCA_035765175.1). GTDB lineage: Bacteria > Actinomycetota > Thermoleophilia > Gaiellales > Gaiellaceae > VAXT01. The sequence continues at coordinate 11,834 of DASTYD010000179.1, forward strand.
CCTGCTTCGACGCGTTGTTCGAGACGAGGAACGCGAAGAAGACGAGGACGCCCACGAAGCCCGCGACGACCAGCAGGTTGGCGAGGACGAACTGCCGTCCGTACACCCGCTTCTTCTTGCCTACAACGTCGGCCATGAGGCTTCCTCCAGCAGGTCGATCCTCGGCTTCGTGAGCTTTGCGTTCTTCAAGAGGTCGAGGAGCTCGTCGCCGTAGATCTCGCGGCGCTCCACGACCTCGTCGGCGATCTTCTCGACGCCGCTTTGGTTCGCTTTCACAAAGTTGTGCGCGGTCACGTATGCCTGGCCAAGGATCTGCGCGGTCAGCCTGCGCTTGTCCGGGTCGGAGAGCACGCTCGCAACGACGTCGTGCGCGTACGTGTTGCCGGTCCGGTTCATGAGCTGGAGGCCGATGCCCTCGAAGCGCTTCAGCACGCGCGCCTCCTCCTTCGCGTCGAGACCCTCGTCGAGATCGAGCGGCTCGGGCCCCATCGCCGCGGCGCCCACCATCAGCGCGGCCATCTGCGTCGCGCTAGCGACGTCGCCGCCGACGCCGGTGGACGTCTGGCCGTAGAAGACGCGCTCCGCCGCCAGCGCCCCGAGCGCCCAGATGAGGTTCGCCATCTGGTCCGAGCGCCACGAGCTGAATCGCTCCACCTGCTCGGCGGCCTGGTGATGCCCGAGCGCCTCACCGCGCATCCGGATCGAGATCCGCGTCGACTCCGTGTCCTTCATGTACGCGTGGCTCGCCGCCGCGTGGCCCGCCTCGTGGATCGCGACCGCCTTCGTGTCCTCGGGCGGGTACTCGATGTTCACCGCGGTGCCCGACTCGACAGTCGTCATCGCCTCCAGGATGTCGCTGTAGTCGAAGACCTCGCGTCCTTCTGCATGGGCATACGTCAGCGCCATCGAGCACACCTGCTCGATCATCGCCGGCGAGTAACCCGACGTGATGCGCGCGAGCTCGTCGCGCTTCTTGTCCGTGTCGAGCTCGGGCGTGTGCGCCACCTTGTTGATGTAGAGGTCGAAGATGTCCTGCCGGTCTTGCTTTTGCGGCGTCCTGAGCCAGACGTGGCGGCCCATTCGTCCGGGGCGGGTGAGCGCCGGGTCGAGCGCGTTCATCGGGACGTTGGTCGCGCCGATGAAGTAGATCTGGTCTTTCCGGGGTTTCGGCCTCGGCAGGCGTAGGCGAGTCCGGCCCGCCCGCGACGGGATGAAGTACGTCGCGTCGAGCAACGTGTTCGTCCAGTTCGTGAACAGGCGCCGGAAGAAAGGCGGGTTGTCGATCCCATCCATGACGACCAGCAGCTGGTTGAGCGCGAGCTGGCCGCCGCCGAACATCCCCGGCATCGCTCCCTGGTTGAGGATCCTGCCGACGACGCTCGGCTCCGGCTTCTGCGCGCGCTCGGCGAAGAGCCGGTCCCGCCAGGCGCGGGTCTCGAGGATCATGTCGCCCGAAGGGTTCAGTGCGCCCCACGGCCCGTAGAAAAGGTCCTCCTCCGGACGACCGCCCGTGTACCTGCCGCCACCCGCGGCTCCGCCCTGGAGCGCCGAGCGCCGCATGCCAACGGCGTCGATCTCGTCGATGAAGACGATGCACTGACCGCCCCACTTCCGGGCAAGCTTCTTCGCCTTGCGCGCGAGCAAGCGGACGATGACCGCGTCCATCCCGATGAATGTCTGCTGGAACCCGGAGCCCGGCATCATCACGATCGGACAGTTGAAGCCCGTAGCGATGGCTTTGGCGAGCATCGTCTTACCGGTACCGGGCGCGCCCAGGAACAGGAGCCCACGCTCGCGCTTGCCGCCGGCCTTCTCGAATGCTTCACCCGACTGCCACAACGTGACGACGCGGCTCACCTCCTCCTTCGCCTCGTCCTGTCCGCGCACGTCCCCAAGGCGGACGCCCCAGTCCGCGTCGCCCGGCTCGAAGCCGCGCATCTGCGTGATACCGATCAGCAGCAGCGGCCCGAGGAAGATCACGGCGTTGAAGACAAGGAACAGGGGCAGCGTGAGCATGAGGCCGATCAGCTGCTGCCCGGTGACCCAGGCCAGGAACGCATCCCAGACTGCGGTCGTGCTCTCGACCCAGCTCGTCGACCCTCCCGGCACGAGGAGCCGCACGACCCAGATCGCCGTGAAGACGACGAAGATGAACACGGCGACCTTGAGCCAGAACCGCCAGAACGAGACGCGGCGGCGAGCGATGACGTCCTCTTCCTTGAGGGTTGCGTCGTCCGTCCCATAGAGGCTCGGCCACGGCATCAGGCGGCGCGTCGCGAGGTCGATGAGGCCCCGGAACGCGATCACGACAACGGCCGTGGCGAAGAGCGACCAGCCGAGGCTGTAGTCCTGCACCGAGTGGAACCAGACGAACGGCGCCGGGCTCGTGATGAGGGCGATCGCCGTCGCGCGCCTGGTCAGGCGGCGCCAGTCTTCCCCGAGCTCGGAGGAGGCGGACGTTCGGTCCAGGAGCCCAGGCTCCGCGTGATTCGATGCCATCGCTTAGAAGGTTAGACGTGCTTTCGGCAGTTTCGGTTTGCCTGTGACGGATCGGGAAGATCCGGGGCCGCCCACGCGTCTAGTAGGAGGGGCCGGGTCGGCTCCTGCGGCAAAGCCTCCCCGGCCCCATGTCGTCCGCAGAAGCATGCGATCCCCAATGCCGGAGGGGACCTTCGCATTATGCGGACTTGGTCGAAGTCCTGCGTACTCCTTTCGGCACATTCGTCCGATGTCTTGAGCCGCATGGGTTGATAGCAGGGTGAAGTCGAGCGGCGAGCCGATGCGACTCGCTCCGATTGGATCTAGGGTCGGCACGATGGACGACCACTTGGTCCCGCTGGGCGGGGATTGGGCTCTGCGCCGCGATTTCGCCGTGCGCAGCGCCGGCTTTCCCGTCGCCGGTCTTGACGTCTTCGGCACCGACAACGAACAGGCCCGTCTGCGCGACATCGCGGCCGATCCGGCCTTTCGCGAGGCCGTGACGTGGCAGAACCGCGCCGTCCTCGCGACCGCAGTGGACGGCCTCCGCAGAAACGGCGGCGGGCCGAGCAAGGAGCGGCGACGCGAAGAGATCGTTGCTCGCTACTGGCAGCGCTACTGCGCGAAGAACGACACGATTGGGTTCTTCGGCCCTCTCGCCTGGGGTGAGCTTCGCGACGACGGCCCGGCACTCGTGCAGTGCTCCCGCGCCCTGGTCCGCGAGCGAACGGTTCATATCGAGACCTGGTGTCTCGAGCGCTTCCTGCAGACGGTGACGGACGACCCTTGGCTTCCACTCGATCCCTGGCCGGAGGAAGACGCCCAGATTCGGATCGAATCGATCGCCGACGCCGCCGCACGCCGGCGCGCGGCGAGCGGACTTGCTCGCCTCGAGACGGCACGCAAACGCATCGCGACTGCGTCCCGCGACGAGCTCGGCCAGGCTCTGGACGAGTTCGACCACGTCTTCGAGGACCTGGTCGGCGAGGTGCCGGCGCGCACACCAGAGCTTGCCGGCGGCGGCCGCACCCCTGTCTACATGGACGCGATGCGGGACCTCCACGTCGACCTCGGTCCCGGCCTCGTCGCCGAGCTCGCTGCTTCGCTGGTGCCGTTGCTGGAGAGCTCGCGGTGGCTGTGCGGACGAAGCTTCGAGCTTGGCTGCGGGCTGATGATGGAGGCGATCGGCCCGGGTGGGCGGCGTCCGCTCGCCCCGCTCTTCGGCAAGGTCTTCTCGGCGCTGCGGGAGATGCCGCGCCTGCTCGCTTCCGAGCACGACGAGCTTCAGCGGCGCTGGGCCGACCTGCTCGACGACCCCGATCGCACGACGATCGGCGAGCGGGCCCGCGCCCGGTTTTCCGACTTCGGGCCGGCGTGGCCGATCTCGGTCTTCCACAGCCCCGACATCCAGATCGCGGCCGCCGACGTCGACGCGATCGAGCGCGGCGATTACCTCGTCGTCATCGGGGACTTCCACCCGGGTACGAACCCGCTCGGGCAGGGCCTCTTCTCCTACCGTCATCCGGACCGGCAGCGGTTCCTCGAGACGTGGGGCTCGGACGTCGGCACACCGACGATCTATCCCTGGCCGCCGCGGGTGGCGCAGGTCCCGATGACCGCGCGGTTGATGCCGGCCTCGAACCTCCCGGGCGACATCGTCGTCCTGCCGCCGATGCCCGAGGTTCGCGCACCCCGGGGCTCACGGGTCGTCTCTGTCGCCGACCTGCTCGTCGACGGCGCCACGATCACGGACCGCGAGGGCTCGTTTCGGGCACCGCTCCATTCCCTTTTCTGGGCCCCGATGTTCGTCGCGACCGTGTTCAGCTACGAGCCCTTCCCGAATGTCGAGCATATGGAGCGGATCACGGCGGGGCGCACCGTGTTCCGCCGTGAAAGCTGGCGGATCTCCGTCGGCGACTGCCCGACCGACCCGGTCGCCGTCGCTGGTTGGGCCCGCGATCACGGCATGCCACGGCGAGTCTTCGTGCGCATGCCCGACGAGCGCAAGCCGACCTACCTCGACGTCGAAAGCACCGTGCTCGCCCGGGTCTTCTGCCGCCAAATCCGGCGGCGCGCAGATGGCGCGGAACAGTTCGTGACGGTGTCGGAGATGCTGCCGCGACCCGAGGACTGCTGGCTCGAGCTCGAGGGCGAGCGCTACACGAGTGAGTTGCGGATCGCGGCCGTCGATCTGACCCGCCGCGGGCACGCGAAGATCGAGGTCGAATAACTCGCCGTCACGTCCGAGGAGGGCGTTTTCCACGAGCAGGGGCCGGGGCCGCCCCCCTTGGTACTGGGCTTGGCTCCCCCGGGAGGGGAGTCTCATTAGGGAACGCCATGCCGCAGCAGTTCGGCGAGCCGCAGAGCCCCGACCCCTCACTGGATTCTACGTTCGACACTCACAACTGGTTCTACCGACGACGCGTCCCGCGGCTCTCGGCGTTCAACGTCACCTGGTGCTATGGGCCCGCCTGGATTCGAACCAGGGACCAACGGATTATGAGTCCGCTGCTCTGACCAGCTGAGCTACGGGCCCGACGGGGCTAGCGTAGCGCCGCCCCGGGGGCCTTATCTCCGGCCGACGACCAGCCTGACCCGGAATCCGCGCGGCCTGACTGCGCCCGCCCTCGGGCTCTGGGCGATCACGCGGCCGACGCGGGAGCGGCGCGTGCGGACTCTCCTGATTCGTCCGACCGCGCATCTCGCTCGGCGGATCCTCGTCTTCGCCGC
>DASTYD010000180.1:0-4567 GCA_035765175.1 Gaiellaceae bacterium
AGCCGGGATAGAGCGCGTCCATGCGGCGCATCGTCCGGTCGCGGACGACCTTGGCGACGATCGACGCTGCGGCGATCGCGGCGCTCCGCTCGTCGCCGTCGACGACCGCGACGTGCTCGGGCGCGCTCGGCCCGAGGCGGAAGCCGTCCACGAGGCATGCCTCAGCAGGCGGCGCCACCGCATGGAGCGCCCGCCGCAGCCCGGCGAGATTCGACCGATGCAGCCCCTCGCGGTCGATCTCCGAGTGCGAGATCACCTGCACCGAGACCTGCGTCGCGGCCGCGAGCACGGCCCGGAAGAGCGCCTCCCGGTCCTCGGGGCTGACCTGCTTCGAGTCGTTCAGCTGCGCCAGCGGGCGAACGCGGTGGTCGCGCAGCGAGGCGTAGTCGAGTAGGACGCCTGCGACGACGAGCGGACCGGCTAGCGAGCCGCGCCCGGCCTCATCCGCCCCGGCGACGAAGCGAGCGCCGAGCCTTCGGTCGAACCTCAGCAGCCTCTCCGCCGTCCTCGACGACAGCAACCGGCTCTTCTGGAGCGGGCTCTGCGCCGAGATCTTCTTCGGCAACGCGCTCGTCTCCGTCTGGCTCTGCAGACTGCTCGACGTCGACGGGCTGCTCGCCCTCCGGGAGCTCCTCGATCGCCTCGGCTTCGTCCTCGGCACGCGGCGAGGATACCGCGGCGCTCTGCTGTGCTTCGCGGACGCGCGCCTTCTTCCCCACTTTCGCGCGCAGGTAGTAGAGCTTTGCCCGGCTGACGTCGCCGATCGCCGCCACTTCGATCTTCTCGATCTTGGGCGAGTGGAGCGGGAACGTTCGCTCGACGCCGACGCCGAACGACTGCTTGCGGACAGTGAACGTCTCGCGCACGCCGGCGCCCTGCCGCTTGATGACGATGCCCTCGAAGACCTGAACGCGGCGGCGCTGTCCCTCGATCACCTGGAAGTGGACGCGCACGGTGTCGCCCGCCTTGAACCGAGGCAGGTCTGTCCGCAGCTGGCGCTGTTCGAGAAGCTCGATCGGATTCGTCATGGCGAGGAGGCCCGGCGGGCCTTGCCTGGATGCTAGCGGAGAAGCGGCCTACCTGAAGTCGATACGACCAGGTGGCCAGTAGACGGCGTACACCGGCCCGATCAGGTTGTCCCTGGGGACGGTGCCCCAGCGCCTGGAGTCGCACGACATCGATCGGTTGTCGCCGAGCAGGAGGTATTCGCCCTCGGGGATTGTCCGTTCCGGGATCGTTTCCTGATCTCGTCGCGCCGGCTCGACGTACGGCTCGTCCAGCCGCTCGCCGTTGACGTAGATGAAGCCGTTCTGCTCACGCCAGCGGTCGCTCGGGCGGGCGATGATCCGCTTGATGAACACCGGTTTCGCCCCCGGGACCCCACCGCAAGCGATGACCGCCCGCTCTGGAGCCCGGAAGGCGACGACGTCGCCCGGCTGGGGATCGCGGAGTCGGTACCACACGCGGGAGACGATGATCCGATCCATCGTGTCGGACTCGCACCCTTCGGTGGGCCGCGCGCAGTGGAACGTCGGCTCCATCGCCGAGCTCGGGATTCGGTAGAGCGTCGAAGTGAGGAGCGTCAGAAGGACCAGGCCGCCCAAGACGACCGCGACTGCGAGGAGCGCCTTCACCCACCGGCGCATCGGTCAGTGGAAGCCGATGCGGCCCGGCGGCCAGTAGACCGCGAACACCGGCCCGATCAGGTTCCCCCGTGGAACCGTGCCCCAGCGCCGCGAGTCGCACGAGGACTCGCGGTTGTCGCCGAGCATCAGGTAGTGGCCTTCGGGAATCGTCTTCTCGGGGTACGTTTGCGTGTCCCTGCGGCCGGGCTCGACGTACGGCTCGTTCAGCCTCTTGCCGTCGATGTAGATGAACCCGTTCTGCTCTCGCCAACGCTCCCCAGGGAGCCCGATCAGGCGCTTGACGAACGTGTCGCCTCCGTTCCCGCCCGTGACGCCGCTGCAGGCGGACTGGGCGGCGTCTGGAGTCTTGAAGACGACGATCTCGCCCCGCTTCGGGTCGCGGAAGTGGTAGATGAAGCGATTCGCGAGCACGCGGTCCGAGAAGCGCGCCTCGCACTGGCTCCCGGGGCGTGCGCAGTGGAGCGTCGGCTCCATCGACGAGGACGGGATCCGGTACGGGTTGACGACGTAGGCCTTGATCGCGAGCACGATCGCGACTGCGCCGAGGATCGTCACCGCCCAGTCGATGAGGATCCGCCACTGGCGCGGCAAGCCGTGCGTCAGGTGGTCGATGGGATTTCTCATGCGGGCTGCGATGTCGCCGGATTTCTCAAGAAGGCGTCCTGGCGCGGCTCTGCTCGCGGCGCCAGTCGGCGATCCGCGCGTGATTCCCGGAGAGGAGCACCTCGGGCACCTGCCAGCCGCGGAACTCGGCCGGGCGCGTGTAGTGCGGGTACTCGAAACCGCCCTCGAGCTCGGCGGAGAAGGTCTCCTCGAGCCCGGACTCCTCGCTGCCGAGGGCGCCGGGAAGCCGGCGCGCGATCGCATCGACCAGCACCATCGCCGGCAGCTCGCCGCCGGACAGCACGTACGGGCCGATCGAGACTGCGTCCGTCGCGAGATGCTCGACGATGCGCTCGTCGAAGCCTTCGAACCGCGCCGAGAGAAGCGTCAGCGCCTCCTCTTGGGCCAGCTCCTCCACCAGCTCCTGATCGAGCTGGCGCCCCTGCGGCGTCAGTGCGACCACCCGGTGGCCGGAATCCCCGCCGTAGACCGCGTCGAGAGCGGCCGCGACGACGTCGACCCGGAGCACCATCCCCGCGCCCCCGCCATACGGCTCGTCGTCGACCTGACCGCCCGTGAGGGGCGAGGTGTCGCGGTAGCTGAGCAGGCGAAGCTCGAGCTCGGAGCCGAGCACGGCCGCAACCGGACGCTGCTCGGTGAGCCAGGCGAACGCATGTGGGATGAGCGTGAAGACATCGATGCGCAGGGCGGACGGAGGTTAGCTATCGGCCGAGAAGCCAGGCTGCACAAGGATTCGACCCGCGTCGAGATCGACCTCCTGCACGCACGCATCGACGAGCGGCAGGGCAAGACCAGTGTCCAGCTCGAGCACGTCGTTCGCCGGCCCGGAGGTGACCTCCGTGACGCTGCCGAGCTTCCGGCCCCCGGCTTCCTCGACCTCGAGCCCGACGAGCTGGAACGCGTAGTACTCGCCTTCCCCTGGCTCGGGCAGCTCACTGCGCTCGACCTCGAGCGGCGCGCCGCGCGAAACGTCACGGTCGAAACGGATCACCGGCCGGCCGCCGGCCCGCTTCGACTCGACGATCCGCGCCGGCTCACCGTCGACGAGCAGCTCGCCTCCGACCAGGAACCGATCGGGGTCGTCGCTCGCGTCCTCGACGACGAACGCGCCCTCGAGCCCATGCGGCCTCCCGACCTTTCCGACCTGGACCCTCACGCGAGGGACTCGAAGTGGGCGGTCGCTTCCGCGCGAGACGGAGCCTCTCTGACGTTCTCCGCGACGAACGCCTCCGCCTCGGACCAGCCACTGGCGAGGATTTCCTCGGCCGCGCGCTCGATGTCGTACGGCGTGCGACGGAACTCGACGCCATCGGACACCAGCGCCCAGAAGGCGGCGACGTCGTCCTCGTACGGCCACCCGACTGCGCCTGCATTGATCCACCGGTCGCGCTGGAATTGCATGTGCGTATGGCCCGCGACCACGAGACGCGCGTCGATTCCCTCGAGTGCCTCGTCGAACCGCTCCGGCGGCGACGCGTCGGTGAGGATCGGCCGCATGTCGTCCTTCGGCGAGGCATGGCAGTAGAGGACGCCGTCGAGCTCGACCGTCAGCGGCCAGCCGTGGGACCAGGCGAGTGTCTCGTCGTCGAGCTTCGACCGGGTCCACTCATCGGGCTCCCGGTCGCAGTTGCCGCGGACGAATCTGGCGTCGACCGTGCGCACGAGGGCAGCGGTCTCGGCCGGCTGAGGGCCGAGGAAGAGGTCGCCGCCGAAGACGATCGCGTCCGGTTCCTCCCGTTCGACCTCGGCGAGGACCGCCTCGAGCGCGATCCGAGTGCCATGGACGTCGTAGAGCGCGGCGACGCGCACGAGTGTTACTCCATGATCTCGAGCACGACGCGCCGGTGGGAACGCGCGCCGCTCGCGCGGACGATCGCGCGGAGCGCCCGGGCGATCCGGCCCTGGCGGCCGATCACCTTGCCGACGTCGTCCTTCGCGACGTGCAGCTGGAGCACCGTCGCGCCCTCCTGGCGGACTTCCTCCACCGAGACGGCGTCCGGATCGTCGACCAACTGACGTGCGAGGTGCTCGAGGAGCTCAGCCACCGACGTTGGCCTTCTTGAGCAGCCGCGCGACGGTGTTCGACGGCGTGGCGCCTTTCGCGAGCCACTCCTTGACCTTCTCCTCGTCGAAGTCGATCGTCGAGGGATCGGTCTGCGGGTTGTAGCGGCCGACGATCTCGATGAACTTGCCGTCGCGCGGCGAGCGCGAGTCGGCGACCACGACTCGGTAGACCGGGTTCTTCTTCGACCCGACGCGGGTCAGTCTCATCCGAACGGCCATCTATCTCCTTTGTT
>DASTYD010000181.1:0-2045 GCA_035765175.1 Gaiellaceae bacterium
GACAAGGAGCGCAAGCTCACGCAGAAGAAGCGCGAGCTCGAGGAGAGCTGGCAGGCCGAAGAGTCGGCCGACCAGCCGCAGATCGGCGAGGACGAGATCGCGGACATCGTCTCGATGTGGACGGGCATCCCGGTCTTCAAGCTGACCGAGGCGGAGTCGCAGAAGCTGATCCGCATGGAGGACGAGCTCCATAAGCGCGTCATCGGCCAGGACGAGGCGATCGTCGCCGTCTCCAAGTCGATCCGCCGCGCGCGGGCCGGCATCAAGGACCCGAAGCGCCCGACCGGCTCGTTCATCTTCCTCGGCCCCTCAGGCGTCGGCAAGACCGAGTTGGCGCGCACGCTCGCCGAGTTCCTGTTCGGCGACGAGGACGCGATGATCCAGGTCGACATGTCGGAGTTCATGGAGAAGCACTCCGTGTCCCGGCTCGTCGGCTCGCCTCCCGGCTACATCGGCTACGACGAGGGCGGCCAGCTGACAGAGGCCGTGCGCCGCAAGCCGTACTCGGTCGTCCTGCTCGACGAGATCGAGAAGGCGCATCCGGACGTGTTCAACATCCTGCTGCAGATCCTCGAGGACGGAAAGCTGACCGACGCCCAGGGGCGCAAGGTCGACTTCCGGAACACGATCGTGATCATGACCTCGAACATCGGCGCCGCGACGATCTCGAAGAACCAGACGCTCGGCTTCTCTGTCGGCGACGACGCGGGTCTTTCGTACGACGACATGAAGGACCGGATCATGGGTGAGCTCAAGAAGGTCTTCCGGCCCGAGCTGCTGAACAGGATCGACGAGGTCATCGTCTTCCACAAGCTGACGAAGGAAGAGATCAAGACGATCGTCGACTTGCTCATGCGGCGCCTGCGCGACCAGATGGGCGAGCACGCCGCGGACGTGTCCCTCACGGAGGAGGCGAAGGAGCTCCTCGTGGAAAAGGGCTACGACCCGACGATGGGCGCGAGGCCGCTGCGCCGCGCGATCCAGCGCTACATCGAGGATCCGCTCGCCGACTTCGTGCTCGGCCGCGAGCTGACGCCGGGCTCGACGATCCTCGTCGACAAGAAGCGCGACTCCGCCGACGAGGTCGACATCACGATCATCCCGGGCGCTCCGCCCGAGGAGGCGGAGAAGGTCACCGTGCCGCCCGAGGAGCCGACGGCCGAGGCCGGCGACGACTCGGACGAGAGCTCGGACTAGCGTCTCCAGCCCTGTCGCTCCCTCCCTCGAACGGGGGATGGAAAAGGCGCAATCACCCTTTAAGGTGAGATTCGAGGGGGCCGTCAGGCCCCCGTTAACGAGATAAGGGGGACTGCGGCAATGTGGGATTCGGGGGTGCGGCTCCTCGCGTGCGCGAGGACCTCGTTGGGAGCGTCGAAGTCGTTGCTGGTCGCGGCGGCGCTCGCGCTATCGCTGTTCGCGCTCACGGCATCGGCCGGGGCCGGAACACTTGATCAGGAGAGCATTGCGCCGGGAAGCCTTGATCGCCCAACCGGCGGTATGCCTCACACGGGCGACGCGCTGAACCGGACGAAATGGAAGGTCCAGGTCGGCGACTCGATCACCGGCACGATCAGGGGCGTCACCGACGCGAACCTCGAGGGCGCGACACACGCCGACGTCGTCATCAAGAGCTCCGCGAACGGAAACGTCACGGTTCTCGGCACCAAGTCGGGGACGACGATCACGTTCTCGTGGACCGTGCCGGCGAGCGCCTGCGCGACGATGGTCGTCGCCTACGGCCCAGTGGGCTCGAATCCGGTCGGCAACAACTCGAACAACGACCTGATTCGCGTCCTGTTCGACCCGCCCGGCTCGCAGGCAATTGCCGGGTTCGCGGCTGTCGACGGCTCGGGCAACGTCGTGGACTGCGGTGGGCCTCCGCCGCCGCCCCCGCCCCCGCCACCACCGCCACCGCCGCCTCCGCCTCCGCCACCGCCGCCGCCGCCTCCGCCACCTCCGCCTCCGCCACCACCGCCTCCGCCCGGCGACCGCTGCGTCGTGCCGAACGTGATCGGGCTGAAGCTCGGCAGGGCGAAGCAGCGGAT
>DASTYD010000182.1:0-6503 GCA_035765175.1 Gaiellaceae bacterium
CACAAGGCGAACATCATGAAGTTCACGGACGGCCTCTGGCTCCAGATCTCCCGCGAGATCGCCGAACAGAATCCCGACATCGAGTTCGAAGACCGGATCGTCGACAACCTCTGCATGCAGCTCGTCCAGCGGCCCGAGGAGTACGACGTGCTCGTCCTGCCGAACCTCTACGGTGACATCGTCTCTGACCTCGCCGCGGGCCTGATCGGCGGGCTCGGGCTCGCCCCAGGCGGAAACATCGGCGCGGAGGCGGCGGTGTTCGAGCCGACGCACGGCTCGGCGCCGAAGTACGCGGGCCAGAACAAGGTGAACCCGATGGCGATGATGCTCTCGGGGATGCTGATGCTCCGGCACATCGACGAGACGGAGGCGGCCGACCGGCTCGAGCAGGCGATCGCCGAGGTGATCGCCGACGGCAAGAGCGTGACGTACGACATGAAGCCGACCCGCGACGATCCGACGGCGGTCGGCACGAGCGAGGTCGCGGACGCGATCATCGAGAAACTGGGGGTGCGGGTGTGAGCCAGCGGAGGAAGATCACCGTCGTGGGAGCCGGCAACGTCGGCGCCACGTGTGCACAGGAGCTCGCTCGTCGGGACTACGCGGACGTCGTCCTCGTCGACATCAAGGAGGGCCTGCCCGAGGGCAAGGCGCTCGACATCAACCAGGCGGGCGCGGTTCTCGGCTACGAGCCGAACGTGACGGGCTCGACCGTCTACGAGCCGACGGCCGGCTCCGACGTGGTCGTGATCACCGCCGGCGTGCCGCGCACCGGCGACATGAGCCGGGACGACCTCGTGAGCACGAACGAGAAGATCGTCCGCTCCGTGACCGAGGCCGCCGTCGCCCAGTCCCCGGACGCGATCATCATCGTCGTCTCGAACCCGCTCGACGCCATGTGCCACGTGGCCAAGAACGTCTCCGGCTTCCCGAAGGAGCGCGTGTTCGGCCAGGCGGGCATTCTGGACACCGCGCGCCTGAGGACGTTCATCGCGTGGGAGACCGGCTCGTCGGTGAAAGACGTGCAGGCAGTCGTGCTCGGCGGCCACGGCGATCAGATGGTTTCAGTCATCTCGGCGACCACTGTGGGTGGTGTCCCACTGACCAAGGTCGTGGCGGCCGAGCGGATCGAAGAGCTCGTCCAGCGAACCGCGGTTGGAGGCGGCGAGGTCGTGAAGCTTCTCGGAACCTCGGCCTGGTACGCGCCGGGCGCGGCGACGGCTCAGATGGTCGACGCGGTCATGCTCGACGAGAAGCGCGTCCTCCCGTGTACGGCGTACCTCGAGGGCGAGTACGGCATCGAAGGCCTCTACATGGGCGTGCCGGTCAAGCTCGGGTCGGGCGGGATCGAGGAAATCGTCGAGCTCGACCTGACCGAGGGGGAGCAGGCGGCTCTTCAGGCCTCGGCGGACGCCGTACGCGAGGTCGTCGGCGTTCTCAACTCGTAGGCCCGTTCTGCTGCTACACAACCGGCACGGTCCGGTCACCCACGCGTGCGCTCTTCCTCGGTACGATCGAATCGGGGAGGAGGTTGGCGGTACCTGAACGACGAAGGCTCGCCGCACGAAAGGCTCGCCGCTCGCGCTGCCCGCACTGCGGCAAGGACACGCGCACGGTGCGCGGTGTCTGCACCGAGTGTTGGGGAAGCAAAGGCGGACGGCTCTTCACGGTCCGGAAGCGCGGCCCGGAAAGCGGCGGGGAAGACCCATGGTTCTGGGCCTCCTGGCCGGGTTGCCTGGTGTGGGCCCTACTGCTCGGCGGAGTCGTACTCTCTATCCTGATCGGATGGACCTAGGCCTCACGGGACGCACGGCGATCGTCTGCGGCTCGTCCTCCGGGATCGGCCTCGCGATCGCCGAGTCGCTCTCGGCGGAGGGCGCGAACGTCGCCATGTTCGCCCGCCGGCGCGAGCTGCTCGAGCGCGAGGCGGAACGGCTCGGGGCGTTGCCAATACGCGGCGACCTGACCAACCCCAAGGACTTGAAGCGCCTCGTCGAGACCACGCTCGAGGCCTTCGGCGGGCTCGACGTCCTCGTCAACAACGGCGGTGGCCCTCCACGCACGCCTGCGACGACCCTCACCGACGAAGACGTGGAGAACGCCGTCGAGCTCCTGCTGCTCTCGGCCGTCAGGCTCACCAACCTCTGCCTCCCCCACCTCCGGAAAAGCGGCCGCGGGCGAGTGATCAACATCGAGTCGAGCTCCGTGCGGGAGCCGCTCGACAACCTCGCCCTCTCGAACGCGGTCCGACCCGGCGTCATCGGCTGGGCGAAGACGCTCGCCCGCGAGGTCGGGCCCGACGGTGTGACGGTCAATTCGATCGCGCCGGGACGCATCGACACGGAGCGGCTTGCGGAGGCGTTCGTGAACCGCTCGCCCGAGGAGGACATGGCGACGATCCCGCTCCGCCGATTCGGGCAGCCGAGCGAAGTGGCGGACGTCGTCTGCTTCCTTGCCTCCGACCAAGCCTCGTACGTCACAGGCGCCGTCATCGCCGTCGACGGCGGCCTCACGCGCTCCCTGCTCTAGCTCGACACCTATCCTGGGCTCGTGACCCGCTTCTTCAAGCTCCTGATCGTCACCGGCTGCCTCCTGTTCGCGATCGCCGCGTTCCTCTATGTCATTCCGTCGGACGAGTACATCCTGCTGCCCGACGAGGCACGCCCGCTCGCGCCTCAGGTCTTCGTCAAGGGCGAGCGCGCTGACGATGACGGCGGCGGGATCTACTACGTCGCCGTCGAGATCGACAAGGCGAGTGTGCTCGAGAAGCTGTTCCACGGAATCCGGGAGGGATCGACCCTCGTGCCAGCCTCCACGGTCCGCGCCCCAGGTGAGAGCGACGCGGAGCATCGGAAGGTGGAGCTCCGCGCGATGGCCGAGTCGCAGAAGATCGGAGCGGCCGTGGCGTTGAAGTCGCTCGGATACCCGGTTCGAGTCAAGGTGCTCGGGACCCTCATCGCAGGCGTGGACCCGAAGGGACCATCGAACGAGAAACTCCAGTCGGGCGATTCGATCGTCTCGGTCGACGGGGAGGCGACGAAGACGCTCGCCGAGATCCGCCGCGCGATCCGAAAGCACCGGCCGGGAGAGACGGTCGAGATCGGCGTTCGCCGCGACGGGAAGCCGAGGACGATCGAGGTCGAGACCGTGCCGGAGCCGAAGCATCCTGAGCGGCCCATCATCGGCGTCTTCCTCCAGGCCGACTCGAGAATCTCGCTCCCGTTGCCGGTTCGCATCGATCTCGGGCAGGTCGGCGGACCGTCGGCCGGGCTTGCGTTCGCCCTCGACGTCGCTGAGGAGCTCGGGCACGACATCGACCGCGGCCACAGAGTCGCGGCAAGCGGCGAGCTCCAGCTCGACGGTACCGTCCTGCCCGTCGGCGGGCTCAAACAGAAGACGATCGGCGCCCGACAGGCCGGAGTGGACGTGTTCCTCGTGCCGGCTGGGGAAAACGCGGAGGACGCTCGGCGCTACGCGGGGAGCATGAAGGTCGTGCCTGTGAAAAGTTATCGACAGGCGTTGCGCGCTCTGGCAACGCTGCCCGAAGAGCGCGCGAAATCCTAAATTTTCGGCAGTTTCGTTCCTGCCGGAAATTGCTCAGATTTCAACTCCCGTACCCCTTGCAACATTCTCTGAGAGGCCTATTATCGCCCGGTTGCCAGGGGTCGCCGGAACAGGAGCAAGCTGAGCGTTGCGCAAGAAGAGTAGAGCAACATGCGAACTTTGCTACTTCAGACAGGCGGGCCTGTGCGCCCTCCCCGAGTCCCCCTGCCCGACCTTTCGCCCAGTGGGGCAAGGAACACTCTCTCCCCCGCATCAGGCCCGCCTAATTCCTCGCATGGCTCGCTCCGCCGCTGCAGCGGCGTAGCTTCGCTTCCTTCCGGGTGAATCCCTGGTCCCCGATCGAGCCCCGGGGCGGGTGGTTGCTGTCTCCGAGGGCGGTTCGGACTTAGACTCGGACGATGCGTTTGTTTCGGCGGCCTGGCGGGCCGATCGAGGAGTGGCAGCCGCGGTTGTACGCGCTCCTGATCGCGTTCGTCTTGATCGTGCTCTGGCTGATCGCGTTCATCGTCAAGAACGACGACGAGGTTCAGCTCGACTTCGTGCTGCTCGACGCGCACCTCTCGCTGATCTGGCTGATCATCCTGTTGCTCGCGATCGGCTTCCTCGGCGGCGTCCTGGCCTCGCAGCTCTACCGGCGGCGCCGGCAGCTACGCGGCTCGGCTCAGGAGCATGGCGGCGCGGACGGCTGACGCCAGCCGCCGGATGCCCTCTTCGATCGCCGCGGGCGACTCGTAGCTGAACGCTAGCCTGAGCGCGCTCTCTCCGCCGGGCCCGACGAAGAAGTCGGCGCCCGGCACGAAGGTGACGCCGTCCGGTGTCAGGTCGGCCGCCAGCACGCCGCTAGGGAGCTCGAGCCAGAGGAAGTAGCCGCCCTCGGGAACGGTCCAGGTCGCCTCCGGCAAGTGCCGCTCGAGCGCCGCGAGCATCGCGTCCCGGCGTGACCGAAGCAGTCCGCACACGCGCTCGAGGCTCGGTTCCAGCTTCCCGCGCCGCAGGAAGGCATAGATCGTCGCCTGCGAGAGGAGCCCCGGCGTGATGTAGGCCGAAGCGGCAGCTGACTCGACCGGCCCGGCGAGTGACCCCGGGAGGACGAGGTAGCCCACCCGAAGGCCCGGCGCGACGGTCTTCGAGAACGACGAGCTGTAGACGACGTTCTCCCCGCCTGCGAGCTCGAACACGGTCGGCAGCGGCTTGCCGTCGAAGCGGACGAGCCCGTACGGGTCGTCCTCGAGGACGAGGAGGCCACCCTTGGCCAGCTTGGCGAGCCGCTTCCGCCGGTCGAGCGGCAAGGTCCGGCCGGTCGGGTTCTGGAAGGTCGGAATCGTGTACAGGAACGCGCCGGAGCCGACGATTCCCTCCTCGTCCAGCGGGACCGGGATCACCTCTGCGTCGAGCGCGGCAAGGATCTTCAGCGGCCGGTCGTACGTCGGCGCCTCCACGAGCACCGGCCCATTCGGTGCGAGCAACTCGGCCAGGAACTGGAAGCCCTGGAGTGACCCGTTCGTGAGCACGACCTGCTCCGGGTCGACGCGGTGACGCTCGGCGATCCACTCGCGAAGCAGCGGGTAACCGCCGCCCGGCCCGTAGCTGAGGACGGTCTCGCCGTCTGCCTCGATCGCCGCCCGCGCGCAGTCGGCCAGGTCCTCGTAGGGCAGGCACTCGGGAGCAGGCACGCCGCGCGCGAGTGAGATCGACTGCATGCGGGCACCCTAGAATCGGTGCCGGACATGAAGCTCCTCGCGGCCGCCCTCGCCGCCCTGGCGTTCCCGGCTTCGGCCTCGGCCGCGCTCGAGGTGAAGCTGTCGGTCGTCCCGACGGCGCCGAAGAAGGGAGCCTCGACGGTCGTCCAGCTTCGGCCCTACTGGACGTACAACCGGCCCGACGGGAGCTGCTGCCGATTGCGACCCGCCGACGTCCGCTACCCGTTCCGGGTCGAGGCGGTGTCGCCCACCGGCCGAGTCTGGCACCTGGTCATGCGCAGGACGAAGAACCGCTTCGTCTGGGCGGGCCGGATCCGCTTTCCCGCTGTTGGTCGCTGGACGCTCCGCGCCCCGCAATGGGGCCCGCGGTATAGCCGGCACTACGGCGCGCGGCCGCGAATAACCTTCCAAGTCAGCCGATGAGGCGCGTCTACTGGCTCGGACTCCTCGCCGGGGCGATCACCCTCGCCGACGCGGCCTTCTACCTCCTGATCATCAGTAGAGAAGACTCGCCGAACGACTGGGCCGTCGTCGGGCTTATCGCTGCATTGATCGTCCTCGCCGGAGTGGTGACCATCGCGGGCTCGATGGAGGAGGGAAGAGTCCGCACAGCCCTCCTCGGCGCTGCGACCCCGATCCTGCTCGTGATTGGCTTCCTGGGGATGTTCTCGATCGGCTTGCCGCTGCTGATCGCCGGCATCCTGACCGCAATCGGTGCCGCAACGGCTACGCGCGGGCGCCCGCCGTCTCAGCCGCAAGCTCAGCCACCTCGGTCGGCGTCGTCCCCACCTTGACGCCCGCAGCCTCGAGCGCTTCCTTCTTCGCCTGCGCGGTGCCCGACGATCCGGAGATGATCGCGCCCGCGTGGCCCATCGTCTTGCCCGGGGGTGCGGTGAAGCCCGCGATGTAGGCGACCACGCGCTTCGACATCTCCGCGGCGATGAACTGCGCGGCCTTCTCCTCCTCGTCGCCGCCGATCTCGCCGACCATGACGACGACCTCCGTCTCGGGATCCGCCTCGAACTTTCCGAGGATGTCGATGAACGACGAGCCGACGACCGGGTCGCCGCCGATGCCGACGATCGTCGAGTTGCCGAGCCCCATCTGGGCCAGCTCGAAGCCGATCTGGTACGTCAGCGTGCCCGACCGGCTGACAAGCCCGATCCGGCCCTCGCTCAAGACCTCGGCCGGGATGATCCCGACGTTCGCCTTGCCTGGCGAGAGCACGCCCGGGCAGTT
>DASTYD010000183.1:0-2825 GCA_035765175.1 Gaiellaceae bacterium
ATCGGCGTGACCGCCGGGCCGGGTCTGGCACAGGGCCCGTCGCCGGCGCACCTCGCGGAGCAGGGTTGGACGTGCTTCGTCCCGCCTGTTTCCGGGGTCGGGATGCGGTGCTTCAACCCGGCTCAGGGCCGGCCGCCGATCCCGCCGCTGGGGGAGGAGGGCCGTGCGTCGTACACGGCCATGGCATGGAATCCCGCCAGCGAGTTCGAGGGTCATGTCCATCTGATCCGCGCGGATCTGTACGCGGGACAGCCGTGCCCGCAGGCAGCAAGTGGCGAGTACCTCTTCAGGCAGAACATCGGCTACTACGAGTGCCTCCGCAGCCACTAGAGGTGGACCGCGGGTGAGGAGACTGACGGCGGCGGTCCTAGTGACCGCCGCCGTCGCATCGTCGGCATCAGCCCCAAGGCTCCGGCCGACATTCGCAACAAGGTTGCCACGGAGGCCGCCCGGCTTCGGCAGCAGGAGGCCATTGAGAAGCGGAACGAGCCACGGCAGCCAGGAGGATGAGCACAGCTTCTGGACGATCGTGGACGAGCCGGCCAGCCCGCGACGATAATGCTCACGGGTCATGAGGGACGCCCCTGCCGATCTGCTGACGTTCTTCTTCGCCGACCTCGAATCGAGCACCCGGCTCTGGGAACGCTTCCCGGATGCGATGAAGGGCGCGATGGAGCGCCACGACGAAATCCTGCGCGAGGCGGTGAACGGCGCTGGAGGGCGCGTGGTGAAGGTGACCGGCGACGGGCTGATGGCGGTCTTCGGCTCTCCCTCGGCGGCCGTCGCGGCTGCGCTCGAGGCCCAGCGCGAGCTGCAGCGGGAGACCTGGGGTGAGACCGGGCCGCTCCGGGTGCGCATGGGTGTCCACGTCGGCGTCGCCCAGCAGCGAGGCTTGGACTTCTTCGGGCCGCCCGTCAACCGCACGGCCCGGCTAATGGCGGCCGCGCACGGAGGCCAGGTGCTGCTCTCGGCTGATGCGGCGCGACTCGCGGATCGGCTCCCCGCGGAGTCAGGGTTGCGCGACCTCGGCGAGCACCGGCTCAAGGACCTCGCGGAGCCGGAGCACATCTTCCAGCTGACGCATCCCGAGCTCCTGAGCGACCTGCCGCCGGTCGCGACCCTCAGCGAGCGCCCGAACAACCTCCCGACGCAGACCTCTGAGTTCCTCGGCCGCGAGATCCAGCTGAGCTCCATTCGCGACCTGCTCGACGCCGCCCGCGTCCGGCTGTTGACGCTGACCGGGCCGGGAGGAATCGGCAAGACGCGTCTGGCGCTGCAGGCGGCGGCGAACCAGATCGACCGGTTCGAGGACGGCGTCTTCTTCGTCGACCTCTCGCCTGTCCGTGACCGCGAGGCGGTCTTTCAGGCTGTCGTCCGCGCGGTCGGCGTGAGCGCCTCGACCGACGAGCCGCCCCTTGCAGTGCTGAAGGAGGCCCTCCGGAGCCGCCGGCTGCTCCTCGTCCTCGACAACTTCGAGCAGGTGATGGAGGCGGTCGGCGGCGTCTCGGAGCTCCTCCAGCAGTGTCCCGAGCTCAAGGCGCTCGTGACCAGCCGCGAAGCGCTCAGGGTTCGGGGCGAGCACCTGTTCCCGGTCCCGCCGCTGGCGCTGCCGCACGGCGGCCCGATCACGGCGGAGCTGGTCGTCGATTACGACGCGATCCGCCTCTTCGTCGAGCGGGCCCGCGAGGTGCAGCCGAGCTTCGCCCTCACGGACGAGAACGCCCCCGCTGTCGCGCATATCTGCGCCCGGCTCGACGGGCTGCCGCTCGCGATCGAGCTGGCCGCAGCGCGGCTCACACTCTTCTCGCCGGACGAGCTGCGCCGTCGGCTCGATCGTGGGCCCGAGGTGTTGCGGGGCGGGCCCCGTGACCTGCCGGAGCGCCAGCAGACGCTCCAGAGCATGATCGACTGGAGCTACGACCTGCTGCAAGACGACGAGCGCGATGTCTTCCGGCTCCTCTCCGTCTTCGTCACCGCTCGCCTGGAAGCGATCGAGACGGTGGCGGCCTCGCTCGAGCGCCTGCGGCGGGTCGACGTCGTGGAGCGGCTCGCCTCGCTCGTCGACAAGAGCCTCCTCCGCAGCGCCGACGAGCGCGGCCAGCGCCGTCTTTCGATGCTCGCAACGATCCGCGAGTACGCCGCCAAGCGGCTCACCGAGGAGCCGGAGCTCGCCGCTGCGGCGCGACGCGCCCATGCCGAGTACTTCTGCGAGTTCGCGCGCAGCCGCAGGGACCTGCTCTACGGGCCCGAGCGCGAGGCGGCGCTCGACGAGCTGGGGGACGAGCTCGGCAACCTCCTCGCAGCGTGGCGCTACTGGGTCGAGGAACGCGAGCCTGAGCGGCTGAACTCGCTCCTCGACGGTCTCTGGGTGCTCAACGACGATCGCGGCTGGTATCACGCGACGATCGAGCTGGCCAACGACCTGCTCGGTGTCCTCTCCGCGGTTCCCTCCACGCCGGCCCGCTTGCAGGAGGAGATCGCCCTGCGCACGAGCCTCGCGCGCGGACTGCTGGCCATCCGCGGCTACACCGCGGAGGCCGAGGCGAACTACGACCGCGCCCTCACGCTCGTAGAGCAGACGGGCGACCTCCCGCAGCGTGCTCCCGTCGTCCGCAGCCTCGCCAGCTTCTACTTCTACCGCGGCGAGTTCGACCGGTCGGCGGCGCTCGGCCGGGAGCTGCTCAAGCTCGCGGAGGAGCGCGGCGACACGACGCTCCAGGTCGACGCCGACCTCGTCTACGGCGCGAGCGTCGCCTTCCTGGGGGACGTCACGGGCGGGATGGAGCACGTCGATCGGGCCGTCGACCGCTTCGATCCGCGGCAGC
>DASTYD010000184.1:0-2324 GCA_035765175.1 Gaiellaceae bacterium
TGGCCGGCGGCGGCCGAGGAGCCCGAACGCCGGCAGCTGCTCGAGGTCGACGCGACACATGTCCGCTTCCGTCACGAGCTGGCGCGGACGGCGATCCGGTCGAGCGTCCCGATCGCAGCTCGCAGAGGCCTCCACGCGGAGGTCCTGCACGCCCTCCTCGCCGCCGGCGCCGAACCGGCCGACATCGTCCACCACGCGGAGGCGGCAGGCGCCGAGGACGTCGTCGCCGACTACGCACTCGTCGCGGCTCGGAGAGCGGCCGCCCTCGGCTCGAACCGGGAGGCGTACTCGCACTATCGGCGCGCCGCCGACTTCGTGGGCCGCCTTCAGCCCCAGGAGCAGGCAACTGTGCTCGAAGAGCTCGCGAATGTCGCGTACATCGCCGGCGAGCTCGACCACGCGTTCCCGGCGATCGAGAACGCGCGGCGGATCTACGCCCGGCTCGGCGACCGCGAAGCAGTCGGCCGCTGCGTGCGAATCCTGTCGCGGTTCCACTGGTTCGCCGGCGACGGAGAGGCGGCGCGCAGCGCCGCCCGGGAGGCGATCGCCATCCTCGAGCCGCTCGGCGAGTCGGTCGAGCTCGCACGAGCTCAGAGCGCGCTGTCCCAGCTCGCCATGCTCGCCGAGGACGCCGACCAGGCGATCGCCTGGGGAACGGACGCGCTCGAGCTCGCGACCCGCCTCGGCGACGAGAGCACGCGGGCGCACGCCCTCGTCAACATCGGCACGGCCAGGAACCAGCGGGACTATCGGGACGTCGCGACGCTGCTCGAGGCGCACGAGATCGCCGACGCGGCCGGGGACTGGCACGAGGCGACGCGGGCGCTCGCCAACCTGAGCTACACGCTGATGCTCTGGGTCCGCGCGGATGAGGCTCTCCTCCATGCGGAGCAGGCGCTGGCATACGCCCAGCGCTACGAGATGCAGACGTTCGAGCCCTACGTCGCGATGACGATCGCCTGGCTGAAGCTTCGCGCCGGCGAGTGGGACGACGCGGAGCAGGTGGCGCGGGCTGAGCTCGAGAAGCGTGGCAGCGTCGTCGAGCTGCTCGCAAGGACGCTCCTCACGGAGCTGGCCGTCAGACGCGGCGATCCGGACGCCGGAGAGCAGCTGGCCGACCTTGGCGCGCTGGCTGCGCGCACCGGCGAGCTCCAGCGCATCATTCCGGTGCTCGAGCTGGAGACGGAGTGGGCTCTGACCACCGGCGGGCCGCTGCCGACGGCTGAGTACCGGCACGTGCTCGACCGGCTTCCCGAGCGAGGCTGGCTTCCAGTTCGCGCGGCTGCCTGGGCCGTCCTCGCCGGCCACGACGTCGAGCTCGAGGCTGCCGAGGGCCCGTACGCGGCGATGCTTCGCGGCGACTGGGCCGGGGCGGCCGACGCCTTCGGCGAGGCGGGGTGGGAGTACGACCGCGCGCTGATGCTGTCGCTGCTCGACGACGAGGCCTCCCTGGTCGAGGCGATCGAGATCGCGCGCCGGCTCGGGGCCGAGCCGCTCACGAGGCGCGTCATGGGCCGCCTGCGCGAGCTCGGCCTCCGCGTTCCGGTCGGGCCCCGCGAAGTGACCCGCGCCAACCCCGCCGGGCTCACCGCCAGGCAGCTCGAGGTGCTGGCTCTCCTCGGCGAAGGGCTGACGAACGCGGAGATCGCAGAGCGGCTCGTCGTCTCACAGCGAACCGCCGAGCACCACGTTGCCGCGGTGCTGACGAAGCTCGGCGCGTCGTCTCGCCGAGAAGCCGCGCAGCGGGCGGTCGAGCTGCGCCTCGTCACGTAGAACTGCACCGGGGGCCATTGCGGCAAGAGGCCCCCGGTGCATCTTTGCGGTTACTCCCCGTCGCCGAGGTCGACGACGGCGCTGATCAGGTCGCTGACGTCCGGCGCGACGGTGACGTCGTCGTCGCCGCCGAGCGTTTGCACGCGCAGGGTGTCGATCGTCGGCTCGCTGCCGAAGATTCGCATCTCCGTGTGGAGCCCGGAGGTGACCACCCCGGACCCGACCTTGCTGACGTCGACGACGTCCGGGAGGTCGGTGCCGTTCACGACGACCACGTCCGCCGATGCGTCGCCGGTGCCGCCCAGGCTGAGGTCGGCCGCGACGGTGATGAGAGCGGTTCCCGTGAGGTCGTCCGCGGTGAGAATGTCCGCGCCGCCTCGTAGGTTGACGCGCGCGGCTTCGATCCCGTTCAGGTCCATGACGATGCTGGCGATGTTGCGGGTGAAGCGGACGCGCTCGCCGTTGGCCGAGACCTGCATGTTCTCGCCGATGTTGCTGCCGTTGAAGTCGAGCGTGTCGCTGCCGGCCTGGCCCTCGACGACGTCGCTCGA
>DASTYD010000185.1:0-6440 GCA_035765175.1 Gaiellaceae bacterium
AACGGGCCGATCGCGAGCCAGTAGAGGCGGAAGCGGCGCCGGGCGCGCTCGGTCGTCGCCTTCACCCTCGTCTCGGTCCTCAGTCGCGACCCGCCTGGGATGGGCTCCGCCCGGAAGTCGATCGCGATCTTGAGTCCCGAGCGCTCGAGCACTGCGGCCCACTCCGTCGGCGTCCGCCCGAGCTGCCGAAACTCCAAGGCGCCGAGGTACTCGCCGATCGTCCGACCTCGGGCGGGCATGCCACGTGCTCTGAGCAGCGCCGCGACGATCCTGTCGGGCGCGACAGGCGATCCGAGCGCGAGCTCGAGCACCTTCTCGGGCGGGGCGGGCACCGCGGCGTCATGCCGCTCGACGACGTCGTACTCAGGCAGCCAGTCGTCGATCAGCGGCACCGGCCGAGCCTAACGGGCCTCTCTCGTCGGGCCATTGTCCGGTGCCAGGCACCGGACCTGTCCGCTAGCTCGCCTCCTGCTCCTCCTCGGGCCAGGGAACGTCGACGGGCTTGTCGGCGTCCTCCCGCTCGTCGATCCCCTGCTGCGTCGGGTTCGGCTCCGTCTCGCTCGGCCGCTCGTCCTGCTCTTCGTGCTCGGACATGTCACCTCCCGTCGAGCCGTGGCCGGTGCCTGGCACCGGACAGTGTCTGGATATGACGAGGGCGCCCCAAAGAGGAACGCCCTCGCACGTTCACAGTCAGCCGGCGTTAGGCGGACTCGCCGCCCCCGCCCGGGTCGACGTCCCCGGACTCGGGGCTCGATTCACCACCAGACTGGCCGCCTTCCCAGCCGCCGCCGCCCTCCTGGCCGCCGCCGTCGTCCTGGCCGCCGCCCTGGCCCTCTTCTGTTTCCCATCTCGACATCGAGTTGTCTCCTTTCGGTGTCGGTGCAGCCCGCGAAGTCGGGCTGTAGGCGCGTGATTCCGCATTCCGGGGTGGCCCGAAACCTCGGCTAGTCTCTCGGGGTGAAGCCGCTCGTCGATTCGTGGGGCCGCGAGATCCGCAGCCTGCGGGTATCCGTCACGGACAAGTGCAATTTCCGCTGCCGCTACTGCATGCCCGCGGAAGGGCTCGAGTGGCTCCCACGCGAGGAGGTCTTGAGCTTCGAGGAGATCGCGCGACTCGTCCGAGTCCTGTCGGAGATGGGCGTCGACGAGGTGCGGCTGACCGGTGGAGAGCCGCTCGTCCGGCGCGACCTCCCGGTGCTCGTCTCGTTCCTCTCGGAGATTCCGGGCGTGCGCGACCTCTCGCTGACCACGAACGGCGTCCTGCTCGACCGGCAAGCGGGACCGCTCGTCGAGGCCGGCCTCACCCGGCTCAACGTCTCGCTCGACTCGCTTTCGCACGTGCGTTTCGCGGAGATCACGCGGCGCGACGCGCTCGACCGCGTGCTGGCGGGCCTCGAAGAAGCCGAGCACTACCCCGAGCTGCGACCGATCAAGGTCAACTGCGTCGCGATCCGCGGTTTCACCGAGGAAGAGGTGCCCGCGCTCGCGGAGCTCGCCCGCCGCAAGCCCTACGTCGTCCGCTTCATCGAGTTCATGCCCCTCGACGCCGACGAGGCGTGGAAGGAGGACGAGGTGCTCACGGGCGGCGAGATCCGAGCGCTGATCGAAAAGCGCTGGCCGCTCGTCGAGGTCCCCGCGAAGCCCTCGTCCACCGCACGCCGGTTCCGCTTCGCCGACGGCGCCGGCGAGATCGGCTTCGTGAACCCGGTCTCCGAGCCGTTCTGCTCGAGCTGCGACCGGATCCGGCTCACCGCCGACGGCCAGCTCCGCACGTGCCTCTTCTCACGGCGCGAGTGGGACCTGAAGGGGCCGCTGCGCGAGGGAGCGACCGACGACGAGCTCGTCCAGCTGATCCGCTTCGCGGTCCGCCACAAGGAGCTGAAGCACAAGATCAACGACCCGGGCTTCGTCAGGGCCTCGAGGTCGATGAGCCAGATCGGCGGCTAGCGCCTAGGGCCAGACATCGTTGCCGGGACGAAGGTCGAGCGTGCCGTCGTCGCGACAGTCCGCCGTCTTGTACTCCTTCAGGTTGTACTTGTAGAGGTCGGCCCAGTAGCTCTCGGCAAGCAGGTCGGCGTAGTCCTGGCTCGTGCCCAGGAGCCGCGCGAGCCGGCGCATCCGCTGCATGCCCTGGCATTCCGTCACCGCCTCGTTCGCGCGCAGCCCGTTCCGTATGTGCTCCGCTTCGTGGGCCAGGATCGCGACCGCCTCGGCCTTCCGCCACATCGCTTCGCCCACCGTCGGGCGCTCGTCGTGATAGACGAGCCCGGCGAGCTGCTTGCAGATCCGCGGGGCGACGCTCGTTCGCAGGCGCGTGCTGTGGACGAAGCCCTGGATGTCCCCGGTGCCGATGTACGTCCCCCACTCCTTCGTCACGAACCGCCACTCGTCTTTCGACCAGCAGCGCACCTCGATGCCGCGCGGCTTGTGCAGCACGAACCGCGACACGAAGCGGCTCAGCTGCGGCTCGACCTTGCTCTCCTCGCGGCTCCCGCGCGTCACGGGCAGAGATCGGTTCGCGCGCATCGAGGCCTCGAGGCGGGCCGTCCCTCGCGTGAACAGCTTGCGGCTGCGAGCGCCATCGCGGCTGATGTCCTTCATGGGCGGCGGGTCGTCCGCGTCGATCGAATGGATCATCTGGAGCGCGACGCCCTTCAGCGTCCGGCACGCCTCGGCGAGCAGGTCGTAGCCCGGCCGATACCTCGCGGCAGCCGGCTCGCCCACGACTCGCAGGAGATTCTTCTCGCAACGGCTCAGCTGGACGAGCGGCCGGCGAAGCGCCTCCTTGTCGCGGCCTCCCAGCTGCACGATCCGGCCCACGTTTCCCACGGCGACGGCGTCCTGCGAGAGGTTGATCTCCCAGCGGTGGAGCCGCTTCAGCCAGGCGATGTCGCGGCCCTGGTCGGGGACATCCTGCGACTGCCGTTTCGCCGACTCCTGCTGCTTGGGCGGGCTCTTGGGGGCCGCAGCCTTCTCCGCCTCCTTCTCCTCCGAGCAGCCTGCAGCGAGTGCGCCGAGCAGCAACAGGAGGAGGGCGGGTCTCACCTCACGGCGAGACATACCCGGTACCGCAAGAACGAACCTGCGCCGAACCCTCGATTCATTTCACGCCGAGGCGGATGCGATAGCCGAGGAAAATCTCAACCTCGCGCTCGCCCAGGACCCGATGGGAGACCTCGCGTAGCTGTTCGAGCCCAAGCTCTTCCTCGCTCGCCTCGTCGAGCAGAACCGTCAGCGGGCCGAGGCTCAGCGCCATGCCGACGATGCGGTCGGCACTACCTCGTTCGTGCGAATGGAGGACCGCTTCGCGCACGTACGAGAAGTGGCCGCTCTCTCGGATCCGCTCGAGATGGCCTTCCTTCGGGTACCGCATCCGCCCGCGTCCGCCCACCACGCGCCTCTCGCCCACGAGCCTGAGCATCTCCTCGAACGCGGCCTCGACCTCGGGGTGGACGATCGGCGGCCAGTCGTAGTCGTACGCTGCGAACACGCCGCCTGGACGGAGGAGGCGCGCGGCCTCGCCGAGCGTCGCGGTCGGCTCCATCCAGTGGAACGACTGCGACGACGTGACGATGTCGGCGACCGCGTCGGGGAGCCCGGTCGCCTGCGCATACGCCTTCACGAAACGGACGTTGCCGGCCTCCGTCGCCTGCTCCGCCTGGGCGCACATCTCAGGGCTCGCCTCGACCCCTACGACCTCGTCCGCCCGCTCCGCCCAGACCCGGGTGGAGAGACCCGTCCCGCTACCCAGATCGACGACGAGCTTCGGCCGCTCGACCTGCGCCTCGAGGCAGAGGATGTCGAGCAAGGCGTCCGGCGGCGAGGGCCGGTTGCGGTCGAAACCTTGCGCGAAACCCGTTCGGCCATAGCCAGAAGCGCTCAGGAGCCGCTCGCTCCAGCGGTCGATCAGATCCTGCGAATCCTCCGGCAACCGCGCGTCAGTCTAAAATGGACTCCCGTGTCTGCTGCCGCCTCGGCCGCTCGCGCCCGCATCCTTCCGCACGGGCCACTCGACCTGCTTCGCCAGCTGGCGATCTGGTTCGGCTTCTACTACGCCTACCGCTACACGCGCGGCGTCGCCGATCGGGACTCGTACGAGGCGTTCCAGAACGGGCTGCGGGTCGCCGACGTCGAGCACCGGCTGACCGGCCTCTGGGAGCTCTCGCTCCAGAGCCTCGTCGCCTCGTCGGGGCTGCTCCGCGAGCTGACGTCGTGGACGTACTGGCACTCGCAGTTCACGGTCCTGGGCCTCGTGCTGCTCTTCGTCTACCTGCGGCGGAATTGGGCCTTCGTCCGGCTTCGGAATACCCTGCTGCTCGCGAACGTGATCGGGCTCGCCGGCTTCGTGCTCATGCCCACGGCGCCGCCCAGGATGTTCCCCGAGCTCGGATTCGTCGACACGCTCGCCGGCTTCGGAATCAACCACGACAGCGCGATCGTCCGCAACGACGCGAACCCCTACGCGGCGATGCCGAGCCTGCATGCGGCGGACGCGCTCATCCTCGGAGTGGGTCTCTTTCTCGTCATCCGAAGTCGCTGGCGCTTCCTCTGGCTCCTCTGGCCGCTGTGGGTCTGGTTCTCCGTGATCGCCACGGGAAACCACTTCTGGCTCGACATCCTGGCCGGCATCGTCGTCGCCGCCGTCGCCGGTGCGGTCATCAACTACCGGCACGTGCGGGGCTGGTTCGCCCGCCCGGTCCCGGCCTGACCACCTTCAAGGAGCGCTACACGACCGGCGTCCGCCGCGGCGCGGCACGCGCAATGGGACACCTGGGGCGGACGCGGCTGTCGCCCGACGCGCTGACGTTCGCAGGCGTCACCATCTGCGCCGTCTCGGCCGTCGTCGTCTACTTCGAGTACGAGGCCGAGCTGCTCTGCTTCTGGCTCGGGGCCGCGCTGTTCGTCGTCGGCTCCGTCCTCGACATCCTCGACGGTGCGCTGGCACGCTCGAGCGGCAAGGGGACGGTCTTCGGCGCCTTCCTCGACTCGACCACCGACCGCATCGGCGAGGCCTTCATGCTCGGAGCGATCGCGCTCGTGTTCTCCCGCGACGGGAACGAGGTCGCCCTCGCCTTCGCCTTCGCGGCCGTCGTCGGCTCCCTGCTCGTCAGCTACACACGGGCTCGGGCCGAGGCGCTCGAGCTCAAGGGTGACGTCGGGATCGGGAGCAGGGCGGAGCGGGTCGTCGTCATCGTCGCCGGCCTCGTGCTCGCGCCGTGGGGAGTCCTGCCGTGGGCGATCTACCTGCTGGCCGTCACGGCGTGGGTCACGGTCGTCCAGCGAGTGCTATCAGTTCGAGCACAGCTCCGGGCTCGGTGATACTCTGCTAGCAGCAGTCAGCTGCTAGCAGAATGGCGAAGAGAAACCTGAAGAGCATCCTCGTCCGGATGCCGACGACCCTCAAGCGGCGCCTCGCGCGCGAGGTGGCCCGCCGAGAGAGCACGCTGAACGACGTCGCAGTCGAGCTCCTGGCCGACGAGTTCGGCGTCGACTTCCAGCCGAGCGGCCGGCGCGGGCCGGTTCCCGGCGACACGGGGGTCGTCCTTCTTCGCGTGCCCCCCGAGCTAAAGCGGCAGCTCGACGCGGCCGCGCGCGAGCGCCGCAGCAGCACGAACAAAGTCGTCGTCGAGACGCTCGCCACCGGTCTCGGCGCCCCCACTCCCCGAAAGGACACGATGGCTCGACAGAACGGCAGTCAGAACGGCAAGGGTCGCAACGGCAAGGTCCGCGTCGCGATCATCGGCGTGGGCAACTGCGCCAACTCCCTGCTCCAGGGGGTCGAGTACTACCAGGACGCCTCGCCGGACGAGTTCGTCCCCGGCCTCATGCACGTCGACCTCGGCGGCTATCACGTGCGCGACGTCGAGTTCACCGCTGCGTTCGACGTGACGACGGCGAAGGTCGGCAAGGACCTCGCCGATGCGATCTGGGCGGAGCCGAACGACACGATCAAGTTCGCGAACGTGCCGAAAACCGGCATCACCGTCTCGCGCGGCATGACCCACGACGGGCTCGGCAAGTACCTGTCCGAGGTCGTCGAGAAGGCGCCCGGAGACACCGACGACGTCGTCAGCATCCTCAAGGAGACCGGCACGGATGTCGTCGTCAACTACCTGCCCGTCGGCTCGGAAGAGGCGACGAAGTGGTACACGGAGCAGATCCTCAACGCCGGCTGCGCGATGGTGAACTGCATGCCCGTTTTCATCGCCAAGGGCGGCTACTTCGGCCGCCAGTTCGAGGAGCGCGGGCTGCCGATCATCGGCGACGACATCAAGTCACAGGTCGGCGCCACGATCGCGCACCGCGTGCTGACGACGCTCTTCCGGGAGCGCGGCGTGAAGCTCGACCGGACGATGCAGCTGAACGTCGGTGGCAACTCCGACTTCCTGAACATGCTGGAGCGCGAGCGGCTCGAGTCGAAGAAGATCTCGAAGACGAAC
>DASTYD010000186.1:0-8707 GCA_035765175.1 Gaiellaceae bacterium
GCCTACGGCGCGGTGCTCCTCAACGCCGACCGGAAGGAGTTCACCGACTCGCTCGGTCCGCGCGACGAGGTCTCGCAGGCGATCGTCGACGAGGTCGAGGCGGGCCGAGGTGTCGAGACGCCTGACGGTCGTCCTGCGGTCTATCTCGACACGACCCGGATCCCCGAGGCGGACGCGGCGATCTCTCTCCCCTACATGCTCAAGCGCTACCGGGCCGGCGGGATCGACCCCCTCGGCGAGCCGATCCTCACCTATCCCGTGCTCCATTACCAGAACGGCGGGCTCGTGATCGACGACGATGCGGAGACGACGCTCGAAGGGCTCTTCGCCTGCGGCGAGATCGCGGGCGGCACGCACGGGCGGAACCGGATGATGGGCAACTCGCTCCTCGAGTGCACCGTCTTCGGCCGGCGGGCCGGGAAAGCTGCGATGGAGAAGGCGGCATGAGCGAGATTCGCTTCGACGACCAGGTCGTGCTCGTGACCGGGGCCGGTCGCGGGCTCGGTGCCGCCTATGCGCGCCTCCTCGCCGAGCGCGGCGCGAGCGTGGTCGTCCACGACGCCGGTGTCGAGGCGGACGGCTCGGGAGGCGATCCCGAGGTCGCTCGGGCGGTGGCCGACGAGATCGGTGGCGCGGCCTGCGTCGAGAACCTGGAGGCGGAAGAGGGCTGCCGCCGCACGGTCGACTTCGCCCTCGAGCGGTTCGGCCGTCTCGATGCGGTGATCCAGAACGCGGGCCTCAACATCTGGGAGGAGCTCGAAGAGGCCGATCGGAGCTGGGACCGGATGCGCCGGGTCAACGTCGACGCCCCGTTCCACATCACGCGGGCGGCCTTCCCCGTGATGAAGCGGCAGCGCTATGGTCGCTTCGTCTTCACGACCTCGGGACGGGCGATGGCCGTCGAGCGAACGCGACCCGGGCTCTCGGCCTACGTCGTGGGAAAGATGGCGCACTTCGGCCTGATGGTCGTCACGGCGGCAGAGGGCGAGCCGCACGGCATCCTGGCGAACGCGGTCGCGCCTGCGGCGGCGACGCGGATGCTGGTTCGCTCGGTCGAGCCGGGCGAGCTCGAGCCCGAGCAAGTCGCACCTGGCGTCGTCTTCCTCGCCTCCTCCGCGTGCACGTTCACCGGGAAGGTGCTCGAGGCGGCGGGTGGAGAGTTCGACGTCGCGCGCTGGACGTCGAGCGACGAGGTGGATTTCGGCCGGGAGCCGGTCGAGCCCGAGGCGATCGCCGAGCGGTGGCGCGAGATCGAAGGAGTGGTGCAGGCATGAGCGCGCTACGCGCCCACGGCACACGCACGCGGGCCATGCAAAGGAGTGACAAATGAGCATCGGTCTGGGCACGGACCTGCGGCAGGCGGTTGAGGACGCGGCGGCGCACCTCTACGTCTGGGCGCTGAAGGACATCCCGCAGGACCTGCGCGACGCCCTCGCAGACGCGAAGGACAGGGAGACGTCGGTGCCGGGGCGCCGCGTGCTCGAGACGATCGTCAAGAACGTCGAAGTCGCCGAGGCCGAGAACAACATCGTCTGCCAGGACACGGGCATCGCGGTGTACACGTGCCGCGTCGGCGAGCACTTCCCGCTGCACCCGGCGAAGATCTACGAGGCGCTGAAGATCGGCACCGAGCGCGCGACGCTCGACACGCCCCTGCGCTCGAACGCCGTGCACACGATCACGCGCGAGAACACGGGGCCGAACACGGGCCACCGGCTGCCGATCGTCCATTGGGAGTTCGTCCCCGACTGGGACGGGTTAGACGTGAAGTGCATCCCGAAGGGATCCGGCTCGGAGAACATGAGCTTCCTGAAGATGTGCGTCCCCGCCGACGGGGTGAAGGGGATCAAGCAGTTCGTCCTCGAGTCGATCGTGGGCGCCGGCGGCAAGCCCTGCCCGCCGGGGATCGTCGGTGTCGGCATCGGCGGCTCGGCCGACTACGCGATGTACCTCGCCAAGGAGGCGATCGCGCGCCCGGTCGGCACGACGAATTCGGACCCGGACGTGGCGAAGCTCGAGCGCGAGCTCTTCGAGCTCCTGAACGAGACCGGCGTCGGCCCGATGGGGCTCGGCGGCGACGTGACCGTCCTCTCGTGCCACGTCGAGCACGCGGACACGCACATGACGCTCAATCCGGTGGCCGTCAACTACCAGTGCTGGGCCGCGCGCCGAGCGTCGGCGCACATCACGGCCCAGGGTGACGTCGACTTCGACCGCGAGTTCTGATGGTCGAGCACAGGCTGACATTCCCGGCGACCGAGGAGGACATCCGCAAGCTTCATGCTGGCGACCTCGTCACGGTCGACGGCCACATCATCGGCATCCGCGACCGGACGCAGATCCGGATCTTCGACGAGGGCGTCGATCCGCCGCTCGATCTGAACGGCGCGTTTCTCCTGCATACGGCGCCAAATGTGCGCAAGCTCGGCCCGGGCAAGTACGAGCCGATGTGCGTCGGCACGACGACGAGCGCCCGCATGGTGCGCTTCACCGAGCCGCTCGGCCGCGATTACGGCGTTCGCGCGATCGCGGGCAAGGGGGGCCTGCCCGACGAGGCGATCGAGCCGATGGCGAAGCACGGGATGGTCTACTTCGCGCTCGTCGGCGGCGCCGCGGCGCTCGAGACGACCCAGATCGAGGAGATCGAGGACGTCTACTGGGAGGAGCTCATGCCCGAGTGCCTCTGGAAGTTCCGCGTCAAGGACTTCGGCCCGCTCTGGGTCGGGATCGACTCGCACGGCAACTCGATGTACCACGACGTTCAGTCCGAAGCCACGAAGAGACTGGAGGAGATCGTTGGCCGACTTTGACGGATTTCTCGACCTGCCCGCCCGGGCGCCGAAGCCGAGGCACACGGGCCTCACGCACGTCATGGACAAGGGTCTCAACCTGCGCGACATCGAGGGCCTGTTCGACACCGCCGGCGACTACGTCGACGTCGTCAAGCTCGGCTGGGGCACCTCGTACGTCACGCGCAACCTCGAGAAGAAGATCGCGCTCTACCGCTCGTTCGAGACGCCGGTCGTCTGCGGCGGGACGCTCTTCGAGGCCGTCGTCGCCCGCGGCAAGGTCGACGAGTACAAGGCATGGCTCGTCGAGCAGCGCCTCTCGCACGTCGAGATTTCCGACGGCGCCGTCGACATCCCGCGCGAGCGGAAGCTGGAGCTGATCGCCGACTTCGCGCGCGACTTCACCGTCCTTTCCGAGGTCGGCTCGAAGGACTCGGAGATCAATTACGCGCCCTACCTCTGGGTGCAGTGGAGCAAGGAGGAGCTCGAGGCCGGCGCCTGGAAGGTGATCACCGAGGCGCGCGAGACCGGCACCGCCGGCATCTTCCGTCCGACGGGTGAGCTGCGGACGGGGCTCGTCGACGAGCTGACGCACTCGATCGACCTCGGCGACCTGATCTTCGAGGCGCCGACGAAGGCCGCGCAGGCCTGGTTCGTGAAGCACCTCGGCCCGGAGGTGAACCTCGGGAACATCCCGCCCGACGAGGTGATCCCGCTCGAGACCCTGCGGCTCGGGCTGCGCGCCGACACCATCAAGGAGGTGCTGCTTGCTCCAGAGCGAGCCCCGGCCTCCTGACGTCGACTACGAAGCGATGACGGCCGAGGAGCTGCTCTCCTGGGTCTTTTCGGAGTACGGCGACAAGCTCTGCCTCACCTGCTCCTGGCAGAAGCAGTCGTCGGTGCTCGTGCACATGGTCTCCGACCTCGGCCTCGACCTGCCCGTGATCGAGCTCGACACGCAGCTCTTCTTCCGCGAGACGTACGAGACGCGGGACCGCCTCGTGAGGCGCTACGACTTGAACCTGATCTCCAACCCGATCATCACGGTCGCCGAACAGCACCGGCAGGAGGGCCCTAACCTGTGGGAGCGCGACCCTGATCGCTGCTGCCAGATCCGCAAGGTCGAGCCGCTGCTGTCGGCGCTCGAGCCGTACGGCGCCTGGATCTCGGGCATCCGGCGCGACCAGTCGCCGAGCCGCGCCGAGACGCCGAAGATGCAGTGGTCCGAGCGCTACGGCGTCTGGAAGGTCCATCCACTCGCGGACTGGGACGAGAAGCGGGTCTGGGCCTACATCAAGGTGAACGAGATTCCCTACAACCCGCTGCACGAGGCGGGCTACCGGTCGATCGGCTGTATCCCCTGCACTCGGCCGATCACCGCGGACGAAGAGGAGCGGGCAGGCCGCTGGGCCGGCTCCGACAAGCTCGAGTGCGGGATTCACGAGGAAACGCCACTCAAGGAGGCACATGCCTGATCACATCCATGCCCACGAGCACCCGGAGTCGGACCGCGTTCGCGAGGGCGGGTTCACCCTCTGGTTCACGGGGCTTTCCGGCTCGGGCAAGTCGACGATCGCCCATCTCGTCGGCCCGGAGCTCGACCGGCGCGGGCTCGTCGTCGAGTACCTCGACGGCGACAACGTCAGGACGCACCTCTCGAAGGAGCTCGGCTTTTCGAAAGAGGATCGCGACACGCACATCGAGCGTCTGGGCTGGGTCGCCTCGCGGCTGACGCGGCAGGGCGGCGCGATCATCACGGCGGCGATCTCGCCGTACGAGGCGACGCGGCGCTTGGCGCGGGAGATGATCGAGGAGGTCGGGACGTTCGTCGAGGTGTATGTGAAGGCGTCGGTCGGAGAGTGCGCGCGGCGCGACGTGAAGGGCCTCTACGAGAAGGCGTTCAAGGGCGAGATCAAGGAGTTCACGGGCGTGTCGGATCCTTACGAGGAGCCGTCCGAGCCCGAGATCGTGCTGGACACCGAGGCGCACTCCCCCGAGGAGAGCGCGGCGCTCGTCGTCTCCGAGCTCGAGAAGCTCGGGCTCGTTCCCGTCGAGGTGCCGGCGTGACTTTGCAACACAGTGTTACTAAGGCGTTGATCGAGCCTCATGGTGGGACGCTGGTTGATCGGACCGGGGAGCGGCCCGACGGCCTGGAGTCACGGCAGGTGATCACGCTCACCCCGCGGGAGGTGTCAGACCTGGACATGCTCGCCTCGGGTGCTCTGTCGCCGCTCGAGGGGTTCATGGGGCAGGAGGACTACGAGCGCGTCGTCGAGGACATGCACCTCGCGAACGGGCTCGCCTGGGGCATGCCTGTCTGCCTCGCCGTGGCCGCGCCGCCGAGCGGCGATCGGGTCGCGCTGGCAGACGAGTCGGGACGGCTGCTGGCCGTGCTCGACGTCGAGGAGGTCTTCGAGTACGACAAGGCCCGCGTGGCCGAGCGCTGCTTCCGCACCACCGACGAGGCGCATCCCGGCGTGGCGCGTCTGTATGCGCAGGAGGATCTCTATCTCGCCGGTCGCGTCACAGTCTTCGACCGGCCCGAGCCGCCGTTTCCCGAGCTGGCGAAGGACCCGGCCGAGACCAGGCAGATCTTCGCCGACAGAGGTTGGCGGCGAGTGGTCGGCTTCCAGACCCGGAACCCGATCCACCGTGCGCACGAGTACCTGACGAAGGGCGCGCTCGAGACCGTCGACGGCCTGCTCATCCACCCGCTCGTCGGCGAGACGAAGTCGGACGACGTCCCGGCCGCGACCCGCGTCGAGTGCTACCGCGTCCTCGTCGACAAGTACTACCCGGACGACCGGGTCGTCGTCTCCGCGTTCCCGGCAGCGATGCGCTACGCGGGCCCGCGCGAAGCGATCTGGCACGCGATTTGCCGCAAGAACTACGGCTGCTCGCACTTCATCGTCGGCCGCGATCACGCCGGCGTCGGCGACTACTACGGCACGTACGACGCGCAGCTGATCTTCGACGACTTCGAGCCGCACGAGCTCGGCATCGAGCCGATGTTCTTCGAGCACGCCTTCTGGTGCAAGGCCTGCGGCTCGATGGCGACGCCGAAGACCTGTCCGCACGGCGGCGACGACCACGTCTTCCTGTCGGGGACGAAGGTGCGCGAGCTGCTCCAGGCCGGCGAGCTGCCGCCCGTGGAGTTCTCGCGTCCGGAGGTGGCCGAGGTCTTGATCGACGCGTATCGATAAGCCGTGACCTGGCAGCTCACGATCACGGGTCTACTGATCGGAGCGCTCGTCGGGCTGACCGGCATGGGCGGCGGGTCGCTGCTGACGCCGATGCTCATCCTCTTCTTCGGCTTTCAGCCGACGCTTGCGGTCGGCACCGACATCCTCCACGGCGCGGTCTTCAAGACGTTCGGCGCCGTCCGGCATCGCCGCCTCGGCACCGTCCACGCGCGGATCACATTCTGGATGTTCCTCGGTTCGGCGCCCATGTCGCTGCTGGGAGTCGAGGTGGCGACATTGATCGAGCAGCACTACGGAAGCGGGGCGGGCGACGCCATGGCGAAGGTGATCGGAGCCGCGCTGATCCTCGGCGGGCTCGGCTTTCTCGCCAAGACGTTCGTGTCGCGCGGCGTCCCGTCCTCGGACGCGCCCTTCCTGCTCAGCAACCGGGACCGGGTGATCTGCCTCGCGCTCGGAGCCAGCGGCGGGTTCATCGTCGGGCTTACCTCGGTCGGAAGCGGCACCTTCTTCGCGCTCGTGATGCTGCTCGTGTTCCCCCTGACCGCGGCGAAGATCGTCGGGACGGACATCTTCCACGCGGCCGCGCTGCTCTGGGTTGCGGGGATCAGCCACCTGGTGCACGGAAACGTCGACCTCGGCGCGATGGGCTGGCTCCTGCTCGGCTCGATTCCGGGGGTGCTGTTCGCGAGCAAGCTGACCGTGCGCGTCCCGGAAGGAGCGCTACGGGTCGGGCTCGGAACGGTGTTGCTCGCGAGCGGCGTCCGGCTGCTCGAGGTCCCGGGCTACGAGGTGCTCGTGCCGGTGATTCTCGTTCTGGGCGCGATCGCGGCCGGGCTCACGGAGTTCCGGCGGCTGAACGCCCGCGCGATGGCTGAAGCCTAGAGCTTCGGGGCCTCGTTGCTAGTTGGCGAGCGCGAGGAAGGGGAGCTCATTTGCGAGCTCCATCGGTCCGATCGCCGGCAGCCAGTCCCGGCGGCAGGTCGTCCCTGCCAGCGCGCTCGACTCGCGGCGCATGAGCCAGTTGTCGAAGACCCCGTCCTGGGCGATCCGGACGAGCGCGGCGCGGATCGACGCGGTCGCGGCCTGGATCGAGAAGGCTCCTAGCGGGGCCGTCGGTCCGAGCGCCCGGACCTTCAGCGCGCCGTCCTGCGTCTTCAGGGTCACGAACTTGTGCGCAGGGATGCCGAAGACGGCGGCCGGCGCCAGGCCCTGGATCGCCACCCCTCGGCTGCGGCGGCCGAGCCACCACTGGCGAGGCGTCGCCTCCACGAGCCGCGCGGGCGTGTCTGCGTAGCTCTCGCGGTAGCTCCTGATCTGCCCGCCGGACGGTGACCTCACCTGGAAGCGCCTCTCGATTCGCGACTGACGTAGCTCGTCCGCGATCACGCCGAGCGCGATCGACCGAGATGCGCCTGCACGGGCGAGGGCGCCCCGATAGGCCGCACCGCTGCCTCCGAACCGGTACCTGACGATCGCCCGCTCCGCGGCCCGCAACTCCTTGGCCTTCACCTTGACGTGGCCCTTCAGCACGAGCCGGGCGAAGAGCGATGTGAACGCAATCTCGCGGTCGCCGGTGACACGTGCGACCCCCGCCAGCTCAGCGCTCCGCACAGGCCCCCACGGAGTCG
Source organism: Gaiellaceae bacterium (assembly GCA_035765175.1). Lineage (GTDB taxonomy): Bacteria > Actinomycetota > Thermoleophilia > Gaiellales > Gaiellaceae > VAXT01. The sequence goes on from DASTYD010000186.1 coordinate 7,621, forward strand.
TGCACTGCGCGCCGGGTGGAACATTCAGCTGTCCCTGCGTCAGAGAGCGGTCGAAGCCCGGTCCTGCCACCGGCGGCCCATCGCAGAGGCTCTGGTCACGCGTCCAGAGATAGACGCACGCCGCGGCCGGCTTGTCGGGGTCGCGGTCGGACGCCGCCCACTCGCCCCAGCCCCACGACCAGATCGTCGCGAACTTGATCTCCCGGCTCACCTGCTTGGCCGCGAGCACCTGCCACTTGATGGTGTTGAACCACGCGCTCGCCGGCTTCAATCCCTCACGACCGCCCTGGCCGGGGTTCGTGTGGAAGCCGAGGAAGAGGCCGATCTTCGACGGCGGGATCCCGATCTCGATCAGGTCGGTCACCCCCTGGCGGAATGCGTTGCGGAGCGTCCGCGACGCGAGGACCGGCCCCTGTGCGTGGAGCTGCCGGGCGTTGAAGTAGACCTCGCGCACGAAGTCCGCGTAGAGCGACGCCTCGCGCCACCAGTCACCCGCCTCCCCGTCCGTGAACGGCCTCGTGGAGAGGAGGAGGAACGGGCGCGCGCCGAGCTCGCGCAGTCGTTTCACGAAGATGATCACGTTCTGGCGGTACTGAGAGTTGGTCGGCGACCAGGGTGTGGCCAGGTTCGAGCCCCACATCTCGTTGAGCCCGATCCACGGCGTCGCGCAGGCCGACGAGGCGACGGCCCGGTAGAAGATGCGATCGGCCCACTCACGAGTCTCCTGCGGCTCGAGCGGGTTCGTCGGCGTGCCCACGCGCTGGCGGAAGTTCATCTCCCAGTAGACGGTCTTCGCGCCGAGCGCTCTGATCTGCGGCGGGTAGATGAAGTTCGCGGCCGCGGCGATGACTCCGGGCCGCGCGAACATCGTCCAGTAGGGAACCGAGCCGTCCGCGAAGTCGATCCAGAGCGGTGTCTTGTTCGGGAGCCCGCACTCGCGTGCGTCCGCCTGATCGGGCGCGGCGGCGAAGAGTGCGATACAGCCCAGGACGACGACGAGCAGCCGCTTCACGGTGCGTAAAGGCTACTTATCTGCCCGTACGAGGTAACCGCTTCGGCCCTGTTTGATGAGGATGTGGCCGAAGCC
>DASTYD010000187.1:0-5656 GCA_035765175.1 Gaiellaceae bacterium
AGCACGGAGAACGGCAGCGCGATCTCGGCCTCGACCGGCCTGCTCGTGAGCACCTGCAGTCCCCGCTCACCGGCTTCGGCGATGCCCTCCCTCCAGAGCGTCGTCTTCCCGATCCCGATCTCACCTTCGATGAGCAACGCGATCGGTCCCCCAGGAACTGCCTCCAAGAAGTCGTGAACCGAATCGATCTCCGCCTCGCGCCCTACGACCTCCAACGCCGGCGACATCAGCCCTCCTCCCGCAGCCTGATCAGATCGTATTCCTTGGTGGCCGTTACAAGAACACCGCGATGTTTCTAGCCTGCCCCGACGGTTGCCAAGGCTCGGCGCGAAAGTTCACAGCCCGACGCGCAGGCATCGCGCAATCACCAGACTCTTCTGCGCTTCGCTTCCCAGCCGGTTCGCCTGTTCCTTTCGGGAAACCCTTACCCGAGCGTGACGAGGGGCATACAGAGAACCGGGAGGATCGAAACTGCGGAAATGAAGACTCTCCTCCCCACTCGGAACGTCCGTTGCAAGCAGGTCCTCCTGCTCGCCGGCTTGCTCGTCCTCGGCAGCTCGGTCGGTGTCGCAGCGCTGCTCGCCGGCTCAGCGCCTTCGCTCGCCGCCGCAAAGAGCTACGCCACGGGACATACGCCCCTGTCGGTCGCAATCGGCGACCTGAACGGTGACGGCAAGCCGGACCTGGCGACCGCGAACCTCGCCGCCGGCACCGTCTCCGTGCTCGTCAACGGGGGCGACGGCAGTTTCCAGGCCAAGCTCGACTTCCCAACGGGGCGCGACCCTTACTCGGTCGCGATCGGCGACCTGAACGACGACCGGAGGCCGGACCTTGCGGTCGCAAACAGTTTCGAGGACACCGTTTCCGTACTCCTCGGCACGCCGGGACTGTGCACGGTGCAAAACGTCAAGAGAAAGACCTTGCCGACCGCAAAGCGGACGATCGCGCGCGCCAATTGCCGCGTCGGGAAGATCCGCCGGACCTCCTCGAAGACGGTCAAGCGGGGGCGCGTGATCTCGCAGAAGCCCAAGTTCGGCACGGTGTTGCCGGGCGGCGGCAAGGTCAACGTCGTCGTCAGTCGCGGGCGTACGCGCTAGGGCTTGCCCGGTGCGAGGGCGCAGTCCCCCTCGTCGACAGCTTCGTCGATCGCTGCGAGCAGCGAGAGCTGGCGCCCCTCTCGGAGCCCGATCTCGAACTCGGACGAGCTCCGCGCCGGGAGTCGCGCGGCGTACTGGTCGCGCTCGCCCTCCCAGTGTCCGACGGGCCGTCGCGTCTCTTCGGCCTCGACGGCGCCCCAGAGGCGGCCTGCCCGGCGTGCGTCTCCGTTCTCGGCGGCGACAATGGCGAGGTAGGCCAGCGCGTACACGCTGAGTTGTCTGTCACCGATCCGCGCAGTGAGACGGAGAGCCTGGCGGGCGTATCGAGCCGCGTCGTCGAGCCGGTTCTCTGCCAGTGCGAGTTCGGCGAGGTTGGCGCGCGTGGTCGCTTCCCACCAGGTGAATCCCTCCTCGGCGGCCATGGCGGCACTCTGCTCGAGCACAGCTTCGGCCTGATCGGCGTGTCCCTCTTGCTGGGCGAGGTAGCCGAGCCCACCGAGGTTTATCGCCTCGCCTCTGCGAGCGCCGTGGCGGCGAAAGATCGCCAGACTCTCCTCGAGAGGCTCTCTCGCGCGCGCAGGCTCGCCGCGATTCAGGGCGTTCATCCCGAGCCGGTGGAGGAGGTTGCCGACACCGAGCTCATCACCGATCGCGCGGAACCCGTCGAGACTCTCGTGGATAGCACGCTCGGCGAGCTCCAAGTCGCCGGCTTGGGTTGCGGCGCCACTAAGCGCCCGCAGCGCTCGAGCACGAAGTCGCAGCGGGACATCGTCCGCGCGGGCGAGGAGCGCTTCGAGCCGGCGGACGCCTTCGAATGGATCGCTCGTAGTCCAGAACGTTTCGAGCGCGACGGTGAGCTCGAGCGCGAGCGCGACATCCCCCGTCTCGGTTGCCCAGTCGATCGCGGCCCGAATGTTCGACTGCTCGGAGATGACGACGTCATACCGCTGCTCGCCACCAGCCGGAGCTTCGCTCGCCAGATTCGCCGACCGCGCAAGCTCCAGGAAGTACTCCGCGTGCCGTCTCCGCACCACCTCGGCGTCGGCCAGCGCTTCGAGCCGCTCGGACGCGTACTCGCGAATGGTCTCGAGCATCGAGTAGCGGGACCCTTTCGCGGTGGCTGCGCGGCGCAGGAGGTTGGCGTCGAGGAGCGAGGAGATTCGCTCGGGGGTGATGTCGCACACGGCCTCGGCTGCCTCCAGCATGCACCCGCCGGTGAAGACAGCCAGCTGGGCGAGGTCGCGCCGCCCCTCGTCGTCGAGTAGGCCGTAGCTCCACGCGAGTGTCGCGCGCAGCGTTTGCTGACGTGCGGGCAGATCGCGTGGACCACCAGTGAGAAGAGGCAGGCGCGGGTCGAGGCGATCGAGCAACTCGACCGGAGCAAGGGTGCGCACGCGGCTCGCCGCGAGCTCGATCGCAAGCGGCAGCCCGTCCAGCCTGTCGCAGATCCGGCGGATCGCCTGCTCCTCCCCGGCGTCAGGCTGAAAGCGCGGCTCGGCTTCGCGTGCCCGATCGAGGAAGAGCACGACTGCGGGCTCCGCCGGGAGCGGCTCGACCGGGTAGACGCGCTCGCCGGAAACGTGGAGGACGACGCGGCTGGTGACGAGCATCGTCAGGCGCGGCGCCAATGCGAGCAACTCGACGAAGCCCGGCGCGGCGGCGCGCACATGCTCGGCGTTGTCCACGAGGAGCAGAAGCTCGCGCGTGCCGAGGGCGGCGGCGAGCGTCTTGGTGGGGCCTTCCTGGAGTCCAAGGGCGTTTGCGATTGTCCCGACGACGAGCCCCGGGTCGCGCAGCGGCGCCAGGTCGACGAAGACTGCCCCGTTTGCGAACGACGGCGCCGCCTCGCGGGCGGCCTCGAGCGCCAGGCGCGTTTTCCCCGAGCCGCCTGCGCCCGTTAGCACGAGCAACCGCACATCGTCCCGAAGCAGGAGCTCACGTAGCTCCGCGAGCTCGCGGGCCCGGCCGAGCAGCCGGTTCGGCGGCGAGGGCAGCGAGTGCGCCACTGTCCCTTCGGGAGACGGCGCTGCGAGCATGGGATCCTGTTCGAGGATCTGCCGCTGCAGCTGCCGCAGGTCGGCCCCGGGCTCGAGCCCGAGCTCGTCGAGCAGATGAGTGCGGGCATCGGCGTAGAGGTCGAGGGCCTCGGACTGTCGCCCGCAGCGGTACAGGGCGAGCATCGCCTGCGCCCGGAGACGCTCGCGCGCCGGCTGGCCGGCAGCGATGCGGAGCAGCTCGGGTAGCACCTCGACGTGGCGGCCGAGCGCGAGCTCCGCCTCGATCCGCTCCTCGAGCGCTTCCATCCGCAGCTCCTCCAGCCGTTCCGCCTCTTCCCGCGCGAACTGCTCGTAGGCGAAATCGGCGTACGCCTGCCCACGCCAGAGCCTGAGCGCGCGTCGGAGCAGGGAGGCCGCCAGCGCCGGGTTTCCGGCCCGCGCGGCGTCCCTGCCTTCCGAGAGCAGGCGTTCGAAGCGGGCGGCATCGAGCGATCCGTCCTCGAGCTCGAGCGTGTATCCCGACCCATGTGTCTGGATGCGCATTGGGGCAGGCATCACCTTCCGCAGCTGGGAGACGTACATCTGCAGCACCTTGGCGGCCGAGGCGGGCGGGGAAGGCCCCCAGACGGCGTCGATCAACAGGTCCGCCGAGCGAGCCTCGCCCGCGTGGATGACGAGCGCTGACAAGAGCCGCCGCTGCATCGGAGCTCCCAGCGGTACCGGCCCTTCCTCCCCGACGATCTCGACCGGCCCCAGAACGCGAACCTCCACCCGCTACCTCCTTTCAATTCGAATCTTCGCGCCTCCCGAGGCGACTGGCCAGGGCGGGGCCTATACCGACGCTAGACCGGGCTCCTCCATCGTCGGACCGCAGCCGAGGGAAAGGAGCAAGCCGTGTCCTACGCATTCGTGCAGGACGTCGCCGCGAGTTGGGACCAATACGAGCGGGTCACCGCCTCGCTGATGGACCCCGCCCCTGCCGGCTTGCTCCTGCACGTCGCCGGCCCGACCGAGGAGGGTTTCCGCACCATCGACCTCTGGGAAAGCGAGCAGGCCTGGCAGCGTTTCCAGGCCGAGCGGCTCGCGCCCGCGATCGCGGCCCTAGGCGGGCCCGCACGTCCAGAGCCCACGTTCCGCGGCCTCCGCCCGGCGCACACCGTCGTCGGGCCGCGGTGGCAGGAACAGACCGCTTCAGCCAAACGGGCCGGCGATCCGGGCTCGCCCGAACGGCCCCCCGAACAAGGAGAGAGTGATGAGCAAACATCTGATTCCGGCGCTCTTCGCTAGCCTCGCCGTTGCGCTGGCAGGCGCAAGCGGCGCCGGCGCGGCGACGACAAGCGTCGTCATGAGCGGGCTGGACAACCCGCGCGGGCTCGCCTTCGGACCTGAGGGTGCGCTCTACGTCGCCGAGGCCGGACGCGGTGGATCCGGACCTTGCACCTTCTCAATCCGGCCGTTCGAGCCAGGGCAGCCGTTCTGCTACGGCCCCAGCGGCGCCGTCTCGCGGCACTGGCGAGGGGTCCAGGAGCGGGTCGTCACCGGGCTACCGTCGTACGCAAGCCAATTCGGCCAGGCAGGCGGGGCACATGACATCGCGATGCTGGGTCTCGGAACCGCGCGCGTCTCGATCGGCTGGGGCACGGACCCACTGCTGCGAGACGCGCTCGGACCGCCGTGGACGAGCTTCGATCGGCTGGCTCGCGTCGATGCCGGCGGCAACTGGCGGCCCGAGGTCGACCTCGGCGCATTCGAGGCGGCCGCAAATCCGGACGCCGGACCCGTCGACTCGAACCCGTACGGCCTGCTCGCGGAGCCAGGGCAAGTCGTCGTCGCGGAGGCGGGCGGCAACGCGCTGCTCACCGTCGCGGCGAACGGCGACATCTCGACGCTCGCCACCTTCCCCTCGCGCGCGCAGGGGCGGGCGACCGACGCCGTGCCGACCGCGGTCGCGGTCGGTCCGGACGGCGCCTACTACGTCTCCGAGCTGACCGGCATTCCGTTTGCCGCGGGGGCCGCCACCATCTACCGGGTGCTGCCCGGCCAGGCACCGACGATTGCGTGGAGCGGCTTCACGACCGTGATCGACATCGCGTTCGATGCGGACGGAAACCTCTACGTGCTCGAGCACTCCACCGGGCCGGTCTTCTTCGCCCTGCCTGGAAGGCTGGTCAAGGTGGCGCCGGACGGGACGCGAACCACGGTCATCGACCAACTAACGCGACCAGGATCGGTCGCAATCGGCCCAGACGGGGCGCTCTACGTCTCCACGAACAGCACCTCGGTTGGCACCGGTCAGGTATTGCGGATCGAGCCTTGATTAGAAGAGTCATCGGCAGACGACGAGGAGGAACGATGAACGGATCGAGTAGGAAGCTACGGGCAACTTTCGTGTTGCTCGGATTGACGGGCGCGCTCGCGGTAATCGGCGTGACCGCCGGGCCGGGTCTGGCACAGGGCCCGTCGCCGGCGCACCTCGCGGAGCAGGGTTGGACGTGCTTCGTCCCGCCTGTTTCCGGGGTCGGGATGCGGTGCTTCAACCCGGCTCAGGGCCGGCCGCCGATC
>DASTYD010000188.1:0-6362 GCA_035765175.1 Gaiellaceae bacterium
GAGCGCGGCGACACGACGCTCCAGGTCGACGCCGACCTCGTCTACGGCGCGAGCGTCGCCTTCCTGGGGGACGTCACGGGCGGGATGGAGCACGTCGATCGGGCCGTCGACCGCTTCGATCCGCGGCAGCATCTCGAGGGCTTCCGCTTCGGCCCCAGCCCCGGCGCCATCGCGTACACGACCTCGGCACTGCTCCAGTGGCTGCGCGGCCGTCCAGATCGGGCCACCGAGCTCTCGGAGCGAGCGATCGAGCTTGCGCAGGAGCTCGACCATCCTTACAGCACCGCGTTCATCTTCTTCCACACAGCGGTGCTCGACCTCTGGCGGCGGCGGCTCGCGCTCGTGCAAGAGCACGCCGGAGTCGTGCTCGAGGTCGCCGAGGAGCACGGATACCAGATCTGGAAGGCGGTTGCGCTCATCGTCGAGGGTTCGGCGGCGGCCGGCCTCGGCCGGACCGACGAAGGCGTCGACTCCATGGCTCGAGGCGTCGAGCTCTACCAGGGGCTGACGACGCCCGCCGTCTTCTGGCCCCTCGTCCTCTCCACGCGGGCCCGAGGGTTCGGATACGCGGCCCGGCCGAAGGAGGGGCTTCAGCTAATCGGGGAGGCCCTCGAGATCGTTGGTACCGACGCCTTCCTCCATCCCGAGTTCTCGCTCGTCCGAGCGGAGCTCCTCCACGACCTCGGAGACACGGATGCGGCCGTGACGGAGTTGCAGGGCGCGGTCGACTCCGGCCGCCGGCTGGGCTTGCACATGCCCGAGCTTCGCGCCGCGACGGCGCTCGTCCGCCTTCGGCAGAAGGACTCAGTCGAGCAGCTTCGCCGTGTCTACTCGAGCTTCACCGAGGGGTTCGCCGACCCCCATCTCGTCAACGCCCGGGCGGCGCTCGCCGAGCTCGACGTGCCCGTCGGCTAGGTAAGGCCCCCGCCGGTCTCCTCAGCCGCGCCGTCGGTGAGGCCGAGATGCCAAGCGGCGTACTCCTCCCAGGAGTGCGTCTTCAGGACGCGTTCTGCTCCCGTGCGCGCGGCGGTACGTCCTGCCAACGCGAGCGAAGCACGTACTGGCGCGCGTCGATCAACCGCTTCGCATGCCGGACCGCGTCCCCGTTCAGCGCGTAGGCAGGCACGCGCCCATTCTTGCCGGGCTACACGCATCCGGCACTCGCGAAACGACCGGTTGGCTCGCCGCGCTACAGGCGGCGAATGGAGACGGTCCCTCGCTTATCGACCTCGACCAACTCCCGGAGGTTGCGGATGCCCCACTTCCGCCGAACGAGTATCCGTCGGAACTTGTTACGCCCAACTAGGACTCGTTCGACGTCGGGCTTCTTCTCAGGCTCCCACCCCTCGGCGGCCTGTTCCGCCACCGCTCGCTCGAGAACAGTTTCCCGTACCTCCGCGCTGACCGGCGTCTTGCCGAGGACTGGCGTCTCAGTGAGGTCCAGTGTCGCGCTCACAAGAACTCCTTTCGATTTCCCTACGATCGACATCTTCTGAGCTCGCGGACTGCGGAGCATCGGGCTCCGCCCCGATCGGCCGTGCGGTCAAGTACGCATACCTGATCCCCGCAAACCGATCGTCGAAAGACTGCTCTCGCGGGGGAAACGCCCTGGCGGACCAATTCCGTCGGCGCGGCCTTTCCTGGGGCTCACGTGTTGCCGCGCGGGAGTGTCCTTTGACGTTGGAACTACGGTCTTTCGACGCAGCTCGCAGCCGGGTCGGTTGACCCGCCTGCGACTGTCAGCGTGCTAGGGCTCTATCCGGTGGAAACTGTGGGCAAGCACGTGGTTTGCGGCCTTCCTGGCGATCGCTCTGCCACCCCTTCCTCCTCTCGAACAGCACCGCGGTGACGTAGCTCGCAATGCGCAGGTGGCCGGACAGGACCGTTTCCACTCCTCGCGGAGGCGCATCTTCGGAGCGGTCGACTCGACTCCGCTCGAACCCTGATCGAGGAGATGCGTCCGCTCGCCGATTCGATGAAGCCGTACGTCTTCGCGACCGAGCTGCTCCGAGTCGAGGCGGAGTGGCTCCTCGCTTTGGGACGCGAACGAGATGCCAGAGAGCTCCTCCTGCGGGCGATCGACTCTGCCCGCGGGCAAGGGTCATTGGCCCTGGCCGTTCGCTCCGCCGTCTCGCTCTCCGCGGCATCAGACGACAAGAAAGCCGACCTCGAGCTCCTCGGTAGTCTCTGCGCGCACCTCCCCGAGGAGAACGACACGGATTACAGGCGAGGGGCCGAAGGCCTCCTCGGCGGCGCTGTCCCAAGCTCACTGACGTGACATGAAAGCAGTCGTGACGTGACATGAAAGCAGTCGTCCACGATCGATACGGGCCTCCGGAGGTGCTGCGCGTCGACGAGGTCGAGCGGCCCGTGCCGAGGGAGGACGAGGTCCTCGTCAGAGTCCACGCCTCGACGGTGACGCGTGCCGACGCCATGGGTGTTCGCCACGTCGAGTACCGGTTCGCGCGTCTCATGACCGGCATTCGCCGCCCGAGACGGACGCACTTCGGCACTGAGTTCGCGGGTCGTGTCGAGCAGGTCGGATCGGCCATGGCCGAGCTCCAAGCCGGCGACGAGGTGTTCGGCTACGCGGGTGGCGCGAACGCCGAGTTCGTCACCGTGGGCGAGAGCGGCGTGATCGCGCCGAAGCCGGCCGGGCTCACGTTCGAGGAAGCGGCGGCCGTTCCCGACGGATCGCTGCTCGCGCTGAGCTGCCTGCGGCCCGCGTACCCGCTCGAGGGGAAGAGCGTGCTCGTCTACGGAGCAGCCGGCTCGGTCGGGACTGCCGCGGTCCAGCTGCTCGCGCATCACTTCGAGGCCGCCGAGGTAACGGCTGTCTGCGACACGAAGGACGTCAACGTCGTGCGCTCGCTCGGGGCGCGCGAGGTGATCGACCGCTTTCGGGAGGACTTCACGAAGAACGGTCAGACCTACGACGTGATCTTCGACGCGGTCGGCAAGCACTCGTTCCGGCGCTGCCGGCACTCGCTGAAGCCGGGCGGGGTCTACGTGTCGATGGACCTGGGGTTCATGTACCACGTGCCGCTCCTGGCTCTCGTCACCCGGATCGTCGGCAGCAAGCGCGCGACGGTCGGGGTGGGCCGCTATCGCAAGGAGGACCTGCTCCTGGTCAAGGAGCTCGTCGAGGCGGGCAAGTACCGGCCGGTGATCGACCGCACGTATCCGCTCGACGAGATCGTGGAGGCGGTCCGCTACGTCGAGAGCGGCCAGAAGACGGGCAACGTCGTGCTCCGCGTGAGCGATGCTCCGGCCGGCGACGAGCCGCAGCAGGCGGCGAATCAAGAATCGCTTCGATAAGTTCCGGCCTCGTGGCCACCCGGGAGGCAGCCTGTCACTGCGGGCAACTTCGGCTCGAGATCGAGGGCGATCCGTTCGCGGTCTCGATCTGCCATTGCCTGGCCTGCCAGCGCCGGACCGGGAGCGCCTTCGGGATGCAGGCGGGGTTCAGGGCCGATCACGTGCAGATCACAGGCCGCTACAACGACTACTCGCGCATCTCCGACGAGTCCGACCGGAAGGAGCACGTCTTCCACTTCTGTCCCGAGTGCGGGTCGCAGGTCTTCTACACGGAGCCCGAGGAGGCCGACCTGATCGTCGTCTCGGTCGGCTCGTTCGCCGACCCGTCGTTCCCGCCGCCGACCGAGTCGGGCTATGACTCGCGCCGCCATCACTGGGTGCAGCTCCCGGATTCGATCCAGCCCCGAAACCCGGTGTGGGAGCCGGTGCGACCGCTGTACGAGGCGGGCAAGTACGCCGAGGCGGCGGAGATGGGCCGCGAGCTTCTGGAGTCCCATCCGAACCTGGCGTATCTCCTCTACAACGTGGCTTGCTGCGAGAGTCTCGCAGGCGAAACTGCGGACGCTGTCGAGCACCTGCGCCGGGCGATCGACAACTGGCCTGACTGCCGCAGCCTGGCGAAGGGAGACTCGGACTTCGACGCCATTCGGGACGAGCCCGCGTTCCACGAACTGATGAGCCGAGACCCTGTCGACGTCGTGGCCGTGCAGGAGCTGGAGCCGGGCCTCTGGCACTGGCGAGCGCCGCATCCGGACTGGGAAGCGAGCGAGCCGTGGGACAGGGAGGTCTCGTCCTACGCGATGGACGACGGCGAGCGGCTGCTGCTCTTCGACCCGCTGGGCCTGCCGAGCGAGCTCGAGCGGCTTGCGGCCGAACGCGAGGTCGTCATCGTGCTCACGGCCCCTTGGCACGAGCGAGACGCAGAGAATCTCGTCGAGCGGTTCGGCGCCCCGGTCTATGCGCCGTCGCCGGATACCCGTGAGGACCTGCTCGAGAAGTTCGATTTCGAGGCGCCCGAGGGCTGGAGCAGCTCCGACCTTGCGTGGCTGTTCTCCCAGGAGGGCGGTCAGGTGCGCGTCGTTGCGCCCGGCGATCGACTGGACGTGGGAGTCGAGGCGTTTCGAGGTTGGTGCCGGAACGACCTCGCGCTCTGGGTCGAACGGCACCGCGCTGTCATCGCCGGGGACACGCTCGCGGACTTCGGCCGGGGCATCGAGATCAACACCCGCTGGCTCCGCGGAGGCGTGACGCGCGAGCAGGTCGCCGAGGGCTTGCGCCCGCTGCTCGAGCTCCCGGTCGAGCGTGTGCTTCCGGCACACGGTTCGCCGACCGACCGGGACGCCCTCGTGCGCGCGCTCTCCTGACCTCAGCCGGCACCGCTTCGGCTATGCCGCGTGATCGCGCGGACGAGCCGCTGCCAGTCGGCTCGAACGATGCCGTGACCGGCGCCTTCGAGCACCAGGAGCTCTGCCCCGGGTATCGCATCGGCGAGCACTTGACCGTGCTCGAGCGGGAGCATCGGATCAGCAGTGCCGTGGACGACGAGCGTGGGCACTGCGATCGACGACAGCGGGGCACGAGGGATCTTCCCCGCCGCGACCGCGCCGTGATTCTCGGAAGCCGCGATGTCTCGCGCGCGCTCGACGTCTCGGCGGACGAGCTCACGCGCGGCTTCCTCGTCGAACGGGCGCTCGTCGCCGGCGAGCACGCGCGCGTAGCTCACGAGGTACTCGATCACGGATTCGTCGTCCGACCAGTCGACCTTCGCGCTCGCCAGGAACCGGTGGAACGGCTCGGTCGCCGAGGGGAGGTCGCGGTCGAGCGGCAGCGCCGGAGACGTGCTGATGAGAACGAGCGACCGAACGCGGTCGGGGAACGCCAGCGCGAGCAGCTGCGCAAACGCCCCTCCAGCCGAGACGCCGACCACGTGCGCGGCGCCGATCCCGTAGGCGTCGAGCACTCCGACTGAGTCCGCGACCAGGTCGGCGCCCGTGTACTCCGGCCGCCCGGGCCCGTAGGTGACCGAGCGGCCGGTGTCGCGATGGTCGTAGCGGAGCACGAACCGGCCGCAGTCGGCGAGCATTCGGCAGAAGCCCTCGTCCCACCAGAGCATCGAGGCGCCGTTGCCCATGATCAGCAGGATCGGCGGGTCGCCCTGATCGCCGAACGAGCTCGTGCAGAGCTCGACCCCGTTCGCCTCGATCATCCGCTCGGCCACTGTGGCACAGGCTTGCAGGTGCGCCGACGAGACGAGCAGGCCATCCCCGGGCCGCGGGAGCCCGGGGATGGCCGATCGCCTACGCAGAGACCGCGGAAGGCTTGGCTTCGCGCGGAACCTCGGGCTCGTCCAGCCCGAAGTGCGGTAGCCACTCGAGCCAGCTCGGCACGTACCAGTTCCAATTGCCGAGCAGCTTCATCGAGGCCGGCAGGAGCACTCCGCGGACGATCGTCGCGTCGATGAGGATCGCCGTCGCGAGCCCGACGCCGAACTGCTTGAAGAACAGCATCGAGAGCGCGATGAAGACGGCGAAGACGGCCACCATCACGATCGCGGCGCTCGTGACGACACCCGCGGTCGTCTTGATCCCGTGGGCGACCGCCTCGTCGGTGGAGGCGCCGCGCTGCACCGCCTCGCGAATCCGGCTCAGGAGGAACACGTGGTAGTCCATCGAGAGCCCGAACAGGATCACGAATAGCAGCAGTGGTACGGCCGGGTCGACGCCGGCCTTCGAGGAGAAGCCCAGCAGGCTTGCTCCGACGCCGTGCTGGAAGACGAGCACGAGCACGCCGTAGGCAGCTGCGACCGACAGGAGGTTGAGCACGATCGCCTTCGCCGCGATCACGAGCGAGCGGAACGCGATGAGCATCAGGCAGAACGCGAACAGCAGGACGAAGACGACGACCGGCAGGAGGTTCGACTTCATCTCGTCGGTCTGGTCCTTCCACTGCGAGGTAAACCCGGTCACGCCTGCGTCGGCGTCCTGGACTGCGCCCACAGTCGCAGGCAAGAGCTCCTCACGGAGCAGAGCGAGAGAGGCGTACGA
>DASTYD010000189.1:0-13055 GCA_035765175.1 Gaiellaceae bacterium
CCGAGTTGAAGGTGAACGAGTAGACCTGACCCGGATTCAACGTCCCTGAGTTGAAGACACCCGTGTCGGACGTGGCCGTGTGGGCAACCTGCCCCATGTTCCGCCAGCAGACGGTCCCTCCCACGGGCACGTTGACCGTCGCCGGGTTGAAGAAGTTGTCGCCGACCGTGACTTCGGTCGAGCCCACCGGGCAAGTCGGCGGCGGAGGCGGCGGTGGTGGCGGTGGCCCTCCGCAGAGCCAGTTGAAGCCGTTCACGAGCACGCGCGAGAACTGACCGCTCCAGGTCGCGTCGGGCCCGATGTACGCGTTGATGGCGACGACGTCGCCCTTGAACGCAACCAGCGGGGCGCCGGTGTTCCACGCCGCGACCTGAGTCGCACCACCGGCCACCCCCACATCGACCCCGAAGTTCGTCGCGAGGGCGGTGACGCCCTGCATGAGGGGGTGACTCGCGTCGTGCGTCCCCAGCGTCCTGCTCTCGAACCAGAGGCCTTGGGAGTACGTGAACGGCGAGTAGTTCTCAGCCAGCCAGCGGCCGTTGATGCTGTAGTCCGGCGCGAAGAAGCTGAACGCCATCGGCATGACGAGCCCCTCGCCCGAATCCTGGTAGTCCGCGAAGACGTCGCCGATCCCGTCGGCGTCGGAATACGGATAGTTCGACCACGTCACTACGAGGTTGTACGGCATCAGGTCGTCCAACGTCGGATTCTCGAACTGAGCGTCGAAGAGGTCGACGCTCGTCACGCCCTGCTCGGCGAGCAGGTTCGTCACGAGCTGATTGGGCGGCCCGATATCGGAGTACACGATGAGGACGTCCTTCGAGCCGCAGGGCGGCGCCGCGTTTGCGACCCCCGCCAGTGCAAGCCCGATCACCACAAAGAGCGCGACGCAGGCGCCGAACTTCGTCATGCCGATCCCCTCCCAGAGCGATGTGGCATTCGTTGGCCGCGCGCTCGTTCTACCAGGGTTCGGCGTGAAAGTGAAGTTAGGCGGCCCCGGCTCTAGAAGGTGGCCGGCTGGAAATCCCCGGGATGCATCCCACCGGCGATCACCAGCCGATCGCGGCCGCTGCGCTTCGCCTCGTAGAGCGCCGCGTCGGCGCGGCCCACCAGCTCCTCGGCCGACTCACGCCCGTTCCAGCACGCCACGCCGGCGGAAACCGTCTGGCCGCTCGGCATCGCGGCACGAAGCCGCTCGACGAGGTCTCTCGCGTTGTCGAGCGTGCACCCGGGCAGGGCCACGGTGAACTCCTCGCCGCCGTAGCGGGCGAGCGTGTCGCTGGCGCGGAGCTCGGTCACCCACGCGGCCGCGCTCTGCTTGAGGAGGCGGTCGCCGGCCTGGTGACCCCGCTCGTCGTTGTAGTTCTTGAAGTGGTCGAGATCGAGCATCGCCACGCAGAGCGGATTGCTGTTCCGCCGCGCACGCGCGAGCTCACGTGGGAGCCGCTCCTCCCAAGCGCGCCGGTTGAGGAGCCCCGTCAGGTCGTCGGTGCGCGCGACTGCCTCGAGCCGAGCAAGCAGATCTGAGCGCTCGATCGCCATCGCGGCCTCGGCGGCGAGCATGCGCATCGAGGCTGCGACCCGACCCGTGCCGTCGACCTCGCGGCTCCAACCGACGACGAGCACGGCGACGGCTTTCTCGTTGCGCAGGACGGGCTCGAACTGCATCGAGACGGCGCCGGTGCCTTCGACGACGCGCTGCGACACGTCGGCGTTGCCGCGCACATCCGGGACGAAGAGCGGCTTCCTGGTCCGGAAGGCCGTCCCGGCGCCCGAGGACTCCTCGGTCAGCGAGACCCTGAGCGGCGGCGCGTCCTGCAGGCCGTGGTTGGCGGTCATGACGAGATCGCCGTCCGGGCTCGGCTCCATCAGCTTCGCGAAGTGGGCTCCGGTGATCGTGCAAGCCGCCGCGCAGATGATCTCGCGCGCGACTGTCGAGTCGGTCGTCCTGGCGAGCTCGCGCGTCGCCTCGGTCACCGCCGCCATGCTCACGACGAGCTTCCGCGTCTCCTCCTGGCTCACCTGGAGCTCCTCGGCCCGCTTCAGGCTCTCGTCGGCGCGGACACGGAGCTGGCGGACGAGCGACTGGACGGTGAAGCCGACGATCGGGGCGACGCAGATCCAGAGCAGCGCCTGCGTCCACTCGCTCGGCGGGTAGCTGGGGGGCCCTGCGACGAGGACGGGAACGACGAAGACCGCTACGACGCCGACGATGCTGACGGCGAGTTGCTCGAGGGATCCGTAGAGCGCGAGCCAGAAGACAGGAAGCATCACGAGCACGGCATAGGCGGAGACGCTTCCGCCGTCGGCCTCGCGAAGCAGCGCGATGACGAGGAAGTACGCGAGCGGCGGCGCGATCTGTGCGAAGTGCGGCAGGCGATCCCAGGGGGCGGCGACCGCGCCGAGGACGATCAGCGCATTGAGGAGGACAGCGGCAACGAGCACCGGCGAGGTCTCCACCTCGGGCGGCAGCGGGAAAGCCATGATCGCCAGCCACATGGCCCCCAGGAACGGCGCTGCGCGCGCGAGGAGGCCCTGGTGCTCGAAGGCCTGGAATCTCGACTGGTCGCCCATCGGTTGAACCGCAGAGCTCGTGTCCGCAGGTCTCACGTCCGACACTGGCTGGAATCGCCCTTTTAGGGGTTTCCCTGGATACTCGATCGAGTGATGCGAGGCTCTGCGGCGCTGCCGGCGTCAGACGGCGGTCCAGAGGACGTAGTCACCGGCGTTTCGCGCCCGGGCGGCCCCACTGGCGGCCAGCCTGTCGAGGGCTGCGGCCGCTTCCTTGCGGGGGCCGCCGATCACCGCTGCGAGGTCGGCTGCGGAGATCTCGCGCGCCGAGCGGAGCACGGTCGCGGCCAGGTCCGCTCGCGCATCCTCTTGCTTCGGAAGCGTGCGCAGGTGCCCGCCGTACCGGCGCGGGAGGATGTCGAGGATCACCGCCGGCCAGCCTCGGTCTCGCTCCTGGCGGCCGGCTGCCGTGACCACCAGGCGTCGCTGGAGCCGCTCGGCGGCCGCGTGCGTCCGCTTCCGCTCGTGGCCCGCGACGTGCGGGAGCTCTGCGCTGCTCGTCGGGCCATTCTCGAGCAGCGCCTGGGCGACGTCATGCTCGATCGGGGAGAGCTCCTCGCTTTCGAAGTCGTCCGCCCTCCCGGCCCGGCCGGTCAGCGCGTAGAGCGCCGGCAGCGTCCGAAGGGAGACGAGTGACGCCCGGCCGCCGAGATGCTTTCCCGCGCAGACGAGCCGCTGCTCGGGGAGCTCGTCCTTCCACTTCCAGACGCGCGCGAAGTCGGGCGTGAAATCGACGAACTTGCCGCCGTCCTCGCGCTCGGCCCAGTCGACGTCCCGGCGTCCCGTGAGCGCCTCCCAGAGCGAGGGCAGGACGAGGTCGTCGTTCGGGTAGAGCACTGCGAGCCCGACGCGATCGACCCACGCCGCCGCGCCGCGAATCGAGGCGATCTTGCGCCTAGCCGGCGAAGACGACTTTCTCGGCGTGATCGATCACCTCGCGACGCTCCGGGGGCTCGACCATCATCTCCACGATCTGCTCGACGTTCGGCTGCCCGCTCGCCCGGTAGCGCTCGAGCGTCTCGTCGAGGTCGTACTCGGTCCGCCGCAGCTCCACATCCGGTCCGAGCACGGCCCAGAACGCTCCCGGCTTGCCCTCGTAGGGGAGGCCGACGCTCCCCGAGTTCACGCTGCGGATGCCGGCCACCTCCCGGTCGAACTGGATGTGCACGTGGCCGCTGACGATCACGCGCTCGTCGACGCCGGCAGAGAACTCGCGGACGCGCTCCTCCGGCGTCTCCGGCGTGACGCACTCCTCGTCGGTGCGCGGCGACCCGTGACAGAAGCGCACAGGGCCAAGCCCATCGATCTCGACGACGAGCTGCTCCTCGAACGACCCGAGGAACTCGCGCATCTCGTCGGTGTGGTGGGCTTGCATCCACTGCTCTCGCTCGGTCTCGGAGACGTTCTCGAGCACGGCGCGGTCGGCGTTGCCGCGCACGAACCGCGCGTTCAGGCTCCGTGCGAGCTCGTACGTCTCCTCGGGCTGCGGCCCCCAGGTCAGGTCACCGCAGGAGACGATCAGGTCCGGCTCCTCACGCTCGAGCTCGGCGAGGACTGCGGCGAGGGCGACGGCGTTGCCGTGGACGTCGGAGATGACCGCGACCTTCTTCACGGGTAGAGCACCAGCTTGTCACGATGCACCGCTTCCACGCCGCGCTGGCCGACGATCTCCTCCGCGCCGGCGCCGACTATGCCCTTGCCGAAGACGACGCCGTCCGGCCCGACGAGCTCGACGGCTTCGCCCGGCTCGAAACGGCCCTCGCAGCGATCGACCCCGACGCCGAGCAGGCTCGCCCCCTTGTCGACGAGGGCGCGGCGCGCCCCTTCGTCGACATGCAGCCGCCCGGCCACGGGCTTGCCGAACCGTACCCAGAGCTTGAACGCGGATTCGCCGCTCGCCTCGGGGGCAAATCGTGTGCCGCGCTCTTCGCCCGCGACGATCGGCCCGAGCACATCGTCGCGGTCGCCTGCCGCGATCACTGTCGGAATCCCGGCGGCGCTCGCCATCTGCGCAGCGAGCACCTTGCTGCCCATTCCACCCCGGCCGAGCTCGGTTCCGACGCCGATCTCAGCCTCGCCGGCGAGCTCGCCCTCGGAGATCAGCTCCGCGCCCGGACTGCCCGGAGCACGCGAGTACACGCCCTCGACCTCCGTGAGAAGAACCAGCAGCCGCGCGCGTACCAGGACGGCGACCTGAGCCGCAAGCGCATCGTTGTCACCGAACGTGATCTCGTCGGTGGCCGTCGCGTCGTTCTCGTTGACGACCGGCAGAGCCTTGAGCCGGAACAGCTCCGCAATGGCCTGGCGGGCGTTGACATAGGCAGTGCGATCGGCAATGTCACCGGCGGTGAGCAGGATTTGGGCCGCCGCAATCCCGTGGCGCGCGAGCGCCCACTCCCAGGCCGCCTGAAGGGTCGCCTGACCGAGCGCCGAGGCCGCTTGCAGGCGCGAGATGGTTCGCGGGCGACGCCGCAGCCCGAGCTTGGGGAGCCCGAGCGCGATTGCTCCGGAGGAGACGACGCAGACCGGGTCGCCCGCTCCGACGAGCGCTGCGATCTCTCGCGCGCGCGCGTCTAACAAACCTCTGCGAACCTCTCCCTGGCCGTCGACGACGAGCCCCGTGCCGAACTTGACGACGACCGGCGCGCTCAACGCGTCTGCGTTCCGTCTCCGATCACGCGGTACTGCCGCAGCCACAGATCGCGGTACGTGACCGGGCCGCGCGGGCCGGGGACTGTGTCGACGTTGATGCCGGTCTCGGGAGCGCCAGTGAGCTCGTAGCCGTCTGTGAACCTCGTCGTCGCCTGCCAGAAGGCGGCGGTGCCGCGGTAGCCGTCGAGGAAGCGGTTCGCAACCTCCTCGTCCTCGGTGACGATGCCGGCCGCGAGCCCGGAGGTCTCCTCGTTCGCGATCCGCAGCGCCTCGTCGAGGTCGTCGACGAGGTCGAGGGTCACAGTCGCGATCCGCTCCGGCTCGTTCGCCCACTCGTGGCCGAGCCGGTCACGATCGTGTGGGAGGACGCCCTCCCCCGAGGCATCGATCGCCCGCGGCGTGCCTCGAACCTCGAGCCCCTTCTCCCGGAAGATCGTAAGCAGTTCTGGCAACAGACTCGCTGCGCCACGGTCGACGAGCGCGAGGTTCAAGCGGTTGCAGACGCCGAGCCGATCGAGGGTCGCCTCGGCCATGGCAAGCGCCCGTGCGGGGTCGGCCTCCGAGTGGACGTAGAGGACGCCCCCACCCTCGGCGTGGGCGAGCGTGCGGACCCCGTGCTCGGCGGCGAGCCGCGCCAGCTCGGCCGTCGTCTCGCCGCTCCCCCGCAGAATCACCAGTGGGACTTGCCGCGGCATCGTCACGAGCACACGGGCGCCCTCGCGGTCGGGCGAGCGGACGAGGCCGACGGCGCCCGGGGGCAGGCCGGCCCGCTCGAGCGCGGGCCTCAAGACGTCGTCGACGAGGACCGTGACCGTTCGCAACGCCGCGCCGCCGGTGCGCAGGACGGCAGTGTTCAGGCTCTTGAGCAGCTGACCGGCGACGTCGAGGGCGACGTTCGGCCGCGCCTCGAAGTTCGCGCCGACAGTCCCGATCGGGATCCGCCGCTCGCTCACTCGCAGGCCGTTCGGGAGCGTCCACGAGTCGATCTCGCGCTCCAGCGCAGGAATCGCGGCCACGGCTGCGACCTGCTCAGCGAGCGCGTCGACCCGAGCGTCGTCGAGGCGCAGCCGGTCGAGCATGCCCTCGTCCAGCCGCCCTTGCGCCGCCTCGTAGTCGGCCGAGTTCGCGGCCACGATCTTCGCCCGGCGCTCCCGCACAAGAGCGCTCGCTGCGGCGAGTGCCTCGGCCACGGCGTCGTCCTTCAGCCGAGCCGTCGCACGGTTCGCCTCGAGGGCCTCCCGCTCCACGTTCTCGCGGAGAGCCCCCGTCACCATGCACAGATGTTCGCAGGCGGAGCGACTTTGCCAAAACCTTGCCCGTTGCTGCCAAGGCTTAACCCGGCGCTGTCCAGCCCGTAACCAGACGGTCCCTACCGTGCGCCGGACTCCGATGGAGGTGCACCCGTGAACCGCATACACGCACTCGCAGCTTCGCTCATCGTTGCGCTCTCGGCGATCTTCGGACTGGCGGCCGTCGTGACGACGACCGGCGTCGGCGCGTCGAAGAGCACTGTTTCGGACCAGGCCATCTCGGCCCGGCAACACGAACTGAACCGCGCTGAGGCCGCACTCGCAAGAGCACGCGCGAACAAGCCGCCGGCGCTCCCCGCAATCCCTGCGACGCCGCGCCCCCGGGTCGTCACTCAGTCCGCCCCTTCAATCGTCATCAGCAGCTCGTCTTCGGACGACGAGCACGAGGACGATGAGGACGAGCACGAAGAGGATGATGACTAGCCCCGTTGGCCGGATGTACGCCACGGCGCTGACGCTGTTCACGTTCTTCGTGGCGTGGGCGCTGGTGGCGGCAAAGCCCTGGCCTGCGAACGGGCCGGCGTCGGCGGACCCACGCTTACTCGCGCTGCAGGCTCGGGAGATCAAAGTCCGGCGCGAGAGCATTCAGACGCGCCGCCTGGTTCAGCAGCGCTGGGACATCTACCGCGCACGGCTCGCGAAGCGCAACCAGCGGATCGCGGCTGCGGCAGCAGCTCCCCCGCCGGTGCGCATCGTCACCGCGCCGGCCACAACGGTGACGCGGACGTCGTGAAGCGCCGGGTCTTCAAGTCGATGGGCACCGAGATCGAGCTGATCACGCTGGCTCAGGACGCCGACGCCCAACTCTCCGACGCCGAGGCGGAGTTCCATCGCCTCGAGGGGCTCCTCACCCGCTTCGATCCCGCCTCGGAGCTCTCGCGGCTGAACGCGAACGCCGCGCTCGAGGCGGGCCCCGAGCTCCGAGAGATCGTTCGGCTCGCGCTCGAAGGGCGCTCGAACACGGGTGGGCGCTTCGATCCCACGGTCCACGACGCTGTCGCCGCGGCCGGCTACGACCGGACGTTCGCGGAGCTCCCCGACGACGGGCCCGCGCCCTCCGGAGGCAGCCCGTGCGGAGGCGGGGTTCGGCTCAGCGGACGCCGTATCGAGCTCGACGAGGGTGTCAGGCTGGATCTCGGCGGCATCGGCAAGGGGTATGCGGCCGAGCACGCGGCCACGATCCTGTCGGCAGCCGGCCCGTGCCTCGTCAATGCCGGCGGTGACATCGCGCTGCGCGGCACGTGGACGATCGGCGTCGACGAGGGCCTCACCCTCGAGCTGACGGGGGGCGGTCTCGCGACCTCGGGTCGCGACCGGCGCACCTGGCGCCGCGGGGGCAAGGAGCTCCACCACCTGATCGACCCCGCCACGGGCGAACCGGCCGCCTGCGACCTGTTACGAGCGAGCGTCGTCGCCCGCGACGCGATCCAGGCGGAGATCTGGGCAAAGGCGCTCTTCCTCGCCGGGTCGCACGCCGCAGCCGCCGAGGCCGATGCGAACCGACTCCCCTGCGTTCTCGTCACCCGCAAGGGAGAGACGCGACTCGCAGGAGGATTGGCGTGAACAGCGAGATCTTCTGGTTCCTCGCCCGCGCGAGCGGCATCACGGCTTACCTGCTGATCGCGGCCTCGATGATCGCCGGGATCGTCCTCAAGTCCCGGCCCTTCGGCACCGCGCTCAAGGCTCCGATCGCCCTCGACGTTCACCGGTTCATCACGACCCTCGCGCTCGCCGCGATCGGCATCCACGGGCTGGCGCTCGTCGCCGACTCGACGGTGGAGATCAGATTCGGAGACCTCTTCATCCCCTTTGGAGCGCCGTACAAGCCGCTCTGGACCGGGCTCGGTGTGATCGCAGCCGACCTGGCGCTCATCGTCGCGTTCTCCTTTCCGCTCAAGAAGTGGCTCGGCGGCAAGAACTGGCGGCGCCTCCACTGGGCCACGTACTCGATCTTCGTCTTCTCGACCGCCCACGGAATTGCAGCCGGAACTGACACGACGCAGCCGTGGGCCATGCACATGTACCTCGGAGCCGTCGGCGCAGTCGCCTTCGCGACCGCATGGCGTGCGTTCGCCGGTCCACCCCGCCCTGCATCCCAACCGAAAGGAGCCACCGATGTACAAGATCGAGATCGACCGGTCGCTGTGTAGCGGTTTCGGAACCTGCGCCGAGCTGGCGCCCGAGATCTTCGAGCTCGACGCCGGCGGCACGGCCTCGTTTCGCCGCGGCCAGTCCGACGACCCTGCAGTGCTCGAGGCAGCTTCGGCCTGCCCGATGGCCGCGATCACCGTCAGGCAGGACGAGGCGGCGTGAGATCGCCTGGAACCGTCGTCATCGTGGGCGCCGGCCTGGCCGGCGCCCGGTGCGCCGAGACGCTCCGCGCTGAGGGCTTCGACGGCGACATCGTGCTCGTCGGAGCCGAGCGACACGCACCGTACGAACGGCCCGCTCTCTCGAAGGAGTTCCTCGCCGGCAAGCGCGGCCTCGAGGACCTGGCGCTTCGGCCCGAGTCGTTCTGGGCGGATCAGGAGATCGACCTTTGCCTCGGCAACCGAGTCGTCGCCGTCGATCCGGAGCAGAAGACGGCCACGCTCGCCCAGGGGAGTGAGCTCGCCTGGGATGCGCTCGTGATCGCAACCGGCGCCCGGGCACGCCGCCTGCCGTTCCCCACCCCGTCGGGAGTGCACGTCCTACGCACCGTCGACGACGCGATCGGCCTCCGCGAAGAGCTCGGCCCAGGCAAGCGCCTCTGCATCATCGGCGGCGGCTTCGTCGGCGCTGAGGTAGCGTCGACGGCCATCGAGCTCGGACTCGAGGTGACCATGCTCGAGGCCGGCCCCGCCCCCTTCGCTCGTGCCCTTGGCACGGACGTCGGCCGTCTGCTCGCGCGGCGCTACCGCCGCTTCGACGTCGACCTCCGTACCGGCGTCGGGGCCGCAGGATTCCGCTGGGACGGCGGCGGCATCACCGGCGTCGCCCTCTCCGACGGCCGTGAGGTGGAGTGCGACGTCGCACTCGCCGCAGTCGGCATGGAGCGGTCGCTCGACCTGATTTCGCCCGACCCTGAGCCACCGGTCTACGCGTGCGGCGACGTCGCGGGGAGCCGCGGGCACTGGACCGCAGCCGCAGCGGAGGGTGTCGACGTCGCCAGGCGGCTTCTTGGCCTCGAGCCAAGGCCCCGGCAGCCGGCGTTCTTCTGGTCCGATCAGTTCGGCCTGAGGCTGCAGCTCGTCGGGGACACGAGCGGCGCGGAGCGAGTCGAGCTCGAAGGATCCGACGAGGCGCTCGTGGCGCGATACCTCAGCGCCGAGGGAGAGCTACTGGCGGCGCTCGCAGCGAACCAGCCCGCTGCCGTTGGAGAGCTGCGGCGCGAGCTCGCCGCCGCGGCCTAGTACCAGGCACGAGGTGCGGCACCGAGATCCGCGCGCTGACCGACTCCGAGAAGTGGAGCAGCGGCGCACCTCGAAACGCGAGGCCGGTCGGCGCCATCTCGTTCACGTCGATGCGCGCCGCCGCGGGCTGCAGTGGCCACGGCTCGTGACTGACGAGGGCGGTGATCAGCCGGCCGCGGCGCCGGGCGAAGAGCCGGTAGCGCTCGACGAGGAAGTGCTCGAGCGACCCCGGCTCGGCAGGCGCTGACGGGCCGCAGGGCTCGTAGCTCGCAGCGAAGCAGGCGTCGCTCCGAGTGCTGAGATAGTGGACGCACTCCCCGCGGGCGACCGTCGTCATGCGGGCCAGTCGATACGGAAGGCCGTAGAGGGCCCGCCCCGCGGTGACGAAGAACGGGCTCGACGCATCAAGGCTCAGGAACCAGACGCCGGGCACGCCGCCGACCCGTACGTAGGTCCGCACGTTGAGCTCGGGGATCGCAGGCAGCACCGGGCGACGAGGCGGGAGGAGCGGGCGACTGGCGAGCATCCGAAACGCGACGATCGCGATCCAGGCTCGGTCGTCGTGCACATCGGGCTCGACCCCCGACGGCAAGTGACGGGCGAGCTGTTCCGGGTCGACCTGCCAGTGGGCGAAAAGAAGACGGCTCCACGTCTGGGCGAGGAGCCAGCGAACCGGTACCATTGAGTCGATCATTTCTGATTGATCGATTGATTAAATCATATGACGAAGAATCGCGCGGCGACGGCAGGAGAGAAGACCCGGCGAAGGATCGTCGACGCTGCTCTCGCGACGCTGAAGAAGGAGGGATTCGCCGGCGCCACCTCACGCGCGATCGCCCGCACCGGCGGCTTCAACCAGGCGCTGATCTTCTACCACTTCGGCAGTCTCGACGGCCTGCTCCTCGCCGCGCTCGACCGGACGAGCGAGGAGCGTCTCCGCCGCTACCGCGCCGCGGTCGACAAGGCTGTGACTGCGGAGGACCTGGCCGAGGTGGCCGCGAGCATCTACACCGAAGACCGCGACCGAGGACATATGACCGTTGTCTCCCAGATGGTTGCCGGCAGCGTCGCCAGGCCCGAGTTGGCGAAGGAGGTCGTCGCGCGGATGGAGCCCTGGATCGAGCTGTGCGAGGACGCGCTGCGCAAGGGCCTCGCCTCCTCCCCCGCGACGGAGGTCGTGCCGATTCGCGACCTCGCCTATGCGATCGTGACCTTCTACCTCGGCCTGAACCTGCTCACGCATCTCGACGAGGACCGGGAGCGCACCGAAGCCCTCGTCAAGCGCCTCCAGGGCCTGGCGCCGCTCCTGTCTCCAGGACTTCCAGCTCGGCCGTGACCGAGCGGTAGGCTCCGTGGGCGTGGGGGCCGACGAAGCACGCATCGAGCACACCGGCGAGGGCGCCACCGCCGCGTCGCCGGGATGGTTCGTGGTCAACCTTGCCGACGCGCGTTGGATGCGGAGCGAGGAGGGCGGCGAGTGGACCGACTTCGAGCCGCCGGACGGCTTCGAGGAATACGGAATCGGCGTCCACGTCGTCCAGCCGGGCCAACCGAACGGGAAGTACCACTCGGAGACTGTCCAGGAGGACTTCCTCGTCCTCTCCGGCGAGTGCATCCTCGTCGTCGAGGACGAGGAGCGGCGCCTGAAGGCCTGGGACTTCTTTCACTGCGCCCCGGGGACGCGCCACATCATCGTCGGGGCCGGCGACGGCCCGTGCGCGATCCTGATGGCCGGCTCGCGCGCCGCCGACAAGAAGTTGCACTACCCGGTGAGCGAAGTAGCGGGGCGATACGGCGCGTCGACGCCGGAGGAGACGGACGCGCCACCCGTCGCGTACAGCGACTGGTCTGGGAAGTACGAGCCGGTGCGCGCCACCTGGCCTCTGTGACAGAAAGGGAAGCCGAGCTTCAGGCCGTGCGCCTGCAGAAGGTCGAGGTGCACGGCAAGCCGATCGAGCTCACCGAGTACGACTCGGCCTGGCCGGAACTGTACGACCGGGAGGCCGAGAAGATCCGCGCGGCGCTCGGCGACCGAGTGCGTGTGCTCGAGCACGCAGGCTCCACCTCGGTGCCGGGCCTCGCGGCGAAGCCGATCATCGACATCGTCCTGGCCGTCGCCGACTCGGCGGACGAGAGCGCCTACGTGCCGCCGCTCGAGCAGGCCGGGTACGTGCTCACGATCCGCGAGCCCGACTGGCACGAGCATCGCCTGCTCAAGGGCAGCGATCCCACCGTGAACCTCCACGTCTTCGCGCATGGCTCCCCCGAGGTCGAACGCATGCTCATCTTCCGGGACCGCCTGCGTGCGAACGAAGCCGAGCGCCTGCTCTACGAGCGAACGAAGCGAGAGCTCGCCCGGCGCACCTGGGCGTATACGCAGGACTACGCGGACGCGAAGACGGAGGTCGTCGAGGCGATCCTCGTGCGCGCAGGCGCTTGACCCGGTTCGCCTGCGTCTCGACAATGGGGCTGCCGATGAGACGCCTGGGCCCAGTCCTCATCCTCCTTGCGATCCTCGCCTTCGCGGCCGCGGGCTGTGGAGGCAGCGAGCCGTCCGCATCGGAAGATTGGGCCGGCGACGTCTGCTCGACCGTCGGCGACTGGCAAGACCAGATCGAGCAGTCGGCCGCGGACATCCGGGAGCAGATCCAGTCACCGGGAGCAGACACGCTTGCGGCGATCCAGTCCGAGATCGAGGAGGGCGTCGATGCCTCGAAGGAGCTCGCCGACGAGCTGCAGTCGCTGGAGCCGCCGGACACGGAGGCCGGCGATCAGGCGCAGCAGGAGGTCGAGTCGCTCGCGGACCTGGTCGAGACCACGGTCGACAAGACGAAGGAAACCATCGACAACCTGCCGGAGAACGCCAGCTTGAGCGAGGTCGCCGAGGCAGTTGCCCCGCTCCTCCCCGACCTCCAGGCCCTCGTCACGAACGTGTCCGCCACGCTCACGAGCGTTCAGGCGAGCGGGTCGGAGCTGAAGGAAGGCTTCGACAAGGCCGACTCCTGCGAGCGGTACCGCTAGACCGGACTTCCTGAATGCTGTTCACGCCCGAGCGCCACGAGCCGCTCACGGGCCTGACGTTCAGCGAAGCGACTGCGCGCGAGGCGATCGAACGGATCGCAGAACGTGC
>DASTYD010000190.1:0-14534 GCA_035765175.1 Gaiellaceae bacterium
GGCGGTGGCCCAGCATTGACCGCGGCCAGCGCATCGACGAGTCCCCAGCCGAAGTGGTTGTTCGGAACGTGGTCGATGCCGCCGCATTGCCCTCCATTGCTCGAGGTCACGTTCGGGTTCGCCGTCACGCTGAGCACCTGCTTCGTCGCCGCGATGTTCCTCACCAGCTCCGGCCGTGCAGACCAGAGCAGCGCGACGACGCCGACCGTGTGAGGGCTGGCCATCGAGGTGCCCGAGAAGAACGAGTAGTTCGAATCGCCGCCGTTCACCGAGGACCGGACACTCACTCCCGGCGCGACGATGTTGGGCTTGATTCGGCCCGAGCCGTCGACCGTGACCGGTCCGCGGCTGCTGAAGCCCGCGAGAGCGTTCGCCCCGGACACGGCTCCGGTCGAGAACGTCGCCTCGTAGATGGCGGGCGGATTCTGAACGGTGCTGCAGTTCGGCCCGATGTTGCCGGTGGAGGCCGCGACGAAGATCCCCGCGGCCTGGGCGTTTTCGACGATCGCCTGCAGGGTGTCGGGCGCGCAGCCCTCTGACGGCGGGCAGTTCCAGCTGTTGTTCATCACGTGCGGCCGGCGAGTTGGGTCGGGGTTCTGCCCGCTCAGGTCGGTCGGCGCGATGAAGAACTCAAAGCACTCGATGTAGGTCGTCGGAGTCCCGTTGCCCTGGTCCATGTTTCGGCAGCCGATCCACTTCGCTCCGGGTGCGACGCCGATCTGGTTCCCGGAACCGTCGTCACCGCTCGTCGTCCCGGTCGTATGTGTGCCATGGCCGTTGTCGTCGCAGGGCGCCATGGTGTTCGCGCCGCAGATACCGCCGCCCGAGTGGATCGAGTCGTGCCAGTTGTAGTTGTGGTCGGCGGCGCTGCCGTTCCACCCGCGGTAATGCGGCTTGAGCGCGTTGTGCGTCCAGCGCACCCCCGTGTCCTGGTTTCCGATCACGATTCCCTGGCCCGTGTGGCCGAGCGCCCAGACCTCGGGTGCGTGGACCTGCGCCACGCCCGGCTCGACTGCATCCGGTTGGTGACCGGCGCGAGGCGCGACGGGCTGGATCCACCTGGAGCTGTCATTCGATTCGATCGCGCTCACGTCCGGGCGCGCGGCGAGAGCCTCGACCAGCGACCGGTCGCCCCGCGCAACGATCACGTTTGCGGCCCAGTAGGGCGTGTGCGAGGCATTCCGCGCCTGGAGCAGCGTGCGGATCGGCGCCTGTGTCCGCGCGGCATGCCGTCTGAGGGTCCGGTAGACGTACCAGCCGCGAGCGTTCTCGTCCCGAATCGCATACGCGGCGCTCAGGTCGGCCTGGTCGCTCAGGTGGACGACGAACGAGGCGTCCCTTCCGCCGGCTGTGTCCCGCAGGACTCGCGGGTCGATCTTCGTCGCTCCGCCACCGGCCGCGGTCCCGCCGACCAGCAGGGCGACGCCGACGACCGAAACGGCAAGCACGGCGGCGAGTCTGACTCCGCTGGTCACGAGCCCTCCCTGAGAGACCGAGTGCAACTGTCTCACATCGCCGCCGGAACGAGAAGCCGCGGCGCCGCGAAGACCGAAATCGCCGCCTACAATGGCCCAGCTGCCCTCTTAGCTCAGTTGGTAGAGCACCTCCATGGTAAGGAGGGGGTCTCCGGTTCGAGTCCGGAAGAGGGCTTGAAAGTCCCTGCAAATCAGCATCTTCTGGTTGCCCGTTCAGGCGTGAGCCAGGAGATGATTACGGAGGGGGTCACGTACCTGGCCATTTGCAGGCACTTCTCTGTCTCAGTCGTTGTCCACGCCGGGCCGAGGGCACTTGGAGGGCACGCGACGGCGCGTTGAGCTCTACCGTCCCTGCGCCGCGGCCCTTAGGCCCCGGCTTCGGCCGGGGGTCAAGTTTCTTTTGCGGCCAAATCCGCTGGGCAGCGCGCTGCCGGGTCTATGAGGCGGCGCTGGTTACAGTCGGAGCATGAGCAGAAGCTGCGTCCCGATCCCGCTCCCGCCGAACGCGGTCTAGGGGTGGTTGGTTGGACGTCTCGCTAATCGCGTGGACGCTGACCGTGCTCGGCGTGATTGCGTTGCTCGCGGTTGACATCCTGCTCGCTGCGCGCAGCCCGCACGCCGTCAGTCTCGGCGAGGCGGCGGGGTGGTCGGTCTTCTACATCGCGATCGCGATCGCGTTCGGACTCTGGATCGGCTTCGGTTACGGCTGGGACTTCGGCGCCGAGTACTTCGCCGGCTACGCCGTCGAGAAGAGCCTATCGGTCGACAACCTCTTCGTCTTCGTGCTCATCATGACCACGTTCGCGGTGCCGGCGAAACACCAGCACCGGGTGCTCACGTTCGGGATCGTGCTGGCGCTCGTGCTGCGCGCGATCTTCATCGCCCTCGGCGCCGCCCTGCTCGCGGCGTTCTCGTTCATGTTCCTGGTCTTCGGGCTGCTGCTCGTGTTCACCGGAATCCAGCTCTTCCGGCACCGCGACGAGGACCCGACGGTGGACGACAACGTGCTCGTCGTTACGGCGCGGCGGCTGCTGCCCTTCAGCGACCGTTACGACGGCGGCCGCCTGGTCACGCGCGAGCAAGGCCGCCGGGTGCTGACCCCGCTCGCGCTCGTGCTCGTCGCGATCGGAAGCGTCGACGTGCTCTTCGCGCTGGACTCGATCCCGGCGATCTTCGGGATCACGCAGGAGGCGTACATCGTCTTCGCTGCGAACGCGTTCGCGCTACTCGGGCTACGGGCACTCTACTTTCTGGTCTCTGGCCTGCTCGACCGGCTCGTCTACCTCTCGCTCGGCCTCTCCGCGATCCTCGTCTTCATCGGCGTGAAGCTCGTGCTGCACTACCTGCACGAGCGCTGGGACGATGTCCCCGAGGTATCGACGCTGCAGTCGCTCGGCCTGATCGCGGTCGTGCTCACGTTCGTCACGGTGGCGAGCGTCGTGAAGACACGCCGCGACCCGTCCGCACGCGCCCATGCGGGGTCGCTGCGCCACCACGAGCAGCGGCGCGAGACAACGTAGAGTCAATGCAGGGCGCGCAGCCTCGTCGCCCGCCGCTCATACATCGGCGGCAACGCCTGTGGACCACTACGACGGCGCTCGCATTGTCATCCACCCTACGGCCGCACGTCTTCCACACCATTCGGACGGTGAGATGCGCACCCGTCTGCTAAGAGTCGTAAGGAGTTGTGCCGGTTGGCTCAGAGGACGAGCACGTTCGCGAACACCTGCCAGGCGAGGAGGCTCTTCGCGACGAGGCTCAACCAGAGATACCAGCGTTCGCCGTAGCGGTAGTCGCGCCAGCGCCCGATCCGCTTGTACTGCAGGGCCTGGTTGACGGCAAAGCTGTTGAACAGAACGAAGAGCGAGACGAAGATCACGTAGACGAAGCCCGGCGGCGCGTGTTCGCGCCCCGCCGAGACCCCGATCTGCACCGCGATCGCAACCCACGCCACGACGCCGGCGACGCAGCCGAGCACGAAGGGCAGCCAGCGCGTTCGCGCCCTGTCCGGCGGGTTGAGCAGCTCCATCAGCCACCCGAAGAAGATCATCGCCGCGTTCACTGCAAAGAGGGCGAGCAACGCGACGTAGTCGGCAATGCCGGTCAGCATCGCGATCAGCACGACCATCAGCGAGGCCGAGAGCGAGTACTCGAGCCACCGGAAGGGGTTGACGCCTGCGGCGAGGCACCGCTCGTAGCGCGCGCGGAACGGCGGCAGCGCCACGAGCGCGTGGTCGATCGCCGCGAGCAACAGGAACGCACCGACGAGCGGGCCGATGCGCAGGTCGAAGAGCAAGTCCTGCTTCGGCACCCCGCTCCCCGGCTGCGCCTCCATAAAGGCGCCTGTCACCGGCAGCGAGAAGTCGGTCGAGAGCGCGAGAATCACCGCCGCCTGCGCCGCGTGGATTAACGCAAGTAACGCATTACCGCGCCGAAGCGCCCTGTCTTCCATGCCTCTGAGCCTACTGCGGTTCGCAGTGGTGAACGGCGCGAGACGGTCGTCTAGGAGCGGTTCAGCCGCCAGATCTCGAGGTTGAGCGCCGCCGCATAGGTCGACCACGCCAGGTACGGCGCGTAGAGCAGCCCGGCCCGACGGTCGACGCGCGCTCGCGGCCGCGGTAGCCGCGACGACGGGCAGGAGCGCGCAGATGACAACCGCGCCGGCGCCGGTCCGGCGGGCCCCGAAGAAGACCGGCGTCCAGGCAGCGTTCAGCCCTAGCTGCAGCCACCACAGCGCAAGCGCACGCCGACGCCCGGGATGAGACGAGCGTGCAACCCGCGCCGCCGAGTACGCCATCCGAGCGCGAGCTCTCTCCAACCAAGCCGAAGCCGCCTACCGGCGCGCGCATGAGAACGTCGCTTGCGGTCCTTCTGCGGAGCGCACCGGCGAGTAGTCGAGCCGCCGGCCGGATCTTGCGGCTGAACAACAGATCCGCCGCCGCGCGCACGGTGGGCAGGCGCTACGCGAGCATCGTTCGCTCTCTGCTCGGTGGATACTTCGAAGTGCATGGCAGGTTGGCTCGTCGATCCCGACGCGGTCGCCGACGAATACGCCTCGGAGGAGGCGTTGCGGGAGCGGTCGGCCGCCTACGACGAGCTGCTTGAGGGGCCGGACGAAGACGAGATCGTCCGCGCACGGATCCACGCTGCGCGGCCGCGGCGTCTGCTCGACGTCGGCTCCGGGTTCGGTGACCTGTGCGCCTGGGCGAAGGCGGATCTCGACGCAGAGGTGGCCGCCGTCGACTCCTCGCCGCGCATGGTCGAGCTCTCCGCACAGGCTGGCGCGACCGCGATCTTGGCCGACATGCGAGCCCTGCCCTTCCCGGACCGCTCGTTCGACTGCGTCGTCGCATGCGGGGTCCTGTACCACGTACCTGACCCCGAGCGGGCGATCGCCGAAGCCGCTCGTGTCCTGGACGCCGACGGCATGTTCCTGGCGACGACCGGAAGCGACGACGAGCACGAGCGGCTCGCTGCCTGGGAATCGCTCTTCGGCGAGGAGATACCTCCATACCCGACGCTCTCGTTCAGCCGCGAGAACGGCCGCAACCTCCTCCTGCGCCACTTTCGCGACGTCGAGCAGGTCGACTGCGACGCCGTACTCGTGTTCCCGACCCGCGAAAGGCTCGTCCGCTATGTCAGCGCGCTCCCCCTCGCCAGGGATGCCGCCGACCGCGTCCCCGAACTAACCGAGCCGTTCCGGCTTCCCAACAAGGGAACTGTCTTCCTAGCCAGCACGCCCAGCTAGACCACACCCGACTGCGCCAGCGTTCGCAAATGTCCCCTGAGCCTTGGTCAAAGGGCGACTAGGATTCGTTTCGTGAGGGTGTGGCTTGCAGACTGGGAGGTCGCGCGCCCTGGCTTGGCCCGCCTCGGTCGGCGCTGAGTGCGCTGAGAGGCATGGGTCCGGCTTGGCGACCCGTCGTAACGATTGCGGTCGTCGCCTGCGCCACCTCCGCCGCATACGGCTGCCAACCATGCGTCGATGGTGCGCTCGGGAATGACGACCACGGCTCCCGCCATCAAGGTCTCAACTCTCCTCGTCGGGTGTGAAAGACGGTGATGGCCGTGTACCGACTCAGCAAGTCGAGCACGAGTATCACGGGAAAGAGCCTAAGGAGTTGGAAAGCTGCTGGAAAGAAACGGCGGCAACTAGATGCCGCGGGAGTCAGGTCATCCCACGAGAATGACGCTTTGCAGAGCACTCCGGCTACTAGAGGCGAGTCAAAGCAAGAGTGCGCTTCTCCATGGTAAGGAGGGGGTCGACGGTTCGAGTCCGTCAGAGGGCTTCGCGAAAGTGCCTGCAAAATAGCACTTTCTTGTTGTCTGTCCGCTGAACACGCGGACACATTACGGACACATCTCCGGTACGCGCGACGTACCGCGACGTCGTGCGACGCCGCACGGCACGCCTTCGCAGACGCGATCGCGGCCACATGTCCGACGAAATCCTGCTTGGAGGCCATCACGGTTGCCTGAATAGGCGAGCTCTTGACTCCTTCCCATCAGAGAGGAGGTCACCGCCGCAGCTCACGGCCGCGCCACCGTTCGACGATTCCACTCCGTCCGAACCGAACCTGCGGCAGTCCGGAGAACACGGCTCAAGGTCTCGCGATGCCGTGCATTCTCATGCTACGTGCACTCCTCCGGGCCCGGTGCCGTGATGATGTGGTTCCGACCCGGGAGATAGGAAGAAGGTCGAGTAGATCTCCGCCCCTGCCGGTCCGGCGATCACGCGGTGGACGTGGCCGAAGCCGGGATCGCGCTACTGCCGCTTCGGCGTGGGCGACCAGGCCCAGGGGAGACCTGGCCCAGGCATTCTGTAGTCCGAGCGCAGCAACCTCCGCTTCCCGCTTCCGTCGGCGTTCATGACGTAGAGCTCGTCGTCGCGATTGAAGGCGATCATCTGCCCGTCGAGCGACCAGGCGGGGTTCCGTCCATCTTGCGTGAGCCTTCGCCGCTCGCTGCCATCGGCGTTCATGACGAAGATCCAAGGGGGAGGGGTTGACGGTCGCCCCATGAAGGCGATCTTGCGCCCGTCGCGCGACCAGTCCTGACTTTCCGCCGAATACCAGCCAGCAGGTGTCAGACTCCGTTTGCCGCTGCCGTCGGGGTTCATCACCCAGGCCTGGCGTCCTCGACTAAAGGCAATCCGGCGCCCGTCCGGCGACCAGACCGGGTCCCTGTCCGTCGCGGGGTTGCGCGTCAGCCTCCGTTGACCGCTGCCGTCGGCGTTCATGACGTGGAGATCCTCGGTAAAGTCTCCCGGTACGGGCGGCGCGGGGTGGCGCGGGTTCGGGCGTTCGAACAGCATCTTCTGCCCATCGGGCGACCAGGCCACCGAGAAGTGGACGTGTCCGCGCGCCAGCCTGCGCTGCCTGCTGCCGTCTGCGTTCATGACGTAGATGTAGGTCTCAGCACAGCACCTTCCGACCCCTCTCGTGAACGCGATCTTCCGCCCGTCGGGCGACCAGGCCGGATTGCCGTCTACCCCCGGATGGCGCGTCAGCCGCTTCCGGCCGAGGCCGTCGGCCCCCACGACGTACACGTCCGTGTTGCCGTCGTCAGCCATTCCCACGAAGGCGATCTTCCGCCCGTCCGGCGACCATGCGGGGTCCGAGCCGAGCTCGTACGACGTCGCGGTGGTAGGCAAGACTCTCGCGGTTTCCACCAGCCTTCGCTCCCCGCTCCCGTCCGCATTGATGACGTAGAGCTCGAGGCGGACTCCACCCGGATCGGTACTCGATTTTGACGAACGCGATCTTCTGTGCCGCCGACGCCAGCGAGACAGCGCCATCGGAGGCAGAGCCGTCGTCGATCGAAACGACGAGCGCCCCCGTGAGGACGCTCGCGCCGAGCAGCGCCAGTCCCGACGCCCAAGTCGGCAGCCTCATGCGACTACGGTGATCGCCGGGACGAATAGGTGCCAGGGGACTCCTGGACCCGCTGCGACGGAAGTGAACCCGACCCGCCACGGCAACGAGGACGGTATGACGAGCCTTCATCGGTGCTCCTTTCGAACATGGGAAACGGATAGATGCGTGTGGCGTAGTCGCGCCTGGACGGGTTGGGCATCACTCCAGAGTTCTGTTCAGATACCGCTTGACCCAGCTCGCCAGTTCTGCCTGGTTCCAGGCGTTGAGGAAGTCGGCGTGCCCGGAGAACTGGCCGCCAGAGGCGAGCTCGGCGTCTCGGCCACCCGAGGCGGCGTAGTGGACGACGAGCGAGAGGGCGGGGACCGCGACCGGGTGCGAGCGTGGGCAGGCAGCGTGCGACGAGTACGCCATGTGGCTCTTGTGGTCAGCACTGTCGAGCCGCTTTCCGTCCCAGCAGTCGGGGAAGCTCACGTGCAGGCGCAGTCCCCCGCGCCGCGTCCCCGGACAGCTCGGGATCGCACTCGAGCGCGCTGCAGGCGTGACGGCGCAGCTCCAGGACGTCACCCGGCTCGACTGCGCCGTTCGTGCGTTCGCGTCGCCCGCGATCACCTTCAACCCCGCCGGGAACGGGTCGACCGGCCGAACCGTCCTCCGTGTGTGGGTGGCGATCAGCGCCAGCGGCTCGACTGCGCGCCCGGCGACGTAGAGGGTCGGCGCCCAGTAGGCCGATCTGTCGGCGCGCTCGTTGCAGGTCGTTCGCCCACCGGCGCGAAGCGAAGCAAGGGTGGAGAACGCGTCCGTCGAGCGGTTGCCGAAGAACGTGTGGTCGTGCGAGCGGCCGGGCTGCCCCGGAGAGACGATCGGATCGTCCTGATTTCGGTGGCTGAACCCACATCTCACGCGGAACGGGATCGCGGGCGGCGCAGGCGACGTCAGCCTGCGCTGTCTGCTGCCGTCGGCGTTCACGACGTAGACCGCCCCCAAGCCGTCGCGGTCGCTGACGAACAGGATCTTCCGTCCGTCGGGCGACCAGGCGGGCTTAGGAATGAACGCCCTGCTGCGGGTCAGGGTGCTGCGGGACAGGGTCCTCTGCCCGCTCCCGTCCGCGTTCATCACGCCGACATCCATGCTCCCGGCGCGCTCGCTGACGTACGCGATCTTCCGTCCGTCCGGCGACCAGACGGGCCCAAACCCGCGCGCGAGCTTCCGCTCCCCGCTCCCGTCCGAGTTCATGGTGAAGACATGCTGGTTTGGGGTGAGGGCACTGCTTGGGTCCCCGCCGCTCACGAAGGCGATCTTCCGCCCGTCGGGCGACCAGACCGGCCCCTGCCCGCTCTGGGCCAGTCTCAGCAGTCCGCTCCCGTCCGCGTTCATGACGTAGACATCGAGGGTGCGCGGCTTCCGGAGTGCCCTAACGAACGCGAGCTTCCGCCCGTCGGGCGACCAGGCCGGCTCCCGCCCTCGCCGTGTAAGCGTCCGCCGCCCGCTGCCGTCGGCGCCAACCACGTGGATGCCAGCCTCGGGACCCCCCCAATTCTCGAAGGCGATCCGCCGGCCGTCGGGCGACCAGACGGGGGAGGTGCTGGGTGCCGCGTCCCGCGTCAGCCTCCGCTGCCCGCTCCCATCGGCGTTCACGACGTAGATGTCCAAGGTGCTCGGGCCCTCGAAGGCGATCCGCCGGCCGTCCGGCGACCAGGCGAAAGACCCGGCCTTGCGGGCGAGCACGCGCCCTCGCTGTCCGCTCCCGTCGGCGTTCACCACCCGCATCTCGAAGACCGAGCGGCCGGTTGGGCGCCAGGCCAGGAAGGCGATCGTCCGCCCGTCGGGTGACCAGGCAGGGAAGGTCACGTCGGGATAGCGCTCATTCACGCGCTGCTTCGTCGCGGTAGCGCCGCCCGCGGCGACGGACGTCACGGTGACCCCGGCCGCGAGTGCGACCACCATGGCCAGTCGAGCTTTCACTCCTGCCTCCTCGCGGCGCTTCACCATCGGCCTCGATG
Source organism: Gaiellaceae bacterium (assembly GCA_035765175.1). GTDB lineage: Bacteria > Actinomycetota > Thermoleophilia > Gaiellales > Gaiellaceae > VAXT01. The sequence goes on from DASTYD010000190.1 coordinate 9,352, forward strand.
TTCGACCGCGTCCGTTTCAAGCACGTTTCAGAGCTGCATCAGCTAGCGTGCTCGTCCGGGAGGCACGTTGGAGTTCAGGATCGTGGGACCGCTCGAGGCGTTCGACGGTGACCGCGAGCTCTCGCTCGGCGCGCCCAAGCCGCGCGCGCTCCTCGCGCTGCGCCTCCTCCACGCCACGAGGTCGTTCCCACCGACCGGCTTATAGGACGGCTCCGCTGGAGGTCGGGGCGGCGCGCGAGCGCGCGCCGCCACGTCTCGTGCAGCGCTTACGGAACGGTGAGGAAGCCCTCTTGGCTCTCGCTCCAGGTCCGAGTCCTCGCGGCAGTCACCCAGCCTGCCCCTCCGCCCCCGGTGACCTGGGCGTACTGGCCCGTCCCGCGCACGACCTTCCACGTGCCGATGGCGACCTCATACCCGTTCCCGGCTCCGACGCCCTCCACCCGTTGGCGGATGACCAAGGTCCCGCGCTTGCCCTCGAGGGTTGTGACCGAGATCGAGATCCCGACCTTCTGCCCGTCGCGCGTCACGTCGCGCGTCGTCCAGGTCGCGGTCTCTGTGCCCGAGTCAGGCTTGAGGGCTCCGGCCCGCAGCGGGGTGAGCACGAACTTGCCAAACGAGGTGGAGTTCCACGCCCCTCCTGCAGTGATCGTCACTCGCTGCTTCGCCCCCTCGGGGGCCGCCGCGCCAACGGACGTCACGGTGACCGCCGCCGCGATCGCGACGAAAGCCACGTATCGAGCCTTCATTGGTGCCTCCTTTCGAACAACGTCATCGGCGACGATGTTCAACCGCGTCCGTTTCAGGCACGTTTCAGAGCCGCAACAGTTAGCGTCCTCGCCCAGGAGGCACGATGGAGTTCCGGATCCTGGGACCGCTCGAGGCGTGGCACGAAGGCCGGGCCGTCACGCTGGGCGGGCCGAAGCCGCGCGCGCTTCTTGCCGTGCTTCTCCTCCATGCCAACGAGCTCGTTCCCGCCGACCGCCTGATCGACGAGCTCTGGGGCAAGGACTCGCCCGAGGACGCGGCCGCCGCATTGCGAGTCAACGTCTCGCGACTTCGCAAAGCGCTTCCGCAGGACGTGCTCACGACAAGGTCGCCTGGCTACGTCGTCCGGGTCGAGCCGGACGCGCTCGATCTCCACCGCTTCGAGCGCCTCGTGGACGAGGGGAGGAGCCTGCTCGCTCGCGGCTTGGCGGCAGATGGGTCGGAGAGGCTGCGCGAGGCCCTGTCCTTGTGGAGGGGCCCGGCGCTCGTCGACTTCGCCTACGAGGGTTTCGCGCAGGCGGCGATCGCACGGCTCGAGGAGATCCGGCTCGCAGCAGTCGAGCTCCGGATAGACGCCGACCTCGCGCTCGGACGGCACGACGAGCTGGTCGGCGAGCTCGAGGAGCTCGTCGCCGGGCACCCGCTGCGCGAGCGCCTGCGGAGGTGCCTGATGACTGCGCTGTACCGGTCCGGCAGGCAGGCGGAAGCGCTCGACGCCTACCAGCATGCACGCCGCGCGCTTGTCGACGGGCTCGGGATCGAGCCGAGCGCCGAGCTGAGAGGGCTCGAGCAGGCCATCCTGCGGCACGACCCGTCACTCGATCTGCAGGCGCCCGCTCGTGCCTCCGGTCGAGAGTCGGTTGAGCGGTCAATCCTCGTCGCGATCGCCGCCGAGACTCGTGTTGAGGCACTGCTCGCCGTGGCCGAGCCACTGGCGCTCGACCCGCCACGCGTCCTGGTCATGGCCAGGCTCGTGCCGGACGCCTCGGAGCTCCAGGCCGGGTCGGCGTGGCTGGAAGAGAAGCGAACGGAGCTCGGAGCGCGGGGTGTCGTCGCCCGGGCGGCGTCGTTCACGTCGACCGGGCAGGGGCTCGACCTGGCCCGCCTCGCCACCGAGCTCGACGTCGATCTCCTCGTCGCGGAGGCACCCGACGAGCTCCTCGTCGAAGGTGCTGCCGACGAGCAGCTCTCGATCCTCCTCGAGGAGACCCCCTGCGACGTCGCACTCGTCGTCACCCGGAACAAGACGCACGAGGGCCCCGTGCTAGTACCGTTCGGGGGCGGCGAGCACGACTGGGCCGCTGTCGAGCTCGGGGCGTGGCTCGCGAAGTCGAACGACGTTCCGCTCCGGTTGGCCGGTGCGGCCGGTGTGCCGGAGCAGGGCAAACGCGACGCGAGCCGCCTGCTCTCTCACGGCGCGCTCGCAGTCCAGCGAGTGCTGGGTATCGCGGCCGAGCCGCTGCTCATCGCGCCAGGTGAGGACGGGATGCTCAAGGCGAGCTGCGACGCGGGCCTCGTCGTCGTGGGCCTGTCGAGCCGGTGGCACCGCGAGGGCCTGGGAGAAGCTCGCCTCCGGCTCGCACGAGATGCGACCGCGCACGTGCTGCTCGTCCGTCGAGGTCTCCGCCCCGGCGGACTCGCGCCGCCGGCCGCGCTCACGCGATTCACCTGGTCGATCCGCCCCTGAGTCGGACTCAGCTCGTGCAGGCCGGCTCGTATGGCCGGCCGGGGAGGAACTCGTCCCACTCCTTCCGCGTCAGGGCGCGGTTCGCGATAACGCAGGCACGTCGCGCCCACGACTCCGGGTCGATATCCCAGACGGCCCCCTCGCCGTCGTCTGCCGTCATCAGCAGGCGGCGCCCGTCAGGGGCGAGATCGACGTCCGCCCCACGGCTCCCGACGCTGAGTCTCGCGCCGATCTGGGTCCCGCTGGCAACGTCCCAGAGCGACGCCACGTTCTCCGTCAGGGCCTCCACGACGAGCAGCTGACCGTCCTGGCTGAACTCGAGGCCGTCGGCCCCGGCACCGCCCTGGTCGAGCTCGCGGAGGAGCTTCCCCGTGCGGACGTCGACGATGCGCACGATCGATCGCGGGCTCCCGTGGCCGCCGAGGGCCAGCATGCTTCCGTCAGAGCTGAGCGCGACGGCGTGGTCGGACGACAACTGATTGACGCCGTCGACGGACCTGACGCGCCTGCGCGTCGCGACGTCCCACACGTCCGCGCCCCCTACCTCGCCACGGCCAGCTGCGACGAGCTTCCCGTCGCCACTGAACGCGAAGTCGGTCTGATACGAAGCCGGGATCACGCCGAGGGTGGCTCCAGTGGCCGAGTCCAGCAGCGTCAATCCGCGCCAGGTCACGATGGCGAGCGTCGACCCGTCTGGGCTGAAGACGATGAAGTCGAGCCATCTGATGAGCGTCTTCCGGATCCGGGATCGGGCACGAACGTCCCAGAGCGTGAGAGTGTTGCGGCCGTCGTCGATCTTCGTCATGGCGGCAATCGTCCGCCCGTCCGGTGAGAAGGCGAGCTCCCTCACCTCGCCCCCGGTCCCTAGCAGAGGGGAACCGACGGGCCTCAGCTCGAGCGCGTTCCAGAGAGCGAGCCCTTGCCCGCTGAGGCCCACGGCGATGAGCCGACCGTCGGGGCTGAACGCACCCGGTCTTCCGCCGAAGCCGGTCGAGGAGAACTTCGGATCGTCCGTGAAGCGGAACCGCCGTGCGAGCCCGCGCCGGCCTGTCAGGTCCCAGGCGATCGCCGTGCCGTCGTGGCTCACCGTGTAGAGGGTGTTCCCGCCGGGGCTGAACACCGGCTGCTGGACGGCGTTCCAGTGGCCGCGAAGCGTCTCCCTTGGAGTCGCCGACTCGGCGTCCCAGAGCGTCACCGTTCCGTCCTGATGCGTGGTGACGACCGTGTCGCCGTCGGGGCTGAACAGCACCCAGGTCGGACGCCCGGCTGCAAGGCCACCCGTTGCACGTCTCGCGTCGCCGGTGCGCACGTCGACGAGCTGGATCCCACGCTCGATGCCAACCGCGGCCGTGCGCCCGTCCGGGCTGAGCGCGAACGCGTGCAGCCCGGACGCGATCGGGAGCGTCCGCGTCTTCGCGCCGCTTCGCAGATCCCACCACGCGAGCTCGCCGTCCTCGGACGCGGTCAGCACAAGCCGATCGTCCACCGCGAGAGCGAAGCCCGGCGATGCGAACTCGAACCCGACGTAGGCGCCGACGAAGGCCTCCGGCTCGATCGGAGGACCGATCTGCTCCAGTGTCTCGGCATCTCGGATGGTGATCCGTGCGTCGCCTCCGCCGAGGCCGTGGAACGGACCGGGAGTGACGAGCAGGGCGAGTCGCGAGCCGTCCTTCGTGAACGCAAGGCGCATGGCGGCGCCGGCGACCGACTTCTCGGCCAGCTTCTCACCCGTACGGGGATCGATGAGACGGACGTAGTGATCGCCGCCGATCGCGAGGACTCGGCCGTCCCGGCTGAAGACGAGGCTCTCCGCGTCGTGGTGAGGCAGCGGCTTTCCGATCCGCTCGTACGTTCGCGCGTCGTAGAAAACGAGCCCGGTTCTGTGACCGATGGTCGCGAGCGTACGACCGTCCGGGCTGATCGCGATCGCCCGGAGATAGGCGCTGTTGCCGTGCATGATCCTGATCGCGACCGGGCTCCGACGGAGCGCGGCGAAGAGGTAGCTGCGGGTCTGAGGCGAGTCGTCGATCGCGACCGCCTGGCGGGTGAGCAGTAGCGAGAGGTCGAGGTCGTCCTCGACGAGCGCCTGCGCCCCGAGACGCTGGGCGAGCTGCGCGGTCTCGGCGTCGCGTGCCTGGCTCCGCTGGACGAGCGCGAAGATGCCGCCGGCGACTGACGCGACGAGCAGGACTCCCACGCCGGCGAGTAGCCCGCGCAGGCGCCGGTTCGTGCGCCTCGCCTTCCTCGTATCCCGCTCGGACGCCTCGCGGCTCTCGGTGACGAACGCGCGCTCGAGCTCGTTGAGCTCGAAGGCGTGCTCGGCGCTCCAGTCGAGGGCGGCGGCGAGGCGCGCGCCGCGGTAGAGCTCCCCTCGGTCGCGCCCGGCCGCGTTCCACTCGGTCGCCGCCTCCGTGATGTGGCGCCTGAGCCGGCGCCCTTCCGCGTCCTCCTCGATCCACCCGTGCAGGCGCGGCCACTCGCTCAGCAGCGCCTCGTGCGCGACCTCGACCGATCCTTCGCCGAGCGTGACAAGGCGGCTGTCGGCGAGCGTCGCGAGCACTGCGGCCGCGTCCGCGTTTCGCTCGAGGTCGAGCTCGGCGAGCGGCGCGCGGCGCCGAACGGGGACGTCGCCGTCGTCCTCGCCGACCAGGCGCAACATGAGGGCGCGGACGATCGGCTTCTGCCCGTCCGGGATCCGCGCGTAGGTGCTCTCGGCCAGCCGCGCGACGGC
>DASTYD010000191.1:0-4706 GCA_035765175.1 Gaiellaceae bacterium
AACTCGCGCCAGAACGCCGTCGTCGCAGCCGACGTGATCGTGATCCCGCGCTCCTGCTCCTGCGCCATCCAGTCCATGACGGCTGCGCCTTCGTGGACCTCGCCCATCTTGTGCGTACGGCCGGTGTAGTAGAGGATCCGCTCGGTCGTCGTGGTCTTGCCCGCGTCGATGTGGGCCATGATCCCGATGTTCCGGACGTTCTCGAGAGTCGGTGGGGCTTTCGTGGCTTCCATGCTCATTACCACCGGTAGTGCGCGAAGGCCTTGTTCGCCTGCGCCATTCGGTAGAGGTCGTCCTTGCGCTTGAACGCGCCGCCCTGCTGCTCGAGTGCGTCGAGGATCTCGCCGGCGAGCTTCTCGTCCATGTGCTTCTCGCGGCGCTGCCGCGCGAACGTGACGATCCAGCGGACGGCGAGCGTCCGCGCCCGTCGCTGCGGCACCTCGACTGGCACCTGGTACTGCGCTCCGCCGACGCGGCGCGGGCGCACCTCGAGCACCGGCGTGACCGTCTTCACGGCCTGCTCCAGCACCTCGACGGGCGGCTTGCCCGTCTTCGAGCCCACGCGGTCGAGCGCGCCGTAGACGATCCGCTCGGCGGACGACTTCTTTCCGCGCGTCATCACCTTGTTGATCACCTGGGTGACGAGCTGCGAGTTGTAGACGGGGTCCGGAGACACCTCGCGGACCTGGATCTCTGCGCGACGGGGCATTCTTAGCTCTTCTTGGCCCCGTACTTGGAGCGCCCCTGCTTGCGGTCGCTGACACCTGCTGTGTCGAGCGCGGCCCGGATCACCTTGTAGCGGACGCCCGGCAGGTCGCGGACGCGGCCGCCGCGGATGAGCACGACCGAGTGCTCCTGGAGGTTGTGCCCCTCACCGGGGATGTAGGTCGTGACCTCGAACCCGTTCGTCAACCGGACGCGCGCGACCTTCCGAAGGGCCGAGTTCGGCTTCTTCGGCGTATGTGTGAACACGCGCGTGCAGACCCCCCGCTTCTGCGGGGCGCCGGTGAGGGCCGGGCGCTTGGTCTTGCTCTTGGGCGCGCGGCGACCTTTTCGGACCAGTTGGTTGACGGTGGGCATGTGCTCCCGGAGTAGGTTCTGACACAACAAAGGTCGGCAGGCGGGCGCCTGCCAACCGAACGACGAATGGTAGCGAAAAGCCGTTCCTCCCCGCAAACGGCGTAACTACGAGGAATTTGGGGCCGTTCGGCCTATAGAAAAGGGTCAAGAAGCCGATTACAGTGACATGGAACTGGCTCCGACGCCTCGGGATTTCGCGGCGAGTCGGGGATGCCCCATCGAAAGGAGTGAGATGGTGAGGGAGCGGCGATGACGATCGCCCTCGCAGCCGTCGCCGCGTCGCTGGCCACGCTCGTCATCGTCCTCGTCAGCCAGTGGTTCTTCCGGCGAGGCTCGAAGACCGAGGAACGCATGACCGAGGTCGTCCGCGAGCTCGAGGCGCGCTTGGACCGAATGGTCGAGGAGCTGACGGCCGCGCTCGAGCAGTCCCAGCTCGAGGGCCAGCGGACCCGCATGCTCGGCGAGCTCGCCGGCTCGATCGACCTCGACGAGGTGCTCACTCGCGTGCTCGAGGCGGCCGGCGCGATCGACGGGGTCGACGCTGCGCTCGTCACGCTCTCACCGCAGGCCGGCGGGCAGCCGATCGTGGCGGCGCTGGGCCTGTCCGCGGACGAGGCGGAACGGCAGGCGGTCGCAGGCCCACCCGACGGGAGTGAGGCGCGCGCGATCTCGGTCTCCTACGAGTACCAGTCCGACAGCGCCGACGCGGACGGCGAGATGATCCGCTCCGGCGTCGCCGTGCCGCTCCCGGGCGAGACGGCGCCGCTCGGCCTGCTGACGATCTTCACGCGCGCGCCGGAGCGGACGTTCGTCGAAGAGCAGGTCGCCGAGCTCGAGGAGCTCGCCCTGCGCGCCGGGCCCGCAGTCGAGAACGCGCGACGCTTCCAGGAGGCGCGTCAGCTCGCCGACCTCGACGCGCTCACCGGCCTGCACAACCGGCGTTTCTTCCACGAGACGCTCGCGCGAGAGGTGGCTCGCGCGCACCGTTATCGGCGCAATCTCGCGCTGATCATCTTCGACCTCGACGACTTCAAGGCGATCAACGACCGGATCGGCCACCTCGCGGGCGACGCGGTGCTGGCCGAGGCGGCCGAGCGGATCCGTGACGTCGTCCGGTCGGCGGACTTCGCCTGCCGTGTGGGCGGCGACGAGTTCGCGGTCATCCTCCCGGAGTCCAAGCTCGGGGACGCGGACCAGCTCTACGGGCGGCTACGGACCGCGCTCTCGTCGAAGGCGGTCGGCCAGGCAGGGCCGCTGACGATGTCCGCCGGCATGGCCGAGCTCCAGCCCGACGACGATGCGATCGCCTTCTTCCAGCGTGCCGACCACGCGCTCTACGGCGCAAAGGAAGCCGGCAAGGGCCAGGTCGTGGCGGCGAGCCTCATCCGCCCGGAGGCGCAAGAGGAGACGATCGTCGCGCCACCGATTGCCCCGGTCGACGACCCGTCTGACGAACCGCCGACGAACCTCAACGCCACGGGCTATTCGCCGTCCGGCTAAGAACGACGTCGACCCGCCGTGAGGCGGGCCGAGTCTGGTGAAGCGGGGAACCACCCCGCGCGCGACTGACAACCGGTTCGCATGGTAACGAACGTCGCCTCGCCCAGCCTCGACCCGGCCCGCTTGGCGCGGAGGGCGCCGGAGTCGAACCGGAACCGGTGGTTAGCCGGTCGCTGCGATTGTCAGTCGAGCATCTCGCCATGAGATTTCACCCTCCGCGCCCCGATCGTAGGAGCGCAGAATCGAGCTACTCGAGGACGTTCTGACCTGGCACGAAGTCGGCACAGTTCTCACCGAACGCAACAAACGATCGAGGGCGGCACGATGGCCGCCCTCGATCAACGATTCGTCTGCGTTACTCGCCGTCGAGCGGCGTGTCGACCTCGGGGACTTCCTCGACCTCGGTCGAGGCCCTCGGGGTCTCGCCGTCGCCGCCGTTCGTCTGCGGCTCGCCGCCGAAGTCGATCCCGAGATCCTGGAGCGAGAGGCCCTCGCCGTCACCGGCGCCGATCTCCTCGAGCGCCCGCAGCAGCGTGGCCCGCTCGTAGGTCTCCTTCGGAACCTTCTCGGAAGGCCCGATCTCGACGCCGCGGTACTGCTTGAGGCCCGTGGCGGCCGGGATCAGCTTGCCGATGATCACGTTCTCCTTGAGCCCGAGCAGGTTGTCGACCTTCCCCTCGATCGAGGCGTCGGTCAGCACCTTGGTCGTCTCCTGGAAGGACGCGGCCGAGAGGAAGGACTCGGTCGCCAGCGAAGCCTTCGTGATCCCGAGGATCAGCGGCTCGTGGGTGGCCTGCTCCTTCTTCTCCTTCTTGACGCGGGCGTTCTCCTTCTCGAGCACGACCTTGTCGACGAGCTGGCCGGGCAGGAGCTCGGTGTCGCCCGCGTTCTCGACGCGCACCTTCTTCAGCATCTGGCGCACGATCAGCTCGATGTGCTTGTCGTGGATCTCGACGCCCTGTGACCGGTAGACCCGGAGCACCTCGGACACGAGGTACAGCTCCGTCGGCGTCGACCCCTTCCCGGCCTGCGCGTGCAGAGCCAGGAGCTCGGTCGGCGCCAGCGAGCCCTCGTGCAACGGGTCGCCGGGCTCGACGCGGTCGCCCTTCGAGACGAGCAGGCGCGTGCGTCGCGGGAGGGAGTAGCTGACCTCATCCAGCTCCTCGCCGTCCTTGCCCTTCTCGTCGGGGACGACCGTCACCTTCACGCCGCGGTCGGTCTGCTCGAGGTCGACGAGGCCGGCAACCTCTGCCAGCTTCGCCGCACCCTTCGGGTTCCGCGCCTCGAAGATCTCGACAACGCGCGGGAGACCGTGCGTGATGTCGGCTCCGGCGACGCCTCCCGTGTGGAAGGTCCGCATCGTGAGCTGCGTGCCCGGCTCGCCGATCGACTGGGCGGCGATGATCCCGACCGCGTCGCCGATCTCGGCCATCTCACCGGTGGCCAGGAAGACGCCGTAGCAGTCGCGGCACACGCCGAAGTCGCTCCGGCACTTGAGCACCGAGCGCACCGGCAGTGGCACCTCGTCGACGTGCTCCCCGAGCTCGTCGACGATTTCCTGGAGGAGCTGGGTCGTGACGATCGCACCCTTCTCGGCGAGCTTCGTCTTGCCAGGCTTGCCCGAGGAGAGCGGCTTCATGACGTCGTCCGCGAGCACGCGCCCGAGGGCGCTCTTGTTCAGGCCGTCCGCCGTCGTGAGCGGGAGCTCGATGAACTCCTTCGTCTTGCAGTTCTCCTCACGGATGATCACGTCCTGGGCGACGTCGACGAGACGCCGAGTCAGGTAGCCCGAGTCGGCCGTGCGAAGAGCCGTGTCGGCGAGGCCCTTGCGGGCGCCGTGGGTCGAGATGAAGTACTCGAGCACGGACAGGCCTTCCATGAAGTTCGCCTGGATCGGGCGCTCGATGATCTCGCCCTTCGGATTCGCCATCAGGCCGCGCATGCCGGCGAGCTGGCGGATCTGCTTGAACGAACCGCGGGCGCCGGAGTTGGCCATCATGTAGATCGGGTTGAGCGTGTAGAGCGTCTTCTCCATGGCGGCGGCCACCTCGTCGGTCGCCTCCGTCCAGATGTTCACGATCTGCTCGTGGCGCTCTTCCTCGGTGATGAGGCCGCGCTCGTACTGC
>DASTYD010000192.1:0-16655 GCA_035765175.1 Gaiellaceae bacterium
AAATCGAAGCCGAAAGGAACTCTTAGGAATGCGATCTTGGCGAAGAAATCGGGAGAGCGGCCTCGAGGCCGAGCTCAGGTCGAACAGGCCCGAGCCGAGCCAGGAGCTCGTCAACAAGCTCGAGGGGCGCGTACGGTCGCACCGTGATGCGCGGGCCGGCTCGTTCCGTGTTGCCTTCGCCGGCGCGCTTGCTGTAGGTGTGCTGACCGCGCTTGCGTCGGTCGGGGGGCTCGGCTATGCCGCAACCGGTGCGGGCCAGGCCGTGGAGAAGGCGAAGCGAGTCATGCAGGTGCACGGCGTGACGACTCTCCACAAGTCGGCCGCGGCCGACCAGTACCGCAAGCCGAAGGCGAAGAAGTGCCCCAAGGGCATGAAGCGCGTCCGCGGCAAGTGCAAGCGTGTCAAGAAGGCGCGCGGCGTGCGCTTCAAGAGGCCGCCGTTCACCGGCTAGGCTAGGCGACAACACGAGTATTCCGCGGGGCGGCCTAAGGTCGCCCCGTTGTTTCTCCGACACACTGTGAAGGATGCGTAAACAGCTCCACAGAACAGCAATCGCCCTCGCCGCTCTGACCGCGCTCGTCGCCGCCTTCGGCGCCGGGGCGGCGGGGACGGCACGCGGTCCGAGCCTCACGCTGCGCTGGCAGGCGCCGACGCCGCCAGACGGCACCGTCTTCTCGGTCCCGGCCGGCGAGCCGTTCACGCTCGAGCTCGCCGCGGCGAGCTCGGATGCGCAGCTCGTGCTGATCGGCAAGCGGCCGCTTCCGAACGGCGTTGCCTTCGCCGCCGAGTACGGGCGGCCGTCACGCGCCACGGTCACCTGGACGCCGACGGCGGCGCAGCTGGGCGAGCACGTCCTCACCTTCACCGCGAGGACGCACGATCTCCCGGAGGCCTACGCACGGCCGCGCAGCTTCATCGTCTACGTCACGCCGTCGACACCGAGCGGGCCGAACGAGCCGTTCGCGTTGAACGGCCCACGCGGGCTGTCGCGCTGGGCGCACGTCCTGACGAAGATTCCGGCCCGAGCCCGCCCGAGCGCAGGTGCGCGGATCATCACGCGGCTGAAGCCGGTCACCCCGGAGCAGACCCAGAACCTCGTGCAGGCGCTCGAGGGACAGATCAACAAGAAGGGCGAGTACTGGGTGCGGGTGCGGCTGCCGATCCTGCCGAACGGGTCGACGGGCTGGATTCCGCGCGGCGCGCTCGGTTCGTACCACAAGATCTGGACACACCTCGTGATCGACCGCAGGCTGTTCTCGGCGACTCTCTACAAGCGCGGGGTCGCCGTCTTCCGGACGCGGGTCGGCGTCGGCAAGCCGTACTGGCCCACGCCCGCCGGGCAGTTCTTCGTGCGCGAGAGGATCACCGGCTTCTCCGACCTGATCTACGGGCCGATCGCCTTCGGCACGAACGCGCGCTCCGCGGTGCTGACCGACTGGCCCGGAGGCGGCTTCATCGGGATCCACGGCACGAACCAGCCCGAGATCCTGCCGGGCCGCGTCTCCCATGGCTGCGTGCGGATGCCGAACCCCGCGGTGCTGCGCCTGGCGCGCCTGATGCCGCTCGGCACGCCCGTCACCATCCTGTAGCGAGGATTCGGCGACCCACCTCTAGCCGTAAACCCGGCTACTATTGGGCCGGGTTTCGGCCCCCGGTACGCACGGATGACCTCCTGGATGCGCACAAAGCGGCGGTTTGCCGCATTTGCACTTGCTACGGCGGGAGCTGCCGCGCTCGCGCCGGCCGCCGCCGTCCCGGCGGCGGATGGTCCACGCGGGACGCCGCTTCCCGCAGGCGCGGAGCGGTTCGTCCTCAGCGATCCATCGCAGGAGACCTACCGCTGGGCCTTCGTCCGGCACCGAACGATCGCGCGCAGCCGCCCGTCGTACTCCGGACGAGCCCTCTCGCGTATCTCGTTCCGTACTCCCGAGCTGTACCGGAACGCAATTCAGGTGCTGGACGGGGTCCGGTACAAGAACGGCAAGACCTGGGTCAGGATCCGGCTCGCAATTCTTCCGAATGGCTCCACCGGCTGGGTCCCGCGCGGCTCGCTGACCGCCTTCAACAAGACTCACAAGCGCCTCGTGATCAGCCACAGCACGCTGCGCGCAACGCTCTACAACCGCGGGCGGCCGATCTTCAGGACAATCGTCGGCGTCGGCCAGTCGCATTGGCCAACGCCGCGCGGCGCCTTCTACGTGCGCGAGAAGCTGTCCGGGTACTACGCGCCGGCCTACGGTCCGCGAGCATTCGGCCTGAACGCCCGCTCCGCGACACTGACCGACTGGCCCGGAGGGGGCTTCATCGGCATTCATGGCACGAACGCGCCGGGAATCCTTCCGGGGCGGGTTTCACACGGCTGCGTGCGGATGCGCAACCCGGCGATCCTGCGCCTCTTCCGGCTCATGCCCCTCGGCACGCCGGTTCAGATCACCTAGCCGCCACCAGTTGACCCATCTGAGTCAGGCGACGCCGGGTCGGCGCGGCCAGTCTTCCTCCCATGGATTCGCATCGCTCCGGACCAGCCGATCGCCGCCGGTTTCGCGTCAAGCACGCTCTGCGCGCGGTCGACGATGCAATCGCACTCCTCGAGCCTGCGCCGGCAGACGGCATCGAAGTCGCGGCGTTGGAGCGGGTGCGCGAGGACCTCGCGGTCGTCCTTCGGGAAGCCGAGGCGGACAGCCGATGAACGACCGCGAGCTCTTCGACCAGGTTCACTTCGAGGTGACCGAGTTCGCTACGGCCGTCCGGCTCACGCGGCGGCTCGGCCGCGACCGGATGGTCGCGCTCCTCCAGGACGACGAGTTGAACGTCGTCACGACCGAGCTGCGTTCGGAGCCGACCGACCTCGCCCTCCTCCTGCGCGAGGTCGAGGCGTGGATCGTGGAGGAGTCGCTGTGCGCGATCCGCTACCTGCTCGACGGCCAGATCTACGTGCTCGAGGCGGGTGGCCCCGACTGGACGTCCCATCCGTGGACGGGGCACTCCGAGACCGTCGGCGAATCGCCTCAGGCCGCCTGACCCCTCACGCGGCGAGCTTCCCCTCGCGTTCAAGTCGCCACAGCTCCACGTAACCGCCAATAGGCGTGCCGTCGATCACGATCTGCGGGACGGTCCAGCCGCCGGTGAGGTCGAACAGGCGCTGCCGGAAGTGCGGATCGTCGTCGAGGTTGATTTCCTCGAAGGGCAGGTCCAGCGACTCGAGCAGCAGCTTTGCCCGCACGCAGTAGCCGCACCAGCTCGTCGTGTACATCGTGATTTCGGGCATCGGGCTGTCTCTTCCCGACAGTAGCCGTCTCTAGACTGGCTGGGATGGCGGGACGCGGGTACAAGACGGAGGCCGTCGTCCTACGCTCGTTCCGTTTCGGCGAGGCCGATCGCGTCCTCCACCTGTACACGCTCGAGCGGGGGCGCGTGGGTGCGGTGGCGAAGGGCATCCGGCGGACGAAGTCGCGGTTCGGCGCGCGGCTCGAGCCGTTGAGCCACGCCGAGGTGATGCTCCACCAGGGAAGCGGCGAGCTCGCGACGGTGACCGGGGCGTCGCTGCTGCGGCCGCACCGCGAGGCCCGCGAGGATCCGTACCGGCTCGCCGTCGGACTGGTGGGGCTCGAGGCGATGCTGCGGCTCTTCACGGAGCAGGAGCGGAACCCGAAGGCCTTCGAGGCGCTCACGCGGTTCCTCGACGCGCTGGACCGGCTGGAGAGGAAGGCTCCCGAGCCGCCTCTCGACCCGCTCGTCCTCTCGTTCCAGCTGAAGCTGCTCTGGCTCTCGGGCTACTTGCCGCACCTCACGAGCTGCGCCGAGTGTGGGGCGGAGGGGCCGCTCGTCGGCTACTCGCCGCGGGCCGGCGGGGCCGTGTGCGAGCGCTGCGCCGGCGACTCGCTGCCGCTCTCCACGGAAGGAATCGTCGGGATCGAGGGCCTGCTCGGCGCGCCGCTGGCCGAGGCTGCGATCTCGAAGCGAGCCGCCCGTGAGGCCCTGCGGGTGATCACCTCGTCGTACGAGTACCACGGGGGCTTCCGCCTGAGGACGGTCGCGGCTCGGGCTTAGGAGGCGGTCAGGAGCGAGGAGTTGCGATCCGGAGCCTGTTGCCGTCCGGATCCTCGAGCTCGCACTCGCGCCCCGCGAGGCCGTCCTCGTCGACGGGAATCCCGAACTCCGCCGAAACCGCGTCGATGTCCTTGACGTTCAGATGGATGAGCGTGTTCGGCCGCGCATCGCCCTCGTGTTCCGAGAGATACAGCCGAACGCTTCCGCGCGCAACCGACACGAACAAGGGGAAGCCGGGCTCGAACTGGTGCTCCCACTGCTTGCGGAAGCCCAGTCGCTCGTACCACGCGACGGCACGGGCAGCGTCCTCGACATGGAGGACGGGGATGACCTCTTCTTCCATGCGACTCAAACGTATCGAGTCGTTTCCCGGGTTACTCCTCGCCGCCGTGGCGGATGTCCTCGAAACGCTCGCCGTCCGGGCCTAGCCCTTCGAGCCCGGTCCGGTGCCTGGCACCGGACATGAGGCACCGGACATGTCCCGGGTTAGTCCTTTGGCTGCTCGGGCGTAGTCACGGTGGCGTAAGTCGTCTCCTCCAACGCGGTGGAGACAGATCCAGTCGCGCCAGGTTCAACTTGCGTTGAGGTCGGAGTCCGTCGGGTCTCGATTGCGGCATGGAGCTCACCGATCGGGACGGCTTGATCTGTGAAGCTCAGCGGCGGATAGCCGAACAGCAGATTGAAGATCGCAAACGGCCACGACCACCAGGACCCGCGGCGCGCGGTAAGAAGCGGATCGGTGGTCCAGATTCCGAGCGCCGTCCGTCCGCCGACGGTCGTGTAGTCGACCCGCTCGATCTCGTGCCATTGGATCAGCCCGACGCCTTTCAGCTCGACGCCATCCGCCCTAACGGTGATCAGAGGAACATCCCGGTTGTGAAGCAAGTTCGGGAACCCGATGAGGAAGACGCCGCCGAACAGGACCGCGCAGAGGCCGAGAAGGGCACGCTCCCAGATCGACGAGCCGAGCACGACGCCCGCAACGCCTATGACGAAGAATGCGAGTAGACCGAGAGCGGCAAGCCGCCTCTTCCAAGGCGTCATCTCGACCACCGTCCCGCGTTTGCTCCTCCGAATCCGACCGAGTGGCACGTCTATTCCTCGCCGTCGCGGCGGATGTCCTCGGCGACCTCTTCCTGGAACGGCTTCAGGCGCGCGAAGAGCTCTCTCGCCGGGATCGGCTTGTCGGGCTGCCTCGTCCCCACGAGCCACGGCGCCGCCTCGACGGCAACTTCCCATGCGGCCTGGTCGGTCTCGCGGTGCTCCCCATCGGGCTCCTCGAGCGGTTCGACCCGGTCGAGGTAGACGTTCGTGAATCCGTTCCGCTGCTGCTCGTGGAACTCGATCCGCGCGCGCTTGCCCTCGGCGGCAACGGCCTGTCGGGCGATGTCCTCCTTGAACGTGGTGTACTCGTTGCCGTCGTGGTCCCGGAGGACGAACCGCGTGTTCCCGGACTTCGTCTTGTAGGCGTCGACTCGCTCGACCCGGACTTCCTTCTCCATACGAAGGCTTTTCCCGTCGAGCCCGTTCCGTAGTCTTCGCCGCGTGAACTTCCAGGACATGATCGGCACGCTGAACGCGTACTGGGGCGAGCGCGGCGCCGTGATCATGCAGCCGTACCACACCGAGCTCGGCGCTGGCACGTCCAATCCGGCCACGTTCCTGCGCGTCCTCGACCCGAGCCTCCCCGAGTGGCGCACGGCCTACGTCGAGCCGGTGATCCGGCCCATGGACGGGCGCTACGGCGAGAACCCGTTCCGCTTCCAGCACTACTTCCAGTACCAGGTGATCCTCAAGCCGGCGCCCGACGACGTCCTCGACCAGTACTTCGGCTCGCTCGCCGCGCTCGGCATCGACCTCGTGCAGCACGACATCCGGCTCGTCGAAGACGACTGGGAGCAGCCGACGCTCGGCGCCTGGGGACTCGGCTGGGAGGTCTGGTGCGACTCGATGGAGGTCACGCAGTTCACGTACTTCCAGCAGCTGGGCGGGATCGACCTCGAGATCATCCCGGCCGAGATGACGTACGGGCTCGAGCGGCTCGGGCTCTTCCTCCAGGGCAAGAAGACGGTCTTCGAGCTCGAGTGGGCGCCGGGCGTCTCGTGGGGCGACGTCTACCGGGAGAGCGAGCGCCAGTGGTCGCAGTACAACTACGAAGAGGCGCCGGTCGACGTCCTCCAGCGCCGCTTCGACGAGCACGAGGCGGAGGCGGAGGAGCTGCTCGAGAAGAACCTGCCCCTTCCGGCGTACGACCAGGTGCTGAAGTCGTCGCACGCGTTCAACCTGCTCGATGCGCGGGGCGCCGTCTCGGTGACCGAGCGCGCCGCGTACATCGGGCGCGTGCGGAAGCTCGCCCGTCGCTTCGCTCAGCTCTACGTAGGAGCCGATGGCGACCGTCCTGATTGAGATCGGCTGCGAGGAGCTGCCGGCGTCGGCCTGTCGGGAAGCCGAGACGCAGCTGCCGGAGCTCTGTCGCCGGCTGCTCGGTGTCGAGCCAAGCCGCGTCCTGATCACGCCCCGGCGGCTGGCGCTGCTCGTCGACGACGTTCCCGATCGCACTCCGGACGAGTGGGTCAAGGGGCCGCCGGTGGCGATGCGGGAGCGGGCTGCGGCGGGATTCGCCAAGCGCCACGACGTCGCCGTCGAGGAGCTCGAGGAGCGCGACGGCTTCCTCGGCGTCGAGTCTCCGGGGAGGCCCCTGGCTGAGGTGCTCCCCGAGCACGTCGACGGCATCTTCCGCGGGCTCGCGTTCTCGAAGACGATGCGCTGGAACGGCGACGGGCTTCGCTTTCCGCGGCCCGGTCGCTGGAAGCTCGCGCTGATCGACTCGGAGAAGGTCGTCGGCGAGGGCTCCTTCGGGCACCGCTTCACGTCGGGCGCGGTCGACATCCCGGACGCCTCGGCCTACGTCGACACGCTGCGCGAGGCCGACGTCGAGCCAGACGCGCTCGAGCGGCGCAAGCAGATCGTCGACGCTCTCGACGACCTCGGCGGCTGGACCGACCCGAACGGCGTCCTGGGCGAGGTCGTCTTCCTCGTCGAGAAGCCGGTCGTCGTCGAGGGGCGGTTCGACGAGCGCTACCTCCAGCTCCCGAGCCGGGTGATCGAGACGACGATCCAGCACCACATCCGCGCGTTTCCGCTCGGCGAGAACCGCTTCGCGTTCGTGGCGAACGGCGGCGACGCGGAGACCGTGCGTGCCGGCGTCGAGAACGTCGTCGAGGGGAGGCTCGAGGACGCGTCGTTCACGTTCGAGCGGGACGTCAAGGTGGGGATCGACAACCTCGCCGAGCGACTCGGGGCGATCACGTTCTTCCAGGGCGCCGGCTCGTTCGCGGACAAGACCGGGCGGCTGGCGAAGCTCGTCGAGGCACTCGGCGGCGGCGACGCGGCGCTCGAGGCGGCGAGGCTCGCAAAGGCCGACCAGGCCTCCGAGCTCGTCCGTGAGTTCACCGAGCTCGAGGGACACATCGGCGCCGAGTACGCGCGGCTCGCCGGTTACCCCGAGGCCGTGAACGCGGCGATCGACGAGCAGTACCTGCCCGACGGAGCAGACGCGCCGCTGCCCCAGACCGAGACGGGTCGTGTCCTCTCCGCCGCGGACAAGATCGACACGCTCAACGTCTCCTTCGGGCTCGGACACCGGCCGACGGGCTCTCGCGATCCGTACGGCTTGCGCCGAGCTGCGATCGGGCTCGACCGGCTCGCGACGGAGGGAAACCTCGCCATTCCGCGCGAGCTGATGGACCCCGAGGTGGCCGAGTTCGTCGAGGAACGCTTCGAGGGCCTGCTCGAGGCTCCCGTCGAGTACGTGCGTTCAGCCCGGCGGGCGTCGGTTCGCGACCTCGGCGGGGTGGCGCGTCTCGCCCAGGCGCTGGCGGCGCTGCCGGAGGAGCGTTTCGTCCCGATCCACACGGCGTACACGCGCGCAAGCCGGCTGGCCGAGAAGGAGGAGGGCGCCGCCGAGTCGCTCGATCCTGCGCTCCTGATCGAGGAGGCGGAGACCGCGCTGGTTCAGGCTCTCGAGCGAGTCGATCCCCAGATCTCGGCGGCGCTCGACGCCGGGGACTTCGGCGCGGCGGTCGAGTCGGCTGCCGAGCTTGGGCCGCTGCTCGACCGCTTCTTCGAGGACGTGCTCGTGATCGCGGACGATCGCGCGGTGCGTGCCAACCGGCTTCGACTGCTGCTGAACGTGCGCGACACCCTTGGTCGCCTCGGGGAGCTATCGCAGATCCCGCGTTAACCTGAGCCCATGGCTCCACAGCCGGTCGAGCTGCACATCGTCTCCGACTCCACCGGGGAGACGGCGTCGCGCCTCGTGCACGCACTCGAGGCCCAGTTCCCGGACCAGGCCTTCGAGGAGATCCGACATCCGATGATCGAGAGCGTCGGCGACCTCGAGGCGGTCGTCCAGCGAGCTCGCGGCAGGCCGGCGGTCGTCGTGTACACGCTCGTCGGGACGGAGCTTCGCGGGCAGATGCGCATCCTCTGCCGCCGCGCACGACTGCACTACTGCGACCTCCTCGGCCAGCCGATCGAGGCCGTCGCCAAGGTCTCCGGCATGGCCGCGCGGATGCAGCCCGGCGGGCGGCACCCGCTCGACGAGACCTATTTCCGCCGCATGGAGGCGATCGAGTTCGCGGTGAAGTACGACGACGGCATGGCCGGCGGCCTCCGCGAGGCGGACATCGTGCTCGTCGGCGTGTCGCGAACCTCGAAGACGCCGCTCTCGATCTACCTCGGCTACCTCGGCTACCGGGCGGCGAACGTGCCGCTGGTCAAAGGCATCGAGCCGCCGAAAGAGCTTTTCGAGGTCGAGCCGACGAAGATCGTGGGGCTGAAGATCGATGCGAAGCGTCTCGCCGAGATCCGCAAGAACCGCGCGAGACGGATGGGCGGCTCGAATCACCGCTACTCGAAGCTGCTGGAGGTCTACGAGGAGCTCGAGCAGGCGGAGGCGATCCAGCGCCGCCTCGGCTGCCCGGTGATCGACACGACCGAGCTCTCGATCGAGGAGACCGCCGCGCGCGTCATCCGCCTCGTCGAGCAGCGCCAGGCCGAAGCCGCCACGACGTGAAGCCCAAGCCGCCCGTCCCGGCCTGGCGGTGGGGCCTCTGGTTCTCGCTCATGGGCCTAGCGCTTGTCGTCTTCTATGTCTTGCTGACGCCGGTGTGGCTGGGCCTCCGGGCGCTCGCTTGGCTCGCTGATCGCAAGTCACGCCTGGCGTAACTCCCCGTTTCCTCCGCCTGCGCGCCCTCGACCAGTCCGCGGACTGCTCACCAGGTCGTAACGCCTCGGGCCTCGTCCGCCTGGGCGGCGGCCGTCGGCATTTTCAGGGCTGAACGCCCTGAAAATGGGAAGATTCGTGCATGGCTGCGGATAGGTACGTCTACGACTTCGACGAGACGGCCGAAGGTGGCCGCGAGCTGCTCGGCGGCAAGGGCATCGGCCTCGCCGAGATGACGCAGCTCGGCGTGCCCGTCCCGGCGGGGTTCACGATCACGACCGACGCTTGCCGCGCGTACATGGCGGCTGGGGGCGAGCTGCCCGACGGGCTCGGCGAGGAGATCGAAGAGCACGTGGCCGCGCTCGAGCAGAAGTCGGGCAAGCGCTTCGGCGACCCTCGGGACCCGCTGCTCGTCTCGGTCCGCTCCGGAGCCGCGGTCTCGATGCCCGGGATGATGGATACGATCCTCAACCTCGGCCTCAACGACGAGGCGGTGCAGGGCCTGGCCGAGCGCACCGGCAACGCCCGCTTCGCCAACGACTCGTACCGCCGCCTGATCCAGATGTACGGCGAGGTCGTCGACGGAATCGACGGCCACCTGTTCGAGGACGCGCTGTCGAAGCTGAAGAGCGAGCGTGGAGCCGCCCAAGACGTCGACCTGTCCGCGGAGGACCTGGCGCAGCTCGTCGAAACGTACAAGGACACATACCAGCGGGAGACCGGCGCCGCGTTCCCCCAGGACGCCCGCGACCAGCTGGCACGAGCGGTCCGAGCCGTCTTCGAGTCGTGGGAGACCCCGCGCGCCCAGGTCTACCGCCGCGCGCACCACATTCCCGACGACCTCGGCACCGCCGTCAACGTCGTGCAGATGGTCTTCGGCAACAAGGGCGAGCGGTCGGGCACCGGAGTCGCGTTCACGCGGGATCCGTCGACCGGCGAGCAGGGGCTGTACGGCGAGTTCCTGGCCGACGCGCAGGGTGAGGACGTCGTCGCCGGGATTCGAACGCCCGAGCCTCTGGGCGAGATGCAGAAGGCGCTCCCGGAGGCCTTCGAGCAGCTCACCGACACCATGGGCCTACTCGAGCAGCATTACCGCGACGTCCAGGACATCGAGTTCACGGTCGAGGACGGCCGGCTCTACCTGCTCCAGACGCGAAGCGCGAAGCGCACCGCCGCCGCCGCGCTGAAGTCGGCCGTCGACATGGTCGACGAGGGGCTCATCTCTCGCGAGGACGCCGTCGCGCGCATCGACGCCGGCCAGCTCGACCAGCTGCTGCACCCGATGATCGACCCGTCGGCGAGCGTCGAGGTGATCGCGCAAGGTCTGAACGCCTCACCCGGAGCCGCCTCCGGCCAGATCGTCTTCGACGCCGACACCGCCGCCGAGCGCGGCTCGACCGGCGACGACGTGATCCTCGTCAGCTGGGAGACGACGCCGGACGACATCCACGGGATGATCGCCGCCAAGGGGATCCTCACGGCGCACGGCGGCATGACCTCGCACGCCGCTGTGGTCGCCCGCGGCATGGGCAAGCCGTGCGTCGCCGGCTGCGAGGCGCTCTCCGTCGACGTGAAGGCGAGGAAGGCGTCACTCAACGGCCGCGACCTGGACGAGGGCGACCTGCTCACGATCGACGGCGGCACCGGCCGGGTGATCCTCGGCTCCGTTCCCCTCGTCCCACCGCAGATCAACGAGGACTTCGAGATGATCCTCGGCTGGGCCGACGACATGCGCCGCCTGAAGGTGCGCGCGAACGCGGACACGCCCGAAGACGCGGCCAAGGCGCGCGAGTTCGGCGCCCAGGGGATCGGCCTCTGCCGCACCGAGCACATGTTCATGGCCGACGACCGCCTGCCCCTCATGCGCGACATGATCATGGCGTCGACCGAGGAGGAGCGGCGCCGCGCGCTCGAGAAGCTCCTCCCCCTGCAGCAGGACGACTTCGAGGGGATCTTCGAGGCGATGGCCGGCCTTCCGGTCACGATCCGCCTTCTCGACCCGCCGCTTCACGAGTTCCTGCCCGCCCTCGACGACACGACGGACGAGCGCATGCGCGAGCGGATTCGGGCGCTCCAGGAGGCGAACCCGATGCTCGGGACGCGCGGCTGCCGCCTCGGCCTCATGTGGCCGGAGGTCTACGAGATGCAGGTGCGCGCGATCGTCCGCGCGGCGGCCGTGGTCGAGGAACGGACGGGGAACGCCCCGCTCGTCGAGATCATGCACCCGCTCGTCGGCTTCGGCGAGGAGCTGCACCGGCTCCGGTCGATCACGGTCGCGACGGCGGCCGAGGAGAACGAGGTCGAGTACCTGGTCGGCACGATGATCGAGCTCCCGCGCGCGTGCATCCGGGCCGACGAGATCGCCGAGCACGCCGATTTCTTCTCGTTCGGCACGAACGACCTGACCCAGACCGCGCTCGGCTTCTCGCGCGACGACGCGGAGGGCAAGTTCCTCACGCGGTATCTCGAGGACGGCGTGCTCGAGCGCAACCCGTTCGAGACGCTCGACCAGGGCGGGGTGGGCGATCTGATGCGGATCGCGCTCGAGCGGGGCCGACGTGTGAAGGAAGACATGAAGATGGGCATCTGCGGCGAGCACGGCGGGGAGCCGGAGTCGGTCGCCTTCTGCCACCGCCTCGGCCTCGACTACGTGTCCTGCTCGCCGTACCGCGTCCCGCTGGCACGCCTCGCAGCGGCCCAGGCCGCGCTCAAGGAGTTGGGCATCGAAGCGGTTACGGCCGGCGGCTAGTCGCCGCGCTCAGGCCGTCAGGCCCTGGACCCGCAGGTAGGCGACGAGGAGGGCTCCGGCGCCGACCGCCATCAGGCCCGCGACCCCGACCAGCCCCGGACGCCCGTAGATCGCGTGCGTGCGCCCGAAGCGCGAGAGCGCAAGCATGCTCAGAGCGCCGCCCAGGAGGCCGCCCAGATGGCCTCCGACGGAGATGTTCGGAATCGCGAACGTCAGCAGGAGGTTGACGACGATCAGCCCGAGCGCCTGGCCGCCGAGCACGTAGCTTCGTTGCCATTCGAGCACGAGCGCGGCGCCGAGGATGCCGAAGATGGCGCCGGAGGCGCCGACCGTGACGGCAGTCGACGGGCTGAGCAGGAGCGCACCCGCTGAGCCGGCGAGCCCGGAGACGATGTAGAGCGCGAGGAACCTGCCGCGTCCGATCGCTTGCTCGACAGGAGCACCGACGAACCAGAGCACGAACATGTTCATGCCCAGGTGGATGATGCTGCCGTGCAAGAAGGCGGCAGTGAGCAGGCGCCACCACTCGCCCTCCGCGAGCCCGCCCGGGTAGAACGGCACGCTGATGAACAGCGCGCCCTTCTCGAAGAGCGAGCCCGAGGTCTGGCCGAAGCTCGAGCCCTGAGCGAGGTTTGCGAGGTAGACGAGGACGTTGATTGCGATCAGGATCTTCGTGACGAGCGCGCCCGTGCCCTCATAGGCCGCCCGGCGCACGCCTGTCGTCACGCGGGCTGCTCCACGCGCCCCACCGGCGTGATCGGGGCAGCGAATCCCGACCGGCGCGAACACCATGCAGTCGGGGCAGATGCCGCGGCCGCACTCGGAACACGAGACCCCGGTTTCCCGGTCCGGATGCCGGTAGCAGTACATCCTCTTCTCCGCCGCGGCCATCGGGGTAGCGTAGTGGCGCGATGCGCGTCCAGGTCGCCTTTACTCCGGTCGATGCGGCGGGAGCTCCCGTCGGGGTCGTCGTCGACGTCCTGCGGGCGACCTCGACGATCGCGCAGGCGCTCGCATCGGGCTACGAGCGCGTCTATTGCGCGGGCGAGATCGACGATGCACGCGCACTCCGGGAGCGGCTCGGCGAAGGGTTGCTCGGCGGCGAACGCAGCGCCGTCAGGATCGAGGGCTTCGACGTCGGCGCCTCACCGCGGGAGTTCCTCGGGGAGCCGCGCGAGAAGGCCGTGATCTTCTCGACGACGAACGGGACGCGCGCGATCCTGGAGACGGCCGCCCGCTCGAAGGAGGTGCTGCTCGGGAGCCTGCTCAACCTCGACGCGGTGGCCGCTGCCGCCCGCGAGCCTGGGGAGGACGTGACCGTCGTCTGCGCCGGCTTCCAGGGGCAGTTCGCGCTGGACGATGCGTACTGCGCCGGCCGGATCGTTCAGCTCCTCGGAGGCGAGCCGTCGGACTCGGCGAAGGCTGCGGAGGCGATCGCGCGCGCCTGGCCGGACCCGCACGAGGCTCTTCTCGCCCGAACATACGGGCCGCCCGGCCTGGAGGACGACATCGCGTTCTGCGCGCAGGTAGGAGTACTCGACGTCGTGCCGCGGCTGGGCCGGATGGTCGACGGAGCCGCGGAGATCACGAAAGGAGACACATGAAGATCGCGACCATCGGCAGAGGGAACGTCGGCGGAGGGCTGGCCAAGAGGTGGCGCAATGCGGGCCACGAGGTGACCGAGATCGGCAGCGACGGCGGAGACGTCTCAGAGGCCGAGGTGATCCTCGTCGCGGTGCGTTCGAATGTGATCGGAGACGCGCTCGGCAAGGTGACCGGCATCTCCGACCAGGTGGTGATCGACGCGACGAACGCGTTCACGGGCCGCACCGAGGGCTTCGAGTCGCTCGCGCACGAGATCAAGTCGCACGTCGACGGTCCTATAGCAAAATCGTTCAACTGCAATTACGCGGCGGTCTACGACGAGATCGACTCCCAGCGCGTGCCGCCGTGCAACCTCTACGCGGCCGAAGACGGTGCGGTGGAGGTCACGGAGCAGCTGATCCGCGATGCGGGCTACCACCCGGTGTCAGCCGGCGGGCTCGAGAACGCGCGCCTGCTGGAGGACCATCTGCTGTTGATGAACGCGATCAACAACGGCGGCCTCGGCCGCTTCTTCTACCGGTACGCCGAGCCAGGGGAGCTCTAAGCCGGTTAGCTCAGGCGGTAGAGATCCTCGTCCTCGTCCGAGCGGACGAACCCGCACTTCTCGAGGACCCGGATCGACGCGATGTTCGTCTTCGCCACGTACGCGTAGAGCGGACGTGTCCCCAACTCGTCGATCAGCTCGGCGAGGGCCTGTGTCGCGAGGCCCTTGCCCCAGAACTCCCTGCCGACCCAATAGCCGACCAGGCGCCGTCCGTCCTGGTCCCAGCTGACGGCGTTGCCGGCCACGCGGCCCTCGAAGACGATCGTCTTCGTCGTGTTGGTCGGGTCGGCGAGCACACGTTTCCAGTGGGCGTCGAACGCCTCGCGGTCCCGGGCCGGGAAGTCGGCCATCGCGGTCGCCTCGGGGTCGCGCTGGTGCTCGAAGAAGACCGGCAGGTCGGACTCGATGACGTCACGAAGAAGGGCCACAGGGCGTCTATCTTCCCAGCCTTGACAGCGAACAGGTGTTCGTGTAGAACATACGTTCGATGGTGGCATGCGTCCTCATTCCGGGCTTCGAGCTGCGCGCAGCCTTGCGCGACCGGCCGAGCCTTGCCCTGCTCCCGGCCGCGCTCGCGCCCGCGGAGGGCGAAGAGCCGCTGCTCGGCCCGGTGACCGCAGCGGCCGAGGCGAAAGGGGTCAGGCCGGGCATGCGCATGGGGGAGGCGCTCGCCACCTGCCCGGAGCTCGTCCTCGTCGACCAGGATCCGTCCGCGGCCGAACAGGCCTGGGAAGAGATCTTGCGACGGCTCGAGGACTGCGGGTTCGCGGTCGAGTCGGGCGACCTCGGCTGCGTCTTCTTCGAGACCCGCGGCGTCGAACGACTTTACGGCGGCGTCGAGGCGGCGCTCCGGCGCGCCCTCGCCGCCGTCGGCTCTGCCTGGGCTGGGCAGGCCGGCGCGAGCTACGGGCGCCGGTTCGCCGCCCTCGCTGCGGCGAACGTGGCGCGCCCCGGGCAGGTCTTGATCGTTGCCGACGAGCGCACGCGCGAGTTCCTCGCGCCACTTCCGCTCGCGCTGCTTCCTCTCGCTGAGCAGCGGCGACGCGAGCTCGAGGAGCTCGGCGTGCGCAATGTCGGTGAGCTTGCTGGGCTTCCGGGCGGCGCTGTAGCCGAACGACTGGGGCCGGACGGGCGGCGCGCCTGGAGCCTGGCGAGAGGACGGGACCGCGGGCGAGTGCGGGGGAGACGGGCCCCTTCCGAGATCGTCGAGACGCTCGAGTTTCCCGAGGCGGTCGGGAACGAGCTCACATTGCGACGCGCGCTCGCGGTCCTCGTCGAACGCCTGCTCGGGCGCTCGGAGCGCGGCGAGCGGTTCCTGCGCAAGGTCGCGCTGTCGGCGACGCTCGTCGGAGGCGGGTCCTGGCGCCGTCAGCTCACGCTTCGCGAGCCGTTCGCGGAGGCCGGACGACTCCGCACGGCGCTCGGGCCCAAGCTGGCCGAGCTGCCTGCGCCCGTGTCGAGGCTGAAGCTCGAGGCGCTCGAGCTGACGGAGTCTGGCGGCCAGCAGCTGGCGCTCGTCCGCCCGGAGGGTGACGAGCTCCACGGGATGCTCCGTGAAGGGCTCCGCCAGGTGAAGGCGAGCACCGGGGAGGGAGGAGTTTGCACAGTCGTCGAAGTAGCGCCGTGGTCACGCATCCCGGAGCAACGCGCCCTCCTTGTTGCAAGAGATGAATGACCGAGGCTGAACCAGCTGGATCGCGAATTGCAGCAGGCGGGCGGAGCTGAGCTGTGCCCGAGCGGAGCCCACAAGGTGTTGGCGCGCGAAAAGCGGCAAAGGAGGCGGCGCAAGGAGGAACCCTGCGTTCCCCCTTGTCGAGTCGCGCGGGGCGACTGAACGCGCCACGGGCCGTAGGGGTCGAGCCTGATCTGGACGGGACGCCGCGGAGGGTCAACCGCCGGCCGGTCGCGCTCGTGCGCGAGGAATGGCGCGTCGTCGACCGCTGGTGGACCGACGAGCCGGTGCACCGCCGGTACTTCGACGTCATCCTCGAAGGCGGCGAGAACGCCGTCGTCTACCGGGACGAAGAAGCCGGCAGCTGGTTCAGCCAGCGCGGAGTCTGAGCGCAGTGCTGGCGAGCTTCGGCCATTCGCTTTCGTGAGCGTAGGGCACCTGGACCCACTCCTTGAAGGGCTTGCCCTTGCCCGAGGGGTCGAAGAGCTTCGCGCCGTCGAGCCCGAGCGCCCTCTCGTGCTCGGCCTCGTCGGGGAGCTTGAAGACCATCTCCCCGGTTCGCGCGTAGCCGATCACCATCTTGCCGCCGGCCTTGATGCACGGCATGCCCATCATCTGGCTGAGCTCGACGTTCGGGTCGCGTGCGGCGAGGTCGTCGGCGATCTCGTCGTAGCGGCTCCGTGGGTTCATCTAGTCCCTCCTTGCGGCGCGCCGGACGCGCTCGATGAATCCGTCCGAGGGCGCGTGGATGTTGACGAAACGGGCACGCTCGGGCCCTGGGTTGCGGAAGCCGTGGCGGAATCCCGGG
>DASTYD010000193.1:0-15590 GCA_035765175.1 Gaiellaceae bacterium
GTACCTCGACGACCCCGAAGAGACCGTGCTCGCGACCGTGACCGCTCCGACGGTGATCGTCGAGCCCGAGCCCGAGGAAGAGGAGCTCGAAGAGGGCGAGCTGCCCGAGGGCGAGGTGCCGGAGGGCGAGGAGGCTCCCGAGGGCGAGGCTCCAGCCGAGGGCGAAGCCGCCGAGGGCGAGGGCGGCGGCGAAGAGCAGCAGCCCGAGGGCTAGGTGCGTCTCTTCCGGCGCCGGGGCGACCAAGCCTCGACGCTCGACCTGCTCGTTGCCGGGCTCGGGAACCCTGGTCGCGAGTACGAGCGAACCCGTCACAACGTCGGCTGGATGGTCGTCGACGAGCTGGCGCGCCGGCGCGGCGGCTCGTTCCGGTCGAAGTTCGCCGGCCAGCTGGCCGAGGTCCGCGACGGCGACCTCCGGCTCGCGCTCCTGAAGCCGGAGACGTACATGAACGTGTCCGGCCGCTCGGTGAGCCAGGCGGCTCGCTTCTTCAAGGTCGAGCCGGGGGCGCTGCTCGTCGTCCACGACGACGTGGACCTGGAGCCGGGGCGCCTTCAGGCCCGGCTCGGCGGCGGGCTTGCCGGCCACAACGGGCTCCGCTCGATCGCGGAGGTGCTCGGGACGCAGGACTTCCTCCGGCTGCGCATCGGCGTCGGCCGTCCCGCCCGAGGCGACCGCCGGCCGGTCGCCGACTACGTGCTATCTGCGTTCGAGCCGGAAGTGGACGTCGACTCGCTCGTCTCCCGCGCCGCGGACGCCGTGGAGGCGATGGCTCGGGACGGGCTCGAGGCGGCGCAGTCTCGCTACAACTAGGCGATGAACACGATCGGGCGACGCGACGGCGACGGAGCCACTCCGTCTCCGCGGCGCGGGCGCACGTGGTGGGAGGTCATGCACCCGGAAGGGTCGCAGGGCACGTGGCGCGACCTGCCGAAGCTGCTCTTCGACTCGATCAAACTCGTCTGGTCTTCCGGCCGGAACACGTTCCTGCTCACGTCGGCGCTGCAGCTTCTCGCCGCGGTCGGCATCGTCCTCCAGCTCTTCGTCGGCAAGCAGGTGCTGGAGACGGTGCTGGATGCCGGCTCGAGCGCGGACTTTTCCGACCTGGCCCCGGTCCTGGTCGCTCTCGTCGTGGTCACCGTCGCCCTCGACCTCGCCAGAGCGATCCAGGCCGAGCAGGGGCGCGTCCTGGGCGAGCTCGTCGGCAGGAGAGCAATCGACCGCGTCCTGGACGTCGCGACGCGCATCGACCTGCTCGCGTTCGAGTCCCCGGAGTTCTACGACCGATTGCAGCGCGCTCGCGCCCAGGGGCAGTTCCGCGCGCTGCAGACCGTCAACGGCCTGCTCGGAATCCTCGGCGCCTCGGTGGCGGCGGTGAGCCTCGTCGTCGCGCTGGCCGCTCTCCAGCCGCTGCTGCTCCCCTTCGTCGTCATCGGCTACTTGCCGCTCTGGATCGTCGCGTCGCTGAACACGCGCGACCTCTACCACTACACGCGTGGCATGACTCCGAACGATCGCCAGCGGAACTACCTGCAGAACGTGCTCATGGGGAGGCATCCGGCCAAGGAGGTGCGGGCGTTCAACCTCGCGGGCTTCCTGCGCCGCCGCTACGACCGGCTCTACGACGAGCGCATCGCCGAGCTGCGGTCGCTTGCCCGACGCCGGACCGGCCGGTCGCTGCTCGGCTCGCTCGCCTCGTCCGGCGTGACCGTCGGGACGATCGCGATGCTCTCCTACCTCTACGTTTCGGACCGCATGAGCCTGGCCGCGACCGGCGCCGCGGTCTTCGGCCTCTACCAGCTCGCCTCGCAGCTCAACGGGCTGCACATGAGCGCCACCTCGCTCTACGAGGCGACGCTCTTCATCAGGGACTACTCGTCCTTCCTCGAGCTGGAGCCCGCGGTCGAGGCTGCGCCCGCGAGGCGTGCGCCCTCCGGCTTCGAAGTGCTGCGTGCGGACGACGTCTCCTTCACGTACCCGGAGTCGGCGTTCCCGGCCGTCGCCGGAGTCTCGCTGGAGATTCGGCGCGGGGAGGTGATCGCGCTCGTCGGTGAGAACGGCTCCGGCAAGACGACGCTCGCGAAGATGCTCGCCGGCCTGTACCGGCCGGACCGCGGCCGGATCCGCTGGGACGACACCGACCTGGCCGAGGTGGACGCCGACGAGCTGCGCCGCTCCGTCGCCGTCATCTTCCAGGACTTCGAGCGCTACCTGCTACCGGCGCGCGAAAACGTCGGGCTCGGGCGCCACGAGCGCGTCGACGACTTCGACGACATCGTCGAGGCCGCGCGCCGGGCCGACGCGGACGACTTCATCGCGTCGCTCCCCGAAGGCTACGAGACGATGCTCGGACGCGAGTTCGCCGGCGGCTACGACCTCTCGATCGGGCAGTGGCAGCGAGTGGCGCTCGCCCGGGCGTTCTTCCGCGACGCGCCGTTCGTCATTCTCGACGAGCCGACCGCGGCCCTCGACGCTCGCGCAGAGAGCCGGCTCTTCGAACGGCTGCGCGAACTGCTCGAAGGCCGGTCGGTCGTCCTCATCTCCCACCGCTTCTCCAGCGTGCGCTCGGCCGACCGCATCTATGTGCTCCACGAGGGACGCGTCATCGAGGAGGGGTCGCACAGTGAGCTGATGGCCGCCGACGGGCTGTACGCGGAGCTGTTCGGGCTCCAGGCGCGGGCATACGTCGAGACGCCGGGAGACGCACCGGACGCGCCCGGCGACGAGTTCTTCGTGCGCCCGCTCTAAGTAGCATTTGCCGCGCGGAACGCCCGTTCCGTCGCTCGTCATGGACCGACCCGTCCTGTATCCGCTCGTTCGCGAGCTCGCCGACAGCGAGCGCTTCCGCGCTTTCGTCGAGGAGCTGCCAGACACGCGCGCGCGTGTCTCGGAACCCGCGCTCCCGCTGCTCGTCGCGGCGCTGCACGAGGAGCTCGGTCGGGCGCTTGTCGTCCTCACACCCGAGGACGCGGACGCGCGCGACGTCGCCGAGGCCGCCGGCTGGTTCATCGGAGACCAGCACGTAGCGCTCCTCCCGAGCCGGGGCGTCAGTTGGGGCTCGGGGCTCGAGCCGCCGCCGCACCTCGTCGGCGAGCGAGCGCGCGCCCTCGACGTCCTTTCGGCCGGCGGCCACGTCAGCGCGTCGGCCGCGGCGCTCGCCGAGCCGATGCCCCCACCGGAGGCGCGGCCGGCGCCGATCCGCCTCGCCCCCGGCGACGACCCCGGTATCGACGCCCTCGCCGAGCAGCTCGCACTCGCCGGCTACGAGCGGGTCGACCAGGCGCAGGAGCGCGGGCAGTTCGCACTTCGCGGCGGGATCGTCGACGTCTATCCGGCGACGGGTCGCGAGCCGCTCCGCATCGAGCTCTTCGGCGACGAGATCGAGAGCATGCGCGCGTTCTCGCCCTTCACGCAGCGCACGCTGCATCCCGTTGACGCCGCCACGATCTACCCGGCCGCCGAGCGGCGACTCGATCTCGTCGAGCTCAGGCTCGACGACGACGACGAGGCCCCGGATGCCCCGCATCCGATCCCCGACGACCTCGCGCCTCCGATCCCGACCGGCCCGGACTTCGTCTGGCAGCGCGGGGACGTCGAGGAGGTCTGGGCCGAGGAAGCGCTCGAGCCGGTGCCGCTGGACGACTCCGTCGAGCTCGCCTCCCTCCCGGCTGGCCAGCCCTTCGCGTTCGAAGCCCAGCGCCCCGCGATCGCCGCGCGCGGCTTGGCCGAAGCCGAGAACGAGCTGCGAGCGCTCGTCAGGGGCGGCCTCCGCACCGTTGTCGCCTTCCCGCTCCAGGGAGAGGCGCTCAGAACCCAGAACATGCTGCGTCGCGTCGAAGCGCGGCTCGTGGAGCCCGGTGACGAGCTTCCCGACGAGGCCGAGCTCCTCTTCGCCGTCAGCCCGGCTCGCCGAGGCTTCGTCTGGCGCGACCTCGGCCTCGCCCTGCTCCCGGACACGCAGGTCTTCCGCCGCCGCGCACGCGGCCGCGCCGCCCCCGCCGGCCGCGCGCTCCAGTCGTTCGCCGAGCTCCGCACCGGCGACTACGTCGTCCACGAAGACCACGGGCTCGGCCAGCTACTCGGCTTCGAGACGAGAGAGATCGCGGGCATCACCCGCGACTACCTCCAGCTCGCCTTCCGCGGCGAGGACCGCCTCTACGTCCCGCATGAGCAGATCGGCAAGGTGTCGCGCTACGTGGGGGTCGACGGCAAGGTGCCTGCGCTCTCGAAGCTCGGCGGCAAGGCCTGGAACCTGCTCAAGAGCCGGGCGCGCGCCGCCATCCGCGAGCTCGCGGGCGAGCTGCTGCAGCTCTACGCGAGACGCCAGAACGCGACCGGGATCTCGTTCGACCTGTCACAGGACTGGCTCGAGCGCCTCGAGGCCGAGTTCCCGTACCAGGAGACCGCCGACCAGGCTGCCGCCATCGAAGCGGTCAAGGAGGATCTCGAGGCGCCGCGCCCCATGGACCGCCTCGTCTGCGGCGACGTCGGCTTCGGCAAGACGGAAGTCGCCGTCCGGGCCGCCTTCGCCGCCGCGCTGAACGGCAAGCAGACGCTGATGCTCGTGCCGACGACGGTCCTCGCACAGCAGCACTGGAACACCTTCCGCGAGCGCTACCGCGACTTCCCGGTCACCGTCGAGATGGTCTCGCGCTTCCGCAAGCCGGCCGACATCAAGCGCGTGCTGGCCGATTTTCAGGCCGGCAAGGTCGACGTCCTGATCGGAACGCACCGTGTCCTGTCCCGCGACGTGATCCCGAAAGAGCTCGGCCTCGTGATCGTCGACGAGGAACAGCGGTTCGGCGTTGCCCAGAAGGAGCTCCTCCGCTCACTTCGCCTCGAAGTGGACGTGCTCGCGCTGACCGCGACGCCGATCCCGCGCACCCTGCACATGTCCCTCTCCGGCCTGAGAGACATCTCGATCATCGAGACGCCGCCCGAGGGTCGCCGGCCGATCAGAACGCACGTCGGCGAGTACGACGAAGAGCTCGTCAAGGCTGCGCTCGAGCGCGAGACAGCGCGGGGCGGCCAGTCGTTCTACCTGCACAACCGGGTCGAGACGATCGACGACGCGGCCGACCGCATCCGGCAGCTCGTGCCGGGGCTCCGGGTCACCGTCGGGCACGGGCAGATGCGGGAGCGCGAGCTCGAGGAGAAGATGCTCTTGTTCCTGCGCGGCGACGCGGACGTGCTCGTCTCGACGACGATCATCGAGTCCGGCCTCGACATCCCGCAGGCGAACACGCTGGTCGTCGAGCGGGCCGACGCCCTCGGGCTCGCCCAGCTCTACCAGATCCGCGGGCGGGTCGGCCGCTCCGATCTCCTCGCTCACGCGTACCTCTTCTATCCGGACGCGTCCGAGCTGACCCCGGAGGCGCGGGCGCGGCTCGCGACGCTCGCCGACCACACGGAGCTCGGCGCGGGGTTCGCGATCGCGATGCGCGATCTCGAGATCCGCGGAGCCGGCGAGCTGCTCGGCGCGGAGCAGCACGGGCACCTTGCGGCGCTCGGCTTCGAGCTCTATGTCGAGCTGCTCGGCGAGGCGGTGGCGGAGCTCGCAGGCGAGAAACGCACCGTGGCCCGGCCGGTCCGGGTCGACGCGAGGATCGACGCGTACGTGCCCGCGGACTACATCCCGGCCGAAGCGCAGAAGATCGACCTCCACCGGCGGCTCGCTCTCACCGAGTCGGAGGACGAGCTTCGTGAGCTCGAAGCGGCGACGGTCGACCGGTACGGGCCGCTGCCCGAGCCGGTCCAGAACCTGTTCGCGATCCAGGCGGCGAAGCTCAAGCTCGCGCAACTCGGCGCGGACTACCTCGTCTTCCGCGGCGGGCGCTCGACCGTCGGCCCGCTCGTCCTCGGGTCAGAGGAGCTGCGCGCCCTTCGCGACCGCGTCGACACCGCCGTCTACCGGACGGCCCGAAATGAAGTTTCGGTTAAGCACGAGGAGTTCCCGGAAGCGCTCGAACTGGTCGATGCTATACTCGAAACGCGCCGAGCAGCGTGATTAAAATCGCTGCAAAAGGCGCTCTTTTCATGAAACGCGCCCCTCTGATCGCCCTTCTCGCCGTCGGCCTCTTTGCCGCGTTCGTCGCGGCCGGCTGCGGCTCCGAGAACGAGAGCGTTGGGGCGAACGACGTGGCCGTCGTCGGCGATCAGCCGATCACGAAGGAGCAGTTCGACCAGCTGATCGACCGCGCGCGTGAGAACTACGCGAGGAACAAGCAGGACTTCCCGGCCGCCGGCACTCCGCAGTACGTCGCCCTGCGTCGCCAGGCCATGCAGTTCCTCGTCCAGCGCGAGCAGTTCGAGCAGAGGGCCGACGAGCTCGGGCTGACGATCAGCGATTCGGACGTCGAGAAGCAGATGCAGACGATCAAGGCGCAGTACTTCGGCAAGAACGGCAAGTGCGACTCAGCTTGCGACAAGAAGTACAGCGCCGAGATCAAGAAGCAGGGCGTCACCGACGAGCAGGTGCGCGAAGACGTGCGCGCGAGCGTCGTCCAGAACAAGATCTACGAGAAGGTCACCGCCGGCGTGACGGTCTCCGAAAAGGAGATCGAGGAGTACTACAAGAAGAACAAGCAGAACTACGTCCAGCCGGCGAGCCGCGACGTGCGCCACATCCTGGTCAAGAAGAAGGCGCTCGCGGAGAGCCTTTACCAACGCGCGAAGGGCGGCGAGAACTTCGCGGCCCTGGCGAAGAAGTACTCGACGGACCCGGGCACGAAGAAGCAAGGCGGCAAGCTTCCGATCTCGAAGGGCCGGCAGGTGCCTGAGTTCGACAAGGCCGCGTTCGCGCTCGAGACGGGTGAGATCTCGCAACCCGTCAAGACGTCGTACGGCTGGCACATCATCCTCGCGCTCAACGGGATCAAGAAGCAGAAGGTCACGCCGCTCTCCGAGGTGAAACCCGCGATCCGCCAGCAGCTCCTCCAGCAGGAGAAGACGGACGCGATGAAGGACTGGGTCGACGACACTCGGAAGAGCTTCGAGGAGAAGACGACGTACCAGGTCGGCTACGAGCCGCCTGCGTCCACCAACGCCACGCCGACGACGCGCTAGTTGTCACTCTCGGGCGCGCTCCTCGACCTCCAGGAGCTGACCGAGCGGCTGCGCCGGGACTGCCCGTGGG
The DNA here is from genome assembly GCA_035765175.1 of Gaiellaceae bacterium. Classification (GTDB taxonomy): domain Bacteria; phylum Actinomycetota; class Thermoleophilia; order Gaiellales; family Gaiellaceae; genus VAXT01. The sequence continues at coordinate 7,134 of DASTYD010000193.1, forward strand.
ACCGCGAGCAGACGGCGCGGACGATCGTGCCGCACACGGTCGAGGAGGCGTACGAGGTCGCCGACGCGGCGCTCGAGGACCGTCCCGAGAAGCTTCTCGACGAACTCGGCGACCTGCTCTTCCAGGTCTACTTCCTCGCGCTCCTGCTCGAGGAGAAGGGGCAGGGCGACCTCGAGCAGGCGGCCCGCGGAATCCACGAGAAGCTCGTCCGCCGCCACCCGCACGTGTTCGGAGACGCCGAGGCGCGAACCGCAGGGGGTGTGCGTGAGAACTGGGAACAGATCAAGCGCCGAGACGAGGGGCGCGAGGGGATCTTCCACGACGTGCCCGAAACGCTCCCGGCTCTGCTCTACGCACGGAAGCTTCAGCGCCGCGCGGCGGCGATCGAGTTCGAGTACCCCGACACGGCCGCGGCGCTCGCCGACCTCGACGACGAGCTGCGAGAGCTCAAGGAGGCGCTTGGCGCGGCCGGCGAGCCCGCGCCCGAGGCCGAGCCCGATCCACATGTGTTCGAGGAGCTCGGCGACGTGCTGTTCGCCGCCGTCAACGTCGCGCGTCGGTTGAACGTCGATCCCGAGCTCGCGCTGCGCACGATGGCGAGGCGGTTCGCCGACCGGGTCGAGCGGGCCGAAGAGCTCGCGAAGGTCGACGGCCGTGTGTTCACGAAGCTCCCGCTCGAGGAGCAGGACCGCTATTTCGACGCTGCGAAGGAGGAGTTCCGCTGAGCTCGGGGATCACCTCTGTTCGCGGCCGCCAGATCTTCGACTCGCGCGGCAACCCGACCGTCGAGGTCGAGGTCGAAGTCGAGTCGGGGCACGTCGGGCGGGCCGCCGTCCCGTCTGGCGCCTCTACAGGGCAGCACGAGGCCGTCGAGCTGCGCGACGGGGATCCGAAGGCCTACCTCGGCAGGGGCGTCGGCAAGGCTGTCCAGAACGTCCGCACGGAGATCGCCGAGGCACTGGTCGGGCTCGACAGCGCCGACCAGGCGGCGGTGGACGACGCGTTGATCGCGCTCGACGGCACGAAGAACAAGGCGCGACTCGGGGCCAACGCGATCCTCGGCGCCTCACTCGCGACGGCGAAGGCCGCGGCCGCCGACGGGGGCGTGCCCCTCTACCGCTGGGTCGGAGGCGCCGACGCGCATGTGCTCCCGGTGCCGATGCTGAACGTCGTCAACGGCGGCGCGCATGCGGACAATTCACTCGACCTGCAGGAATTCATGATCGTGCCGGGCGGCGCGGAGACCTTCCACGAGGGGCTCCGGATCGCGGTCGAGGTGTTCCATACCCTCAAGAAGCTGCTCGAGGAGGCCGGCCTGTCGACGGCAGTGGGCGACGAGGGTGGATTCGCCCCCGACCTCGGCTCGAGCGAGGAGGCGATCGAGAAGATTCTCGAGGCCGCTGAGCGAGCGGGGCACAGGGACCGCATCGCGATCGCCCTCGATCCGGCGATGAGCGAGGTCTACGCCGACGGGCGATACTCGTTCGAAGGCCGAACGGCGTCGTCGGGCGAGCTCGCCGACTTCTGGACGGGCATGCTCGACCGCTTTCCGATCGTCTCGATCGAGGACGGCGCCGCGGAAGACGACTGGGCGGCTTGGGAGGAGCTCACGGCGAGGGTCGGTGACCGGGCCCAGCTCGTTGGCGACGACCTGTTCGTGACGAACGTCGAGCGCCTCGAGCGCGGGATCGAGGAGAAGGTCGCGAACGCGATCCTGATCAAGGTCAACCAGATCGGGACGCTGACCGAGACCCTCGACGCGATCGCGCTCGCGCGGACGAACGGCTACGGCGTCGTCATGTCGCATCGGTCGGGTGAGACAGAGGACACGACGATCGCCGACCTCGCCGTCGCGACGAACGCCGGCCAGATCAAGACCGGCGCCCCCTCGCGCAGCGACCGGGTCGCGAAGTACAACCAGCTGCTGCGAATCGAAGAAGAGCTGGGCGCGGACGCGAGCTATCCGGGCTGGGACGCTTTCGCCGCCAAGAGGTGAAGGAACAGCGGGTAACGCGACCACCGGGGATGTGCGGGGGAGCCGATCTCGCGCAGCGCCTCGATGCGAAACCCTGCCCCGAGAACCGCGTCGAAGTAGTCCTCGAGTGTCCAGTGGCGGCTCTCGAAGACCATCCGTAACCCGTCGCGCTCGACGTCGTCGCGGTAGACGCGGCGGTCGAAATAGCTTTCTGTGAGGACGAGCCAGTCTTCAGGGTGTCTTCCCTCGCGGTCCAACTCGTGGGCCGAGTTCATGGGGTGGACTACCGCGAGTACCAGCCGGCCGCCCAGCGCCAGCACCCGGCTTGTCTCCCGAACCGCGCCGCACATGTCGTCGATGTCCATGAGCGACATGAACGCGACCGCGAGGTCGACCGACGCGTCCGCGATGGGCATGTCCGCCGCGTCCGCCTCGATGAACTCGAGCTCGGGGCTGAGCTCACGAGCAGCTGCGATCACCTTCGCCGACGAGTCGATCCCGACCACGTTGTGCCCGAGCGCGGCGAGGTCGCGGCTCAATCTTCCCTCCCCGCAGCCGATGTCGAGTGTGAGCCGCCCAGGAGCAGGCACGAGCTCGAGGAAACGATCGCGGTGAAATCGCCAATAACTGTCGTGACCCGGCTCGCGCGCCCAGCGAATCCAATCCTCTGCATTGCGCGTCCAGGCTTGTCGCAACATCGGCGCGAAGTCTGCCCGAGCCGGGAGCTAGTCTGAGCTCGATGTCCGCCGAGACGCCTCGCCGGACGAAGATCGTCGTAACGGTCGGTCCGGCCTCTTCCTCCCCGGAAACACTGCGAGCCATCGCTGAAGCCGGGATGGACGCGGCACGCCTGAACTTCTCGCACGGGACGCACGAGGACCACGCGCAACGCATCGAGCTCGTGCGCGAGATCGAGAAGGACGTCGGGCGGCCGATCGCGATCATCGCCGACCTTCAGGGGCCGAAGGTGCGGATCGGTGAGCTTCCGGCGCCGGTCACGCTCGACCGTGGCCAAGAGGTGATCGTCGCGGCCGAGGACACGGCGACGGACAGCGAGCTGCCGGTCGCGCCGACCGCGGTCGGCGAGGTGCTTCAGCCCGGCCACGAAATCCTGATCGACGACGGGCTGCTCCGGCTCAGGGTCGAGTCGGTCGAGGACGGACGAGCCCGGTGCACCGTCCTCGCCGGCGGCATCGTCGAGACCCACAAGGGCGTGAACGTTCCCGGCGTGCCGGTGCCCATTCCCTCGCTGACGCGCAAGGACATGGACGATCTCGACTTCGCGCTCGACCTCGGCGTCGACTTCGTGGCCCTGTCGTTCGTGCGCTCCGCCGCCGACGTGCGCGACCTCCGGGAGCTGATCGAATCCGCCGGCTCGCACGCCCACGTGATCGCCAAGATCGAGAAGTCCGAGGCGGTGGAGGCGCTCGAGGCGATCCTGGGCGAGGCGGATGCGGTGATGGTCGCCCGCGGCGACCTGGGCGTCGAAGTCGGGACGGCCATCGTGCCGCTCATCCAGAAGCAGATCATCCTCGCCGCGCTCGAACGCGCCTGCCCGGTGATCACAGCCACGCAGATGCTCGAGTCGATGGTCCACCACGCCGAGCCGACGCGCGCCGAGGCGAGCGACGTCGCGAACGCTGTCCTCGACGGCAGCTCGGCGCTGATGCTCTCCGGTGAGACCGCCCGTGGGGACTTCCCCGTCGAGGCGGTCGCCTACATGGATCGCATCGCGCGGGCCGTCGAGCCCAGCCTCGGGTACCGGCACGAGTTGCCGGACGCGAGCGAGGAGCCGACGATCGGGCAGGCGATGTCGAACGCGGCCTGCGACCTCGCGGAGTCGCTCGGCGCCGAGGCGCTCCTCGTGCCGACGTTCACGGGCCGGACGGCGTCCGCGGTCGCGCGGCTGCGGCCGAGGAAGCCGATCATCGGCATGTCGCACCACGACTACGCGCTCCGGCAGATGGCGATCGAGTGGGGGGTGACGCCGATGCCGATTCAGGAGGCGGTGGACGTCGACGACCTGTGGTCGAGGTCACTCGACGCCGCGCGCGCGAGCGGGCTGGTCGCGGAAGGCGACCTCGTGGTGATCACGGCGGGCACCGCAGTCAATCTCCCGGGAACAACGAACGTGATCAAAGTCGACGTCGCCTAGCGCTTTGCTTCGCTCGCTTCACGGGGGAACCCCTGGTTCCCCCGTGCGCCCCTCCTTGCGGGCGGGGGCATGGTTCGGGTGTTTCAGGAGCGGCCCCCAGGTGTTCTCGCTCCGGTTTCTGTGTCTTGTGAGCCTCACGCCGGGCGGAGCCCGGCTCCGGCGGCGGATCGAAGCGCCTACGAGAGCGGTTAGACCGCCTCTATTTAGGTGCACCCAGCTTCCTCCCCGCTGCGAGCGTACTCGTGAATGACGCACGTGTCTGTGCCAGGTCCGTGCCGACTTCGTGGCTGCGGCGCGGGAGGACGGTGGTGCTCGCTCACGAAGGACACGGCCGAGAATGGCCCGTGGCAACTCGAAGAAGCGACGCACTCGGCACCGCATTCCACGCGGGCGGTTTCTCCTGCGCTGGCTCGCCGTCGGCGTTGTGCTCTTCATCGCCTTTCTGTACTCGCAGCCGCTCCGCAGCTATGTCTCGACCCGGGACGCGCTCGCGGAGCGGACGGCCGAGGTTCGGGAGCTGCGCGCGAAGAAGCTGCGACTCGAGCGGCGACTCGCCGAGGGAGACACTCCAGCCGCCCTGGAGCGCGAGGCCCGGCGCCTCGGCTACGTGAAGCCGGGCGAACGCCTCTTCATCGTCAAAGGCATCGCGGCCTGGCGCCGGACCCACGAGCGCACCGAACGCTAGATTCGCTTCTGCCCGCATACGCTTTCGGAGATCACCGACACACGCCGCCGGAGCCGGGCTGTGCCCGGCGGGAGGCTCACGTCCGAGAGGAGAACATTGGAGCCTTCGTCACTAGCCGCCGGCTCCTGAACCGATTTGAACCGAGATTCCAACAGCAAGGAGGGGGTCCACGGGGGAGCCAGGGGTTCACCCGTGAAAGCGAGCGAAGCGCAGCTGGTCGAGCGGCAGCTCCGCCGCCCGCCACGCGCCTTCAAGCGCGTCGTCGTGCGCTGCCCGTTCGGCGCACCCGGAGTGACCGAGCAGTGGCCGTACGACGAGAACGGTGAGCCGTTTCCAACGACGTACTACGTGACCTGCCGCCACCTCGTCGCGGCGATCGCGCGGCTCGAAGCTGCCGGCGGGGTCGAGCGTTGGACCGAGGCCGCGAGGAGCGATCCCGCGCTCGCGCAGAGCCTGGAACGAGCGACGGCAGAGCAGCGGCGTCTGCGCACCGAGCTCGCCGGGCCTGAGACCGGCCCCGACGACGGAGCCTCGCTCGAGCTCGGCATCGGGGGCTCGAGCAAATCGGAGCAGCTCAAGTGCCTGCACGCCCACGCGGCGTTCGCGCTCGCCAACCCGGGCTACCTCCTCGGTGAGCGGATTCTCGCCGAAGTCGTGCCGCTCTGGCCCGAGAAATGTTGCATGGGCGACACGGATACGTCCCTATGATCGACGCGGGATGACGGAAGTCGCTGTCGAGAGCGCCCGCCAGCAATGGGCGGCTGGGCACCGCCGCCTTTCCGACCAGGCGGCTGAACGGAACCTCTACCTGCGCCTGCTCGAGCAGGTGGGGCTCGTCCTCGACGAGCTGAACCGAAGGGTGGGTCAGACGTTCACGCTCGCCGAGCTGGCCGAGGCCTACGTAGACGCCGACCGCTGGTTGCTCGACGTCCTCGGCTCTGGCCTCGGGGGCGTCACCGATCTCGCCCTCGTCGGGGATGCCGCCTTCCACGTCTATGCGCGCGGCGCCGTCGACTACGCGCCATGAGACCTCGGGCGCGCCGGGATCGGCAACGAGTCGGAAGGTGGGCTTTCCGCGTCGCGGCATTCCTGGTCGTGTTCGCGGTCGGCGTTGCGATCGGTCAGGCGATGGACGATGCATCACCGCCGGCCGGCACGAACACCTCGATCCGCACGCTCGAACCTGCCACGCTCACCGCCGAGACGGTTACCGTCACCGTGACGGCACCATAGAGTGCAGCAATACGCTAAAAGGAAAGGGCACTTTTAGTCAGATTTCTCGGATGAGTGAGGAACAGGACGCAGCGGCCAGGACACCGGTGCCGGCGAATGAGCCGGACTGGCTGACGCTCGGCCAAGCCGCGAAGTACCTCGGCATGGCCCAGAGCACCATCCGCAAGTGGTCGGACAGCGGCCGGCTGCCCGCCTTCTATACGCCGGGAGGGCACCGCCGCTACCGGCGCAGCGATCTCGACCAGTTCCTCGAGCGCGGCGGGGCGTCGCTCCCCCGGCGGCCTGAAGGTGCTCGCCGGCTGATTCTCATCGTCGACGACGACGAGCGTCTCAGGGAGTTCATCCGCGTCAACCTCGAGATGGAGGGCTACGCTGTGCGCGAGGCGGGGAGCGCGGAGGAAGGGCTCGAGGTGCTCGAGGAGGAGCCTCCCGACCTGATTCTCCTCGACGTGATGATGCCCAAGGTGGACGGCTGGGAGATGCTCCGCCGCGTCCACGAGCGACACGGCGTCGGCTCGATCCCGGTGATCATGTTCAGCGGCAAGGTCGAAGAGGATTCGATGAGGGCCGCGACGTCAAGGGGCGCCCAGGGCTTCATCGGCAAGCCCTTCAACCCGCAGCAGCTGATCGAATCGACCAAGCAGCTCGTCCCGGCCTAGACCCGTTGTGGTCGCGTTCAGACGTGTCGACCGGTCATTTCCGACGGACACCGGGCTAAGCCCGGCGTCCTGAGGACGGCACCGCGAGCGGCGCCGTCGCCAATCTCGACGCACGGCTCGAGCGCTGGGTCGTCCACCACCGGACCGACTGGCTCGACCCGTTCTTCGTCTCGCTCTCGCACATCGGAGTGCAAGGCGCGATCTTCCTCGTCATCGCCGCCATCTCCGCCCTCTACTGGCGGCGACCCGCGATCTTCATGTACGTCCTTCTCGGCAGCCTCCTTGCCGACCTGCTGTCGCTGGTCATCCGCTACGCGATCGGCCGTGACCGACCGCCGCTCGACTATCCCGACCCGGCGCCGCTCGTCCGGCTGCCGGACAATCCGTCCTTTCCCTCCGGCCACGCCGCGACCAGCTTCGCCGCGGCGGCGCTCCTCGCCTGGCTGACGCCGCTCCCGAAGGTGCCTCTCTTCGTGCTCGCCGCGCTGATCGCGTTCTCGCGCGTCTACGTCGGCGTTCACTACCCGATCGACGTGATCGGCGGGGCGCTACTCGGGCTGGCGGTTGCTACAGCTCTTCGCCGGCTCGTAGAAGCCCGCCGACGATCAAGCCCAGCGCAGCGATGAGCGCGATCCAGATCCCGATTCCGCGGCCGTCGAACGGGAAGAAGCGGTCGGGGACGGAGATCAGCCGGACGAGGACGAGGATCGTCGAGAGGGCGCCGATGACGATGATCACGAGGCTCTCCGGCACCGTGGCGGGCAGCTCGATGCCGAGCTCGTGGAGGACGACGAGGACGACGACGGCGAGGCCGAGCAGGAAGACGAGCTTGCCGATCACGCCCGTGTGCCAGCCGATGACGGCGATCGTCGGGCCTTCGTCCGAGCCGGCATACCAGCCCATGAACGACGAGAGCATCAGGACGAGCCCCGCCAACGCCGTGACCCGCTCACCCATCGCCCAGATGCCGCCCTGGAGCGAAACGAGCAGATCCCCCTCGGGCTCGGCCGGCGGCAGCGGGCGCTCAGGCGGATAGGGCTCCGAAGGCTCCACGGTCGCGAAGTATCTCCCTATAGGCCGAAGGTTCGCTCGATCTGGTGCCAGATGACGATGCTCAGGTAGATGCTCGCGGCCACGAGCGCGAGGAGTACGAACCAGAAGCGAACCTGTGCGCGCTTCGTCTCGCGCTGGTGGTTCCGACGAGAGCGCCGCCGGGCTCGATGCAGCTCGTACGCGCGTTGAACAGCGGCCGGATCGAGCTCCAGCGACTCATCGACCATCTCCGGACGGCGAGCCGGCTGGGCCATAGAAGAGAGCATAAACGGCGCCACGGCTTACCGGGCGATCCGTGTCGGGATACCTTTCCGGGGGGCTTATGGACGGCATCTCCGAGCAAGGGCTCGAGGCGCTCGCCGTAGCAGGGCGGCGCGCGGCCGACGAGAGTGGGCTCCGCGAGGCGCTCGACGGCCTCGGCCGGGCTTGTGCCGAGGTGATCGGGGCGGACGCGGTCGCGATCAGGGTCGCCGACCAGGACCGGATGCTCGGCGTCCACGCCGTCATCAGCCGCTCCGAGGCCCTGGCCGCCGAGCTTGCCGGGTCGCGTTTCCCTCTCGCCGAGCTCCCTGCGGAGGAGGACCCGACCGAGCGCCTTCCTGAAGCAGTCCGCAGGGCGGGGCGCCTGATTCGCGCGAGCGGCATGCTCCTGCTCCCCGCGGGCGCACGGCATCACGCGCTCGGCAGCCTCGAGGCA